>CAZHPE010000176.1:2808-5692 GCA_964534775.1 uncultured candidatus Brocadiaceae bacterium
CGCTGTAGCCGGCGACCAGAAGGTCCAGGCTGTTCCAGTAGAGACCTATCTGAGGAGTCTTGGTGACGGTGATCCCGACTTCCACGATGTCCAGGAAGTCCTGTCCTCTGTACTGAAAGTACTGTCCAACCGCGCAGCCCTGCGACATCACGGCAATGACGGCCAGGGCCAGGATCCCGCCAGCCGTGTTCATGCGTCTTGCTCTTCTCATGGACATTCCCTCCCCGAAAAAGTGCCCACAAAGAATCAGCCAACCGACCACTTCCCGTGCGCCAACAGCATAGCAGCTTCGCGGTGGCAAAAACAAGGTCGGTGTGGTGCTTCCGTCGGGAACTGTTACTGACCATGCCGTTATCCCCGCGCCACATGCTCGTTGAGTGCGCCCCGGCATATAAGGACACCGACTGTGCAGGGTGGGCTGGTCGCCAGGCGCCTAACCTTCCGAGACGTCTTCCCGGCGGTGGCCGCTTCTCTCCCTTTCGTCGCGGCCCTGGTCCGAGTAAGATGGCGGCCTCAGGCGCTCGCCCTGCGCTTGGCAGCGGCACACTCAGTTGGTGACGGAAGCAGCGCTCAAGCGGTGCCCAGCGGCACCGGGCCCTCGGGCGTTATGCGGATGCGCTGGGTGCGCAACAGCGATGGGCGGATTTCATCGAACGCGTCCGGGTAGGAGACGAGGATCACGTCGGGTTCGACCTCGATGACGCACCCGTTGAACGATGTGGTGTAGTCTATCATCGTCTGCATGCCCCAGTTCACGCCTCCATCGACGCTGTAGTGCAGACCCGTACCGGGACCGCGCGCGACAAGCGCCAGGTATCCCGAATGCGTCGTCACCATGTTCGGCCCGCCAGCGCAGGAGAAAGGCGCATGGGTGGCCACGCGCCACGTCCTCCCGCCGTCGTCGGAGTGCGTCTGCCACATGAAAGGGGAACGGGACGGCCGGGTAAGCGCGACGATCCGCCCGCTCGGCAATTCGGCCATCGCGGTCTCGCTGAAGTCGCCGCACGGGCCGTCCGGTTCGTCACCGTACTCCATGGCCGCGTGGTCCATCGGCACCGGCTCAGACCAAGTCAGCCCCCGATCCTCGGAACGGGTGCAGTAGGCTTGGTGAAGGCCCGTTCCCCACGTGCCTTGCCCGTTGTTCGGGACTTCATTGAACATCTGCCGGTACGCGTGCATCAGCATCACCAGGAACGTGCCGTCGCCCAGGCGGGTGAAACCGCATATGATGTTCTCTGTTCCCTCGCGAAAGATGTCCCGATCCCAGTCGCCCAGGAGCTTGCCGGCCTGCTCCGCGGACCAGGCGAGGCCCTTGTCGGTGGAGTCGCGAAGGACGAACTGTTTCCGCTCGGCGTCGAATCCCACGCTGCGGATTACCCCCGGCTCCGGCACGAACCATACCCCCCGGGGAAAGGCGTCCTCCCGCTCAGGCCCCGCATACTGAGACCAGCTCCGGCCGGCGTCCAGTGTGTGATAGAGGTAGACGGCCGAGTTCTCCGCAGTGCAGCGGTGCGTGCTGCACATGTCCCTGGCGATCCTGATGGGCAGGATAATCTCATCGTCAGTGATCCTGACCATCGCCCATCCCCAGTGATGATCGCCCGGGCTCGGGTCGGCCACAGGGTTGATCCAGGGCCGCCCGCGCCGGTCATCTTCCGGCCACGGACCGCACTCGGCCGGCTGGCCATTGATCTTCAGGTTGCGGATGCTGTACTGGGCGAATCCTCCGATGCCCACCCGCCCCGCGCCGTAGGTCTCGTCCGTCACGCACGGGCCTTTTACGCCTTCCACCCACATCTGAATCCGGTTGCCCCGGCGCTCCACCTTGAACGTGCGCCACAGGTTCCCGTGAAGCTGCACGTTGGGCATCAGCTCCATCTTCAGGCTGCGGATATATCCGCTCCCGTCGGCTATCGAGATGGCTGCCCAGAACGCTCGGGCGCGCCAAAGCTGACCCCAGCGCGGGATCTGCGCCCAGTAGTAATGCCCGCTGTCCTGAGCGCCGAAGATGAAGCCCACGTTGCCGCTGTGCCCCGGTTGTTTGAACTCGCATTCCATGGTCACGTCGCCAAAGCACAGGTCGGGGCGAATCGCCATCGTGTGCGTCCAGTAGTCCAGCGCCGGGGGGCGGATCTCGTTCAGGTCGGGCAGCACCTCCCAGCGGTTGGACTTTGGCAGCGCGTCTAAAGTCTCGTCCCGAGGCGTCCCAATCCCGGCCCGCAGCACCCATGCCGTCTGACCGCTGATCGTCCGGACGACAATGAGGTGCTTGCCGGCCGTGAGCCGCCGGCTGAAGAAATGGTCGCCGGAACTCGCGCGGCTGGCACTGAACGTCGAGGGCCACGGAAAGCCGTGATGGTTGCCTGCGCCGAGGGTGTCGAATACGGCCTCTCCGTCGATCCACCATTGCATCCACCAGTCGCACCCCGCCCCGAAGACGACCTCTGTCTCGCTCCGAACCTCCAGCTCGGCGATCGCGTAGGCCTGCTGGCCCGCCTCGTGCCCGCCGAAGAGAGCGTCCAGGTCGAGCGTATCGCCGTCCATGACGACATCGTGGCCTGGGAACGTCTGGTCGCCCACTGTCAGGGCCTCGGGAATCCCCGCGAGGTCGTCCACCGCGGCGCTCACGAGCGGAATGGCCTCCTTGTGCCAGAGGTAATTCTCTTCCCTCGACCAGTCGATATTCGTCGCTTCCGCGCCGGTCGGGCCGAAGATCCGCCAGCGGGTGGGGAAACTCACCTCTGTCTTAGTGTCGGGCGGGAGGCGCGTCTCGCCGCCTTCCCGGTTCACAAAGTCCCACTCCTGTTCGCCAATCCGCGTCAGGCCCATTTGCCTTCCTTCCGTTGGGTGCTTCCGTCATTGGCCACTACGCCCTTGCCTGTGA
>CAZHPE010000177.1:0-5403 GCA_964534775.1 uncultured candidatus Brocadiaceae bacterium
CGCGCGACATGGCTTCCCTTCTCCCCCTGCGCCATCCCAGCGCCCCCACCCCCACCAGGGACGGCAGTGCGACGTTCTCCAGAGCCGTGAAATCGGGCATCAGGTGGTAGAACTGGAACACGAACCCGAACAGGCGGTTGCGCCA
The DNA here is from genome assembly GCA_964534775.1 of uncultured candidatus Brocadiaceae bacterium. Lineage (GTDB taxonomy): Bacteria > Planctomycetota > Brocadiia > SM23-32 > SM23-32 > CAZHPE01. The sequence continues at coordinate 146 of CAZHPE010000177.1, forward strand.
GTTGGCCCGCTCGCGCCCGGTGAGCGTGGCGAGGTCCCTCGAGCCGTACATCACGCGGCCCTCGCTCGGCGTGTCGAGCAGGCCCATCAGGTGCAGCAGCGTGCTCTTGCCGGCCCCGCTGGGCCCCTGGATGCTCACCGCCTCGCCCTCCGTGATCGAGACGCTTACGTTCTCCAGCACCCGGAGTTTGCCCCGCCCCATCTCATAGTCTTTGCACAGGTTGCGGACTTTCAGCATATGGCAGTCCCAGTTCCTCTTTCTCGTTGCCGCCCTCGGCTGGCACGCGGCGTGCCCCGTGCCCCTACGAGTTGCCGTCGTCTTCGTCCTCGTGCCCGGTCTCGGGCCTCAGGTGCGGGAAGAGTATTACTTCCCGGATGCCCGTGCGCCCGGTCAGGAGCATCACCAGCCGGTCGATGCCGAGTCCCAACCCCCCGGCCGGCGGCATCCCATAGGCCAGCGCGCGCAGGAAGTCATGATCCATCGTGCGAAGCGTCATCTCCTCCGCGTCCACCCCAGCGAGTTGCTCGCGGAACATCTTTTCCTGGAGTTCCGGGTCGTTCAACTCGCTGTAGGCCGGCCCGATCTCCATCCCGCCTATAATCAGGTCCCACCGTTCGGCCACGCGCGGGTCGTCGGCCTTCGGCCTGGTCAGGGGGCAGAGGGCGGCCGGATAGTCGAGGATGAACGTGGGCTGCACGATCTTGTCCTCGACCGTCATCTCAAACACGGCGTTAAGCACGACCTCCGCCGCCTTACCCTGCGGCTCGATGCCCATCTCTTTCGCCCGGGTGCGCACCCTGTCGGTGTCGCCCGCCGGGAAACCGTTGGCCTCCGCGAAGGCCTCCGCATAGACCACCCGCCGGAAGGGCGACGCGTAGTCGATCACGTGCTCGCCGAACGGGATATTTCCGCTCGGCTCGACCTGCCTCGCCAGGGCGCGCACGAGCGACTCGGTCAGCTCCATCATGTCCGTGTAGTCGGCGTAGGCCTGGTAGAGTTCGAGGGTGGTGAACTCGGGGTTGTGCTGGCGATCGATGCCCTCGTTGCGGAAGTTGCGGTTAAGCTCGAATACCCTCTCCATCCCGCCCACGAGCAGGCGCTTCAGATAAAGCTCCGGCGCCACGCGCAAGTAGAGGTCCATGTCCAGCGCGTTGTGATGTGTGATGAAGGGCCGGGCCGCAGCGCCGCCGGCGAGGGGCTGCATCATCGGCGTCTCCACCTCCAGGAAGCCCCGCTCGCGCAGGAACGCGCGCACGGCCTCGACGATGCGGCTGCGGACGAGGAACTCCTCCATCACCTCGGGGTTCGCGAACAGATCCACGTAGCGGCGCCGGTAGCGGATGTCGGGATCGCGCAGACCATGCCACTTCTCCGGCGGGCTCAGGAGCGCCTTGGCCAGGACCGTGAACTCGTCGACGAAGATCGTGATCTCGCCCGTGCGGGTCTTCTTCAGTTCCCCGCATACGCCGACCAGATCGCCGGGCTGGAGCTGCTTCTGGACGTGGAAGTTCTCCTCGCCGAGCCGGTCGCGCTGGAAGAACACCTGAATGGCGCCGGTGCGGTCCTTGAGCTGGACGAAGGACGCCTTGCCCATCGGCCGCAGCAGCATGATGCGCCCCGCCGCGCGGACCGCCTTCGGCTTGCCCTCCTCGAAGGCGGCGAGCACCTCCGCGATCGGCTGAACGCCGGCGAAACGGGAGCCGTACGGGTCGATCCCCAGGCGCCTCAGCTCCTGGAGCTTTGCCAACCGGTTCTCCTCGTAATCACGCCCTTGCACAATGCCCTCCCGGCGCGCGCCGCGCCAGCGCAGTAAGATTTCAGTTGCCCGGATTATAGCCCCGGCCCGAGTCAGCGGGCAAATGGACACGGTCTGCCGCGCCGGGTGGCGGGCGGGCCACATTCGCGCGAGACGCGCCCCCGCTGCAAGGGAATGCCCCTCGGTGTCACGCCAACTTGCAGCGGTAGAAACGCTTCTTGCCGACTTTCAGGATGGTGCCCGGCGGGAGCGGGAACTCGGCGGAGGTGTCGCTTACCACTTCCAAAGAAGCGGCGTCTGCGCCAAGGCTGACCCCGCCCTGCGCGACCAAGCGGCGGGCCTCGCTGTTGCTTGAGGCACAGCCGGCGGCCTTCAGCAGATCGACGATCCGGATGCGCCCGTCATTCAGCTCGCCGGCAGAAACCATGACCTCGGGCATCTCGTCCGGCAGCTCGCGCCCCTTGTAGACGCGGTCGAATTCCTCGGCCGCCGCACGGGCGGCCTCCGGGCCGTGATAGCGCTCTACGATAGCGCCGGCCAGCGCCGCTTTCGCCTCACGCGGGTGGGTGCCGTCGCCCAGCAATTCGGCAACCCGCTCCATCGGCAGGTCGGTCGCCAGGATGAAGTACTTCTCCATCAACCCGTCGCTGATGCTCATGGCCTTGCCAAAGATAGTCGGCGGCGGCTCGGAGATGCCGATGTAGTTCCCCTTGCTCTTGGACATCTTCTGCACCCCGTCGAGGCCCTCCAGCAGCGGATTGGTCACGGTGACCTGCGGCGTCTGGTCCATCTGGCGCTGAAGCTCCCGGCCGGCCAGGATGTTGAATATCTGGTCGGTACCCCCCAGTTCGACGTCCGCGCGCACCATAACCGAGTCGTAGGCCTGCATGAGCGGGTAGAGCATCTCGTGCACGCCGACCGGGCGGCCGGCTTCAAGCCTGGTGCGGAAATCGTCGCGCTCCAGGCACCGGGCCACCGTCATCTTGGCCGCCAGCTGGATCACGTCGCCGAAGCCCATCTTGCTGAACCAATCGCCGTTCATGACCACCTCGGCCTCGCCCAGGTTCGCGATTTTGCCGACCTGGTCTAGGTAGGTCTGAGCGTGCGCCATGACCTCCTGGTGGGTGAGCTGTGGGCGCATGGTGTTCTGCGCGCTGGGGTCGCCAACGGTGGCAGTATAGTCGCCTATGATGAGCACGGCGTGGTGGCCGATGTCCTGGAAGGTGCGCAGCTTGTGCAGGGGCACGGCGTTGCCGATGTGGATGTCGGGCGCCGTGGGGTCCAGACCCAGCTTCACGCGCAGCGGCCGGCCGGTGCGGATGGAGCTTTCGATCTTCTCGATCAGCTCCGCCTCCGGCACGATGTCGGCGGCACCGCGCCGGATGCGCTGCATCTGCTCTTCGACTGAAAGCATCATATCGGGCGGTCTCCGTTGGCAATCATTGCGCCTCAAGCGCGCTTCTCACTATGAGGATCATGTTGACGCTGTTGAACAACATGTGCCCCACGATGGGGGCCCAGAGGGTTCGGGTGCGCTCCATCAGCCACGTCAGCAACACGGCCAGCAGGAATGTGGGCACGAAAGCGACGACGGACTGATGGATGAGCGCGAACAGCAGGCTCACCCCCATCGCGGCGCTCACAGGCCCCAGGGTGGCCCGAAGCGGCAGGTAGAGCAGCCCGCGAAAGAGCACCTCCTCCACCACCGGCGCCACGACCACGGTGAGCACGACGAACATGGCCAGCTCATGGGGTCCCCCAGCAGACACAGTGTGGTGGACGCGCTCAACGACGTCCTGCCCGGGCAACTTCCAGCCCAGTTTCTGAATCAGCACATTCTGAACGGCGGCCCAGCCAAGTAGGATGCCCGTGCCCATGACGACCGGTACGATCGCCTTGCGCACGGCCCGTCCCGGCTGGTGCACCTCCAAGCCGAGCACACGAGCGGCCCTGGCGCCCCCGCCGGCCCGGTCCTTGAGAAACGAGTAGGCCACAAGGAGCAAGATGGCCTGCGAGCCTCCCAGCTGCACGCCTGCCTTAGCCGCGCCCACCCAGGGCCCGGTATCGGCTGTCAGCAACGGGAAGCCGACTTTGGCCAATGCGGACAGGAATATGCCAACCACAAGGTAAAGGGCCAGCATGGCGAAGGCGTAGTGGACGCTCCATGGGACGTGCTGCGGCGGGAAGCGACTCCGGCCGGCACGGGGCCGTCCTCGGGGTACGACGACTTGGTCGATCGCCCCGGAGGCCCCACGGTTGGACTCACCACCCGCCGTCTGGCCGGCGTTGCTCATGGGGCCGCGGCGTGGCGACGGTTCCCCGCCTTGTAGCTGCTCCGAGTGGTCCGTTTGATCTGGGCCTTCGGTACCCATGCGCGCCTGACCTATCTGACGGTAACGAGGACGCGCCGCGAGCGCGGCCCGTCGAACTCACAGAAGTAAATGCCCTGCCACGTGCCCAGAGCCAAGCGGGCGTCGCTCACCGGCACCACGGCGGAAGCGCCCACAAGGGTGGCCTTGATGTGTGCGGCGCTATTGCCCTCCTGGTGCTCGTAGCCGTCGTCGAATGGGATCGCCCTGTTGAGTGACCCAAGGATGTCACGCTGCACAGCGGGGTCGGCATTCTCGTTGATGGTGATGCCCGCAGTGGTGTGCGGAACGTGCACGCAGCAAAGCCCCCCGTTCAAACCGCTCCGGCGCACGATGGTCTGCACGTGGGAAGTGATGTCCAGCATCTCGGTGCGTACCGTTGTATTGATGCTGAATGATGCCACGGCCGCAGTCCCCTGTGCGTCGAACATAGGGGCGCAGAGCCCCCGCCGCCGACGTGCCTCTTATACCAGAAGTGGCCTCCAGGTTCAACGAACCCGGGGCACGGGCCGGCGGCAAACACCCGGGAATGGGCTGATGAGGCGAGGAGGCGGCTGGACTGGCAGAACGGCACGAGGAGACGTCAACACGCGCATCGGCAGCCAAGTTGCGAGCTGCGTCAAGGGGTGCCGTCGGCTGCCGACAGGCCCGGTTCCGGCTCGTCCGACGCCGCGGACGACGGCAGGGACCCCTCGAGCACTACGATGCGGCTTTCCAGCTGCGAGACGCGCCGGCTGACCCCGACCAGCGCGATGCCAGCCACCAGCGCGGCCACGATGATCAGCGCCCCGAGCACGAAACCCGTCGAAATGCGCCGCTCCAGTTCCGCCGGCGCCGACTCATCTTCCCGGCTCTGCGGCGCCGGGCGATGCGTCGCGTACGGATACTGCATGGAGCCCGGCTGCATGGCGGCATCGACCATGCGCGGACCGTCCGGATTCTCGTCTGCCGTCTCGCCAGTCGGCTCATCCTCGGCCGTCGGCTCCCCTCCGGGTTCTTCCAGATCCATCATCGCCTCGCCTTCTGGCTGTTCCTGCGTTCTCTGGGCGGAAGAGGGAACCTCGATCCCAAGCTCGTCGCCATGCTCCGCGTCGGCCTCCGCTTCAACGGCGGGCTCGCCCTCAACTCCCGCG
>CAZHPE010000177.1:5413-5679 GCA_964534775.1 uncultured candidatus Brocadiaceae bacterium
CTCCTCCTGAACCACCAACTCGACTGGCAGACCGGCCTCGGACGCCTCGTCTGACGCTGGCGGCACGGCGGCGGCGTCCTCCCGCGCCTCCGGCGGTCCGGACTGCCCCTGCGCCCAAAGCTGGCGCGGAGTCACCCGTTTCTTTCTTCTCCGATACGGGTTGTCCTGTGAATCGGATGAAACCATTCTCGACACCTCCGGATTATGTCGGAAGAGGCGACTGTATGCTATGTTGTCCGGGCCAGCCAAGGCCACTGTCCATCGGT
>CAZHPE010000178.1:0-5625 GCA_964534775.1 uncultured candidatus Brocadiaceae bacterium
CTGATTCAGCACCTTCACGCGCTCCAGCTCGTAGCGTTCCAATGTTTCGCCGTCTATCTCAGCGGGCCGCTCGGGAAGCTCGGCCCGCACGATGGTGCTTGGCGGTACCAGAAGGCCGCAAGTGTCCATGGCCGCCTTGAACTCCTCGCGGTCCTCGGCCTTCGCAATGGCTTCGTATTTGGCGCCGATCATCTCGCACCCCAGTCTCTGGAGCACGCCCCTCTTCCACAACTCCACGGCCGTGTTCAGCCCCGTCTGGCCGCCGAGCGTCGGCAGCAGGGCGTCCGGGCGCTCGCGCTCGATGATGCGCTCCACCACCTCGGGCGTGATGGGCTCTATGTAGGTCGCATCGGCCGTGTCCGGGTCGGTCATGATGGTGGCGGGGTTGCTGTTGACCAGCACCACCCGGTAGCCCTCCTTCCGGAGGGCCTTGCAGGCCTGGGTGCCGCTGTAGTCGAACTCGCATGCTTGGCCGATCACAATCGGCCCAGAGCCGATAACCAGGACCGAGTTGATGTCTTCACGCTTGGGCAAGCGCTTACGCCTCCTGCGCGATGGTCTCCAGCGGGCACGAGGCTCCGCCGCTGACGTGGCCCGACCCGTCGAATGGGTTCGGGAACCCATTCGAGTCTACCAGATGGAGGCCCGCCCGGCAAATCGCGGCGGGCCGGCAGCGACCAATGGTCCTCCGCCTGGGCTTGATAGCCCTCGCCGATTGCGGTATTCTTGATCGTGCGGGGAAGCCCCCCTTGGGGTGGACCTTGCCCGCCGGGGCCGAGACCGCATTGCCCTCACCCTGACGAAAGGACTCAGAGCCGATGGCAGAGTGCAAGCTGGACCGGAACAAGGACCTCTGCGGCTGCTCGCACATGAGCTGTGGCAAGAGGGGCGTTCGCTGCGACTACCTCCAGTCCCATTGGGCGAACGGGGAGCTTCCTGGTTGCCTGTTCCCGCCGGACGTGGATAAGACCTACGACCGGTCGGTGGCGACCTTCGTGCAGACCTACCAGGAACGCGGGCCCTGGTGGTAAGATAGCGTCCGCGCCGATGTGCCGGCATTCGCCCTGAGGCCTGCTGGCGTGCGCGGTTCGAGAACCTCCCTTCTTGCACATACGACCGATGACACTCGTGTCCCTGAGGATAGCCGTTCTGGTGATCGCGGGGGTGCTGTCGGCTGCCTTCAGCGGGTCGGAAACGGCCCTCTTCAGCCTGCCGCCCGACGAGGTTCGTCGAATGCGGGGGGCCGGCGGGGTGGCGGGCATCGCGGCAAGGCTGCTTGGGCATCCAAAGAGACTGCTCACCACCGTATTGCTCGGCAACACGGTGGTGAACGTGATCTTCTACAGCGTCTCCTTCTTCCTCCTTGTCGAGCACAGCCGCAGCCTCGGCCCGGTGGCCACGGCGGCCCTGGGGGTGGCCACGCCGCTGGCGGTCATCGTTTTCTGCGAGCTCCTGCCCAAGAACATCGCCATCAGCTTCGCCCGTCCCCTGAGCAGGTGGGTGGCCTGGCCGCTGGCGCTCTTCCAGAGGGCCGCATGGCCGGCGATCTACGCCCTGGAAAAGGTCACCGACGGCATCGCGTCCCTGCTGGGCCGGCGCCTGCGACCGGAGCCGATCATACGGGCCGACGAACTGGCCATGCTCATCGACCTAACCGCCAGGGAAGGCGTGGTGGACCCGGACGTCGGGGAGATGGTCACGGAGGTTGTGAAGCTCTCTGGCACGGCCGTGCCGGAGATAATGGTGCCGCGGGTGGACATGGTCTGCTTCGACGCGGCCGGCACGCCCGATGAGCTCGAACGCCTGTTCAGCGCGGAGAAGCACACCCTCATCCCGCTCTATGAGGGGCAGATGGACAACGTAGTCGGGGTGGTCCACGCCAAGGACCTGCTGCTTCGCGATCCCTCCCAGGGCTTGCGCGAACTGCTCCGGGCGACCCTCTTCTTGCCCGAAACGACCACCGTGGAAGCCGCCCTGCAGGAGTTTCGTCTCAGGCGCACCCGCATGGGGCTGGTGGTGGACGAGCACGGCGCGCTCGTCGGCCTCATCACCCTCGAGGACGTGCTGGAGGAGATTGTCGGCGAGATCCGCGACGAGTACGACTCCGAGGAGCGGCCGGAGGTTGAGGAGTTGGGCGGCGCGAGGTACCGCGTCCGGGGCGACCTCAGCGTGCAGGACCTGGAGGAGTTTTGCGGCGTGGAGCTGCCCGAGCGGTCCGTGGACACCGTGGGCGGGCTGGTAATGGCGCTGCTGGACAGGGTCCCGACGACCGGCGACGCGGTCCGAAGCGGCGGGCTCACGTTCACCGTCGAGCGCACGCGCGGCCGCCGCGTGGTGAGCGTGTTTGTGGAATGGAGCGGGCCGCCGGAGGGGGAAGGCGGGGCGCAGCAAGGGGGGGGGGGCGATGCTTGAGTACCTGCTCCTTTGCCTGTGCATCGGCCTGGAGAGCTTCTTCAGCGGGAGTGAGACGGGGCTCTACTGCGTCAACCGGATGCGCCTGCGCTTCCGGCTGGAGAGGAAATGGCCCGGAGCGGCAGCCCTCCACAGGCTCACCTCCGACCCGCAGCTCGCCATCAGCACGATGCTCATCGGCACCAACCTGAGCGTCTATCTGGCGAGCGTGTTGTGCTCGTACAGGCTCCGCTCTTTCGAGGCGCTCGCCCCGAGTGCAGACCTCTACACCAGCCTTATCCTCCCGCCGGTGCTGCTTGTCTTCGCCGAGATCGTTCCCAAGTCTGTCTTCCAGCGCGGGGCCGACACCCTGATGTACAAGGCCGCTTTGCCCCTGAGCGTGGCGCGCGCCGCCTTCCACCCCGTGCTGTTCGTGATGAAGGGGCTGGGGGCGTTGATAAGGCGGCTGGCCAGGCGGCTGGGAGCGGAGGATGCGGGCGAGCTGACGGTCGAGAAGTTCCGCTTCTTCCTCAGCGAAGGCGCCGCCCTCGGCGTCGTTACTCCTCACCAGCAGGCGATGGCCGAGAATATCTTCCACCTCAGATCGATGGGCGTGGGCGGGGCGATGGTGCCGCTCGAAAACGTGGTCATGGTGCCGGAGGCGGTCGGGCCGGACGGTCTACTGGATGTGCTCAGGGACCATCGCTTCTCGCGCCTCCCCCTGTATTCGGGCGAGCGCGCCGACATCGTGGGTATTGTCAACATCATAGACGTACTGGCCGGTCGCGGCGCCGCCCTTGCGCCGAGCGACATCATGCGACCGCCCCTCTTTCTGGGCGCCCGGCTCAGCGTCATGGACGCCCTCTACGCGCTCCAGAAGGCCCACCGGCAGATGGCCGTCGTCACCGATGGTGAGGCGGCGGTAGGAATAGTCACCGTGAAGGACCTGGTGGAACGGATTGTCGGTGAACTGGCGGAGTGGTAGAAGGCACTAAAGGGCTAGTGGGAATGGGTTGATGAGTGGCGCCTGCTGAGGGCATCGCCGGCCTTTTGCGAAGGGCTATTGGTTCGCGAGCGGAAAAGGGAGCCTGTCTGCCCGGTGCGACGTGCCGGGCTACGGGGTGGAAGGGAGGCACACGAAATGTTGAGAGTGATAAGGCGTATCGGGTCGTTGGCTTTCGTTTTGGGGTTCTTTGTCACCGTCTTCGTGGTGACGCCCTGGTACGTCACCGTTGTCGAGGATTCCAGCGTGGCCGGACCGCTGCCATGGTGGGTGAAGGGAGCGGTCTACCTCCTGCTGGGCGGCATCGCCGCGGTGCTCGCTTCAGTGGCCGTGGAGCAGGGTCTGCGCCGCCACGAGCTGGCCGAACTGGATCTGGGCCCCATGCCCGGCGGCATCGTCATGGAGAACATCGACCGTGTCCCCGGGCGGGACATCACCGAGGCCCTGGGACTGGTTGCAGGGCATACCGTTTATGCGATCTGGCTGGGCAAGGACATCTCGGCGCTGGTGAAGCTGATCCTCGGCGGAGAGTTGACGGAGTACACCGAGATGATGGGTAGGGCGCGGACCCTGGCGCTGCGGAGGATGCTGGATGAGGCCGCCGATCTGGGGGCCGACGCCGTCGTTAACGTCCGCTTCATGACCACAAGTGTGATCGGGAGCGCCGCTGAACTCCTGGCCTACGGGACCGCCGTCAGGCTGGGCCCGTCATCCGAGTGATCGGTTGGCCGACGCCATCATGGTCATGGAGCGAAGGGGTAACACTGATGATGAGAAGCTTCAAGACACTGCTCCTGGCGGGGCTGGTGATGTGGCTGGCGGCGTGGACTGCCGGTGCGCAGGAAGTGTCTCCGCCTGCGTTTCCCGACCTCCGCGGGACGCGCACGGCACAGGAACTGGTCGCGGACTACCTAGTGATCCCGACGCTGAAACCTGCCCGTCAGGTGCCGGGAAGCCGCGTGGTTGCTGAGGTGACGTTCGTCTGCCCGCCCAAATGGTTCGTGTACCATGACAAGATTGGGGTCGCCCTCGCGGAAGAGGACGTGCAGACACTGGCGGTCCGAACGGGAGAGTTCACACTTCCGACGCCGAGGGAAAAGCACGACGAGTTCCTCGATAAGCAGGTCAGATACCATGATGGCAAGTTCTCGGCGTGGCTGGTGCTGGATGTGAAAGAGGACGCCCCCGCGGGCGAGCACGTGCTGCCGATCAAGATCGCCTACCAGGGCTGTAGCGACATGGTCTGCTTCCCCCCTGCGGTGAAGGAAGTGGGACTGAGGTTGACCGTGCTGCCCGCCGGTTCCAATGCCTTGACAGTCGAACTCCCTCCGAAACCGACGTCGACCGCCGGTTCCCAGGCGGCCGGGGCGGCGCAGGCTATTGCCCGCAGGCTCGGCGAGCGTGGGCTTCTCATGGCCCTCATAGTGGCCTACGTCCTGGGGTGGGGCCTGGTGCTCACCCCGTGCGTGTATCCGCTCATCCCCGTCACTCTCAGCGTGATAGGCGCCACCGCCACCGGAAGCAGGATAAGCGGCCTGGGCCGATCCCTGGTCTATGTGCTCGGGATTTCCGTGACCTACGGGGCGGCGGGCGTCATCGCGGGCCGTGCCGGCGAGACATTCGGCACGCGGTTTCAGCACCCGGCCTTCTACGTGATGATGGCCGTGCTGTTTTTCGCCTTGGCCGCGGCGATGTTTGGCGTGATCAGCATCCAACTCCAGAACTCCTGGATGGCGCGCCTTCAGGCCGGGCTGCGCGGCAAGGCGGGCTTGTTCGGGATATTCTTGATAGGCGTGCTCTCGGCCGTGGCTGCCACCGCCTGCATCGCCCCGGTGCTGGCCGGCGCGGCGGTCTACGTGACGACCACGGGCGACCAGTTCGGCGGGTTTCTGATCTTCATCGCCATCGCCTGGGGAATGGGCACGCCGCTGGTGGTGCTGGGGACATTCAGCGGGCTGCTGAAGTCCCTGCCCAAATCGGGCGGCTGGATGCTGGCGGTCAAGTACCTGTTCGGATTCGGCCTAGTCGGGGCCGGCGTCTATTTCATCGGGCAGGGCGGCGTGTTGGGCGCGTTTTGGTATCCGATTTTCGTCGGCTCGGTGCTGCTGGTGGCGAGCGTGTTCGTGGGGGCCTTCGACCAGGTCCCGAGCGGTGCGGATCGGGTGCTGCGCGGCCGCAAGGCCCTGGGCCTCCTGCTGGTGGCGGCAGCCGTTGTGGCGTTCGCCCAGCCC
>CAZHPE010000179.1:0-5582 GCA_964534775.1 uncultured candidatus Brocadiaceae bacterium
CATGGGACATTGCATGCAGCCGGGGCAGGCCGACAGCCGCATCACGCGGCTCAAGGTCACCCCGGAGGGCCTCGTCCTCGATCACTAGGCCGTTGACAAGAAACCCATCACTCAGAGAGGTGCTTCCGCCCGATGCTGCTGGTGTCCGACCCGCAAGACTGCGGCATCCGAGGCGGCTCGGATGATAGCAGCAGGTGACAGGGGGAGCACGGCGGGGCGGCGGTGGCGATGCGCAGGGCCATGGAAAGGGCAGCCACGCCCGATGCGGAGACGAAGCGCGCCCCCACCAGGTGGCTGCCACCTACTACACGGGAGCCGATTTCCAGACCAGTGACGCCGATCCCTTTGTGGACATCACCGATCAGGCCGAGAACCGGCTGAAGGCCGCGATCCTGCTCACCATGCAGGCGCTTACGCCCGAGGCCGCCCGGAAGCGAATCGACATCGGCACCGGCAATGCCGGATAGATCGCCCGCACCGGCTACGCCGAGGGCTGGGTGCGGAGCAGACCCGAAGTGGGCCGTTACCTTACGATAACCGACCATGACCTCGAGGCTCCGGAGATATCGAGGGAGAAGTTATTCGCGCGGCTGGGAGCGCGGGTGACGGCGGAACAGTAGCACCGATCCCAGCACGGGTGGGTGATGGCCCGAACTCATCCAAGCGCACAGGTCGCATCATAAGCGCAAATGACGTGTATCCAAAAGCTCATGCGGTGCTTCCGTCGGGAACTGTTACCGTGCCGCTGCCAAGCGCGGAATGAACCCTTGACACCAGCATCCTACCCGGATCACCAGCGCCGTGAGACGCAAGAATTCCGCCACCGCCGTGAAGATATCGCGAAACGTCAGCTTCCTGCCCACGAAACCGGCCTGCATCGCCGGTGTCCTGACCTCCCGCCCGAACTTGAGCACCATGTGTGGCCGGACGAAGTTGTAGTAACACTTCAGCAGTTCCAGCGGTGCTTCCGTCAGCAACTGTTACACCGCCAGCGCCGAGCACTGAATAAGCCCCTGCCGCCGCCATCTTACTGCGATCAGGGCCGCGACGAAAGAGATGAGAGCGCCTGCCGTGCTGACCCCGGCAGCTCGCAGGAACTCCCAGGCGCCTTCCATCGAGCGTTCTCCCGACGCAGCAGCGACGAAACGGGCCCTGCGCAGGGTAGCGGCCCTGAGGCACCGCACACGGAGGGGGCGGGCTGCCCGTAGACAACGCGCCCCCTGCTGTACCGCCCGTGGCTGACCCCGACTCGAAATCAGGTATTGCAAAATCATAGCGCAAGTTGTAGCATGGAAGACTTATGGGCAAGGGCGTGACAGGCAGTGACGGAAGCACCTCCTCAGTACCGGGGTCCCGGATGCCAGTCGTAGATGCGCCTGAGCGGATGCACGAGGTATTCGTCCGGCTGCTCCGCCATCTGTTCGAGGCCCTCGCGGTGGCCAAGCCGCCGGATGGTGTGCCACTGGCTCTTGGTCGCTATCCTGTTGCAGCTATCCCAGAACGACAGGCCCGCCGCACCGCCCTCGTAGGCCGTCAGGGCGCGCCTGGCGTAGGCGCCGCCGGGCATGGCCCGAGGCGTGATGTCCTCGTAGAACACGCATGACGTGCCGCCGGTCACCTTCCGGTAGTACTCGTAGTCCACGAGCCAGCCGCCGTCGCCGCCGGTGTAGGGGACCAGGATGTCGACCAGGCCCTCCCGCGCCCACGCCCCGATATCGAGGCCGCCGGCCCGGTTGTAGTCGGCATCGTTCCCCACGCATGCCACGACTTCGACACGCCCGCCGTCGGGTCGGCGATGCCGGTCGAGCGCCTGCCGCAGCTCTCGCATGAAGGTCGTCACGTACCCGGCCCAGAGTCTCTCCAGCCGCTCGTCACTTGTGTAATGGCCCCACCCGCCCTTCGGGTCATCGGGCAGCTCGCGCGGGTCGAAACCGTGTTCCTTCTTGAAGTCCTCCACGACCGGCGGCTCGAAGAGCACCGAGGGCGGCCGGCGGGTGTAGATGGGTTGGACGCCCGCGACGCCGTAGCCGAGCATCTCCTCGAAAAGCTCGATGTAGAAGCGCCGCACCTCCGGGTAGGCAAGGCTCAGGCGGGCTATAGTCTTGCCCTCCCTGTCACGGCAGCGCCATTCGGGATGCTCCTTCCAGAACGCAACCGGCCCCAGCCACGAAGGCGGGATCGAGGCCATCGTTCCCATGCGGAAGCCAAGGTAGACGTCGATGCCCATCGAGTGCACGTGGTCGACCGTGACCTTGAGCGGGTCGATGCCGCGTGAGACGAAGCCGCGCAGGCTCCCCACCGTGCGGTGCGCCGGCTCCGTGGAGAACTCCTCGCCTTCCGAGCCGTACATCACCCCGGCCTTCGACGGGTAGAGCATTTGGCCGCCGCCTATCCCCGCGGCCCCCAGGAATAGCTTCCCGATGTCGGTGCCGCGCAGCGGCTCGAAATACTCCTGTATGTCCTCGACCGTCCGGGCGCCATCGTAGTAGGGCTGCTGCCCGTCCATCTCCGCCGCCAGGACCATCGTGTCCTCACGTCCCGCCGCGCCCCGATACTCGGCCACCTCGTCTTCCGACATCGGCACCAGGCGCACAAAAGCAAGCTGAGCAGCCGTGCGCTGACTGGTGTTCAGGTGGGAGATTAGGAGGCGTTGCCCGTCAAGGTCCGCCGCTTTCCAGAAGAACTCCTCGAGTCCGCGGGTGCTGCCGGGGGCCGGCGCCACTTTCACGACGGCGCCGTTCGGCATGCGCTGGTAGGAGTTGAAGCTCGGCAGCAGCTTATCGAACAGCCGCTCGTCGTTCAGCTTCACCCTTATCTGCGACAGGCCCACGTCCGTCTGGCCCCGGAACACGGCGAGGTAAATGGCGTGCCAACCTTTCGCCTCCAGAGCGAGGCTGACCTCGGGCGGATGCACCATCTCCCCCTTGGCCAGCATCACGCCGCTTATGCCGCCCGCGGTCTCGTAGGGGATCTTGTGCCAGCAGTCTTCCTTGATCTTCGAGCTGATCGCGCTCTGCGGCTCGCAGCAGCTCAGGTCGGAGATCAGGACGCCGTCGCTCTGGGGATAGTTCCAGAAGCTGCCCTTTGCTTCCATGCGGGACTCACCTCTCTGACATGGCGGAATGGGAGACGCTCAAGATTCAGCGCCGTATTTCGCGGAGACGAAGATGCAGTGAACGATCATCAGCCTGTCGGTCTGCTGGGCGGCCTGGTTGCACCAGATGCTCAGCTCGTTGTCGCCGGCGCGCAGGACGCCGCCCGGCACGTCCAGGTGAAGCCACGGCCCGTCGCGCGCAGGCTCGGAGAGCAGCCGGTGGTTGAGCCGCAGCCAGACGCATGTCTCGTGGCTGCCGCCCGTTGTCCACACGCTGATTCTGAAACGTGCGCCGGGATCATCGGCGTCGGGGCCGACCTTCAGCGGCAGCTTGCGCTCGACGTTGTCCAGCGCGACGGGCAGCGGCGTCGCCGCCGACCCGTGATGGCAGAACCCGCTCTGTGCCGTGGGCTGAATGGCGTAGAGCTTATCCTTGCCGGCCAGCTCCGCCGGGTCTCCGATCTCCTTCAGCAACGCGTGCTGCCAGCTCGACGGCAGCCCGCCGGCAGCGGCCGCCGGCGCACAGAAGCTGTTGAAGATGTACATCCCGTCGGCGTCCTGGCTCCAGTAGTAGGCTGAGCTGCCGCGTATGGCATCGCGCCACACGTGCTGGTTGTCATGCACCTCCCGCGCCCAGCGCGAGTATATGTTCGTGTTGACGGAAGGATACACGGGCACGCCATGGCGCCGCCCCAGCCCGAGCCATTCGTTCAGCCTCATGCAGTAGGGCAGATAGCCCATGCCAACGACCAGGACATCGACGAGCCCCTCGTCGAGCCAAGCCTCGACGTCCTGCCCCAACTCCAGGGACAGCGAGGGGGAATCCATAACGTGAACGACGAACGTGTACGGGCGCCCGCGCCGCTCGCCGATGTCGTTGAGGCAGCCGCGCGCGCGCCGGACGAGGCCCGTCATGTGGCCCGCGTTTTGTCTTTCCTCACCGAGGGGGAAGTTCCAGATGAAGCGCGTGAAGTCCAGTTCGTAGCCGTCGTAGTCGTGGATGGCAGCGTCCCGTTCGATGAATGCCAGGCGATGCTCTCGCACGCCGGGATGAGCGAAATTGAACGCAGTCCACAGCGCTCGCTCCTTGAGCTGGGGCGGCAGATCGCGGTTCGATGCCAGCGCGATGAGGTACTCGGGGTGTTCGGCCTTGATCGGATCGTTGGCATCCTCCAGGCGCTCGGCCTTGAATGAATCGTGCAGGTCGTTCATCCGCAGCGACCCCCAAACCTCGATCCCTCTCGAATGGCACGCCTCGACGATCAGGTCGGCAGCACGCTCGCACGATCTCACCGACGGCAGTATCTCGTTGCGCCTGCCCCACGGTTCGTGACAACCCGTCCCCACGCACCATGCGTAGGTGTCCACGTGCGTATCGAACGTCGCCGTAGTGCGCGCGTCGACGAATGACTGATCGTCCTTTACGTTGTAGCCGTAAACCTCGACGTCGTACTGCTGGTCGCCATCGTCGTTGTAGATCACGCGTCGCTTTCGGTGTTTGTCGAACCCCGCCATCCGGTTCCTCGGTGCTTCCGTCACTAATTGAGCGTGCCGCTGCCAATCGCAGAGCGAGCGCCTGACGCCGCCATCTTACTCCGATCAGGGCCGCGACGAAAGAGAGAACAGCACCCGCCGTGCTGACCCCGACGACTCGCAGGGACTCTCAGATGCCTTCCCTCGATGCGCTACTTGCTGGAGCGCGACTGCGAAGTCGGCAAGTCTGCTGCGCCATGAATCTAATCCGCTCGGCCTTCCTCTGCCGAAGTCTCGAGAAGGATCTGCTCAAAACGGCTCAGAACTGCCCCGAACGACCTGATCTTCGCACGAGGTTCCTCTGAGATCCCACAAGCTGTAGAAACGGTCTCTGTACACGCACTCGCCTATGCCAGCATAACGAGAGTCCCCTGTACATCGGGGGACAACCACGTGCGTCACTGAGTACTGCCGCTTCAACTCTGAAATCGCCGCGCACAGATGATCAGGCCGCGCACAGTATACTCGCCGGGCCGCATGATATCTCTCAAGAAAGCGAGAGATCCGGTAGTAATCCGCCTGTCTCTTCTCTTCGTAGGCATGCATGATACTCAGAACTCCCAGCAAGCACACGACGGAAACCGTCATCGCTGCCAAGCCGCCGAATGCCCGCCGCAACCTCGGAGGCGCGCTGTCAATACAGACCATCATCCACTTCGCAGCCATACCCAACATCAAGGCCCAACAGAGCGGCGCCAGGACGACCGAAAGCCGCCATGGAGCAATCGCAGCAACAGTCGGGTTGTACGCCACGATAGCTTGGAGAACCGTTGCGCCCACGAATAGCAGCAAAGCCATGAGCACTTGCCCTACCAGATACCTCCGGCCGAGCCACGCTGTCACACATCCAACCACGAAAAAGCTGGTCGTGGATCGAAGCTGCCAACGCAAGGGCAGCGAATGGTGGGGTATTCTGATCTCAGACAGTAGCTGATGCGCCTGCCGCTGAACGAGT
>CAZHPE010000180.1:0-5568 GCA_964534775.1 uncultured candidatus Brocadiaceae bacterium
ACGAAGAGGACGAGGACTACGGCGTCGCGCCGCACGTCGAGATTATGCTTTCCGATGAGGACATACGGGCGCTGGCTTCCGTGCTGCCTCCCCGGGACGAACAGGTGCCCGCCACGCCGGAGAAGCCGGAAGAAGGCGAATCCCCCCAGGTCAACGAACCGGCGGGCGGCGGGGATATCGAGAAGGACAGTGCGGACGATGAGGAAGACGAGCCGTTCCGCGACGTGCAGCTCGAGCGTGCAGTGGACGTCCTGACGGGCATACTCGTGCACAGCGGACGGACCGCCAAAGCCGCGGCCGCCAAGTGATGGCGCTGCGCTCGGGGTCCTGGGCAGTTCGTAACGCCGGGGCGACGGGTTGCCGGTCCCATCTGCAGCAAGGCTTTATTGCAGAACCCGCTCCATCGGCCCAGACCTGGGCAATGCTCACCTCTTGCGCAGCCGCCACAGGCGCTCTACAATCGAGGTCTAAGATGGCGAGGCGCTGTGCCACCCGAACGGGAACCGACAGCAAAGGGAGGGCCGGTCATGGATATGGATCGCAGGGGCTTCATGAAGGCCGTCGGCGCAGGGACGCTGGCAGCGGCAGCGGGAGGCGTGGGTCCGAACGCACTGGCTAACAGCGTCGGGGCTGATGAGATATCCCTCCTGCCCACGAAGGGCGGACAGTATGTGCTGCCCGAGCTCCCTTACGCCTACGACGCGCTGGAGCCTCACATCGACGCCCGCACGCTCCAGATTCACCACGACAAGCACCACGCCGGCTACGTCAAGGGCCTCAACAAGATGCTGGCGGGCATGGACGCTGCCCGCGCCGCCGGAGACTTCTCGGCAGCCAAGCATCTGTCGCGCGATCTGGCCTTCCACGGCTCGGGCCACGTGCTGCACAGCCTATACTGGCGCAGCATATCCCCGAAAGGCCCTTTCGACCTCCGACACGTTGGCGAGCTGGCCAAGGCGATGGCCGGCGATTTCGGATCGGTCGAGGCATTCCTCGAACAGTTCGCAGCCGCCACGAAGGCCGTCGAGGGCAGCGGCTGGGGCGTCTTGGCCTACGAGCCGGCCAGCGACCGGCTCCTCATCCTCCAGGCCGAGAAGCACCAGAACCTGGCCGTTTGGGGCGCGGTGCCGCTCCTGGTCTGCGACGTGTGGGAGCACGCATACTACCTGAAGTATCAGAACCGGCGGGCCGAATATATCGGGGCGTTCCTGAAGGTGGCGAACTGGGCCTTCGCCGACCAGCGGTACCGGGCGCTGAAGGCGAGGAAGTGGCGTTCGCGCCGGCGGGGCATTGAGGTGGAAACCAGGGGGCGGTTGCGGGTATAGTGTGTCGCCGAGGTCGGCGCATGCGCCGATGTCTCGTATCCTTTGCCCTTTTCCCACAGGCGGAAACCATGCCCGCGCGAAGATTCACCGTAACGGCGGCGCTGCCCTACTCGAACGGGAGGCTGCACGTGGGCCACATAGCGGGCGCTTACCTGCCCGCCGACGTCTACGTGCGGTACCTCCGCTCGCGCGGGGACGAGGTCATTTTCATCTGCGGCAGCGACGACTACGGCGTGCCGGTGGCCCTCACCGCGCGCAAGGAGGGGAAGTCCCCGGGCGAGGTGAACGAGCACTACCGCGCGCGCCAGAAGGCGGACTTCGACGGCCTGGGCATCGACTTTACCATCTACAGCGGCACCAACAAGGCCGAGCTTCACCACAGGATCAGCCAGGACTTCTTCCTCAGGGTGCTGGAGAACGGCTACCTGGAAAAGCGCACGCAGAACCAGCTCTACGACCCCGAGGCCGATGTGTTCCTGCCCGACCGGTACGTGGAGGGGGTGTGCCATCACTGCGGCGCCGACGGCGCCCGGGGCGACCAGTGCGAGGCCTGTGGGAAGCAGATCGAGCCGACGCTGCTGGGCGAGCCCCGAAGCATGATAAGCGGCGCCCGGCCGGAGGTGCGGGAGACGCGGCACTGGTTCTTCAAGCTCTCGGCGTTCCGCGACCGCCTGCGCGAGTGGGTGGGTTCCCACGAGGAGTGGCGCCCGGCGGTGCGCAACTTCACCATGGGACTGCTCGCGAGCGAGCCGCCCGACCGGGCCATTACGCGCGACCTGAAATGGGGCATTCCTGTGCCGCTGGAGAACGACCCCGACGCAGATGGCAAGGTCCTTTACGTCTGGTTTGACGCCCCGATCGGCTACGTCTCCTTCACCGCCCAGTGGTGCCAGGAGCAGGGCGGTGACTGGCGGGACTACGAGAAATGGTGGAAGTCGCCGGAGACCCGGATCGTCCATTTCATCGGCGAGGACAACGTGGTGTTCCACGCCATGATGTGGCCGGCCGTGCTCATGGCGGAAGGCACCTTTCAGCTCCCGAGCAACGTCCTGGCGAACTGCTTCTTGAACATCCAGTTCCCGGGCGAAGAGGAGCAGAAGATATCCAAAAGCAGGGGAACCGCCGTGTGGGTCGAGGACTACCTCGGCCAGTACGACCCGGACGCGTTGCGCTACTACCTGTCCCAGGTCTCGCTGGAGAGTCAGCAGGCAGCCTTCAAGTTCGATGACTTCGTCTCGCGCAACAACGACGAGCTGGTCGCCGCGCTCGGCAACCTCGTGCACCGCACGATCACGTTCGTGCACAATTACTTCGACGGCCGGGTGCCGGCGAGGGGGAATCCGGCCCCGGAAGACGATGCCCAACTCGCCATGATTGCCGGCCTGCCTGAGGTGGTGAGTGGGAAGATAGAGCACTTCCACTTCAAGGCGGGCATCGAGCGCATCATGGCGGCGGCCAGACAGTCCAACCGCTACTTCGACCGCAAGCAGCCCTGGGCGCAGCGCAAATCCGATCTGGCCGCCTGCGGGACGAGCATCAACGTGCTGCTGTGCGCGATCAAGACGCTCGGCGTGGTGATGGAGCCTTACCTGCCTTTTGCCGCCGAAAAGGTGGCGCGCATGCTCGCGCTCGAGGCCGGCGAGCGGCGCTGGGAGAAGGCGGCCGACCACCTGCCCGAGGGGCGCACGCTGGGCGAAGCGGATATCCTGTTCAAGAAGCTCGACCCGGAGGCCATCCTGGGCGAGTAGAGAGTGCCGGGGGGCCCGGGGAATCCCATGCGTACTTTCGTGGCCATCGAGCTCGACGACGAGTGCCGTCGGAAACTGGCTTCCGCAATCGACAACCTGCGCCGCGCCGTGCCCCGAGTGCGCTGGGTCAAGCCGGGCGGGGCGCACCTCACCGTCAAGTTTATTGGCGAGATCGACGAAAGCGGCCTGCCCGCCGTGCTGGAGGCCCTGACAGCGCCCGCCGCCGCCGCCCGCCCGTTCCTGATGAGTTGCGCAGGGATTCAGGCATTCCCGCCGCGGGGTCCGCTACGCGTGATCCACGCGCCGCTGGAGGAACCGATGGGCGCCCTGGAGTCCCTGGTGCGGGCCGTCGATGAGGGCTTGGCCGAGGGAAACGGCCTGGCGCGGGAGAGGCGCTCGTTCAGACCTCACGTGACGCTCGGGCGCGTGAAAAGACCACGCGACTGCCCCCCGCTGGACGAGATTGCCGACTGCGCCGGTGGGACGGACTTCGGCTCGGTGAGGGTGACGGACATGGTACTGATGCAGAGCCAGCGCACCATGCAAGGGGGGGGCTACGCGGCTCTGGCACACCTGCCATTCGGGGTGGCATGAGGTGCCGCTAAGGGGTGATTACGGCCGTCTGCCCGCCGAAACCCGGCGCTCCAGCGTGGCTGGGGGATGCGCCGCCTGCTCCCTCGCCATCGCCTTGCTCAACCTCGGTGAAAGCGAGGTTCCAGGAGACGCCCTCAACCGTCTCGCCGTCGATCATCCCCTCCGGGTAGATGAAGAAGTTTCTCGGCGGCGGCGAAAGATCGGGGCCAAGCTCGATGTCACGGCCCGTGGTGAACTCGACCCTGTTCTCATCCAGCCCGCCGAAGAAGAGTCTTTGCTTATCTGGGTGCTTGATGGCCTCCGAGATGTCGACCGGCACCCAACCCAGACCCTCGACATGGTACTCCGCCCAGCAGTGATAGCCCAAGATCGTTCCTTGCGTTCTGTTCGGCGGCAGGGAAAACCCCATTTTGAAGCGGGCTGGCACCTGGCCCGTCCGGGCCAGGGCGATGAATAGGGAGTGGATGTCACTGCAGTTCCCCGCCCGTGACTCGCACGCGTAAACCGCGTCGCCCCGCCCCCATCCGATGCCGGACTTGTCATAGCGCATCGTGCGCGTGAGGTGCTCGTAGAGCAGCAGCGCCTTCTCCTCACGCGTGCTGGCGCCCTCAAGAACGCGTAACGCCTCTTCCTCGATCCCGCCACCAAGCGGCACGAGACGGTTGGACCCCAGAAAAGCGCCGGGCTCATCCGCCACTTCCGGCGCCCCGTGCGAGCCGTCTGTCCGATATGCCTCCCGCTCCACCCTGGCGGTGATGACGATCTTCAGCCGGCCATCGTCGCGACCGTCCTGCTGCGCATAGAGAAAACGGTTGCCGTACCGCGCGTCTTCGCGAACGCTGATCTCGCCCGTGCCGGTCCAGACCAGTTCCTCCACCTTCTGGTGCTCGTTCTCGGCAGGCAGAGGCATCCACAGCCCGACCCTCTTCGCCCCTTTCGGCACGTCTATCGATGCCTCGTAAACGAGGTCGAATGTGCGCTTCGGCATCTCGCCCTTCGCGTCACGCGGTCCCGGGCTGCGCGGACATGAAGACGCCGCGAGCCCGAATGCTACGAGCGCGCACACGAAGAGCCGGCCGTGGGGGCCCGCTTACTGCCGCAGGCCCCCGGGGGTCTCAAACCTACTTGGCGGGCTTGGCAGCCCATACGCCGTCTTTCTCCTGCCACGTATACCTGGGCTTGCCGCCCACCTTGTGAACCATGATCTCGGTGACCTCGAGTCGTGCCCTCCGGCCCCTTGCCCTTGCAGTGCGCTTCATCCAGAAGTCGATGTCATACACGACGCCGTCCTTGGCCCTCATGGCCGCACGTGTGGGTTTGGCCTTTGAATGGCTGGCGAAGTCGGAACAGGCGAAATAAACTTCCTTGCCCGTCTTCGCCACGCGCTCCCTGTGCACCTTATCGAGGGTGAGCACGAGGGCCTTGTCGCCCACCTTGTCAAAGTAGAGGAAGTAACCGCCTTTGAGCTTCGTGTCCTTCTCGATGTAAGCCGTGATCTTGTCGGCCAACTCATCCTTGGTGAGCGGCTTGGGTTCGGGTTTGGGTTCGGGCTTGGCTGGCTCCGGGTGCTCAGGATGCTCGGCCGACTTCTCAGCAGCCCCCTCAGCGGGATGCCCAGGGTGCTCGGCCGCCGCCAGCATCACGTGCCCGCCTTCCAAGGCCCCCTCCTCCGCCGGGTGTTCCGTGGGATGCTCCGTCGGGTTGACCCCTTCCCGCTTTTTGTGCCAGTTGTTATGAGAGAATTGGAGGGGGTTCCCTCGCTGGCTGGTCTGGAGGGAGGGGCGGAGCCTCGACCGGAGGACCAGCCAAGGACGCGGCGAACGCAACAGGCGTGCGCCAGTTCAAACCGCAGCTCTCCACGTATCCGTTCTCCCAGGGACTGCCTTTCTTAATGTAGAGTG
>CAZHPE010000181.1:0-5528 GCA_964534775.1 uncultured candidatus Brocadiaceae bacterium
TAAGGCCATCCGGACGCTAAAGACTTTCAGGGGTGTGGTGGAACAGGCGGACGAAGGCGAGTTGGCCGACGCGTGCGCCCGCGTTGACCGGGAGGAAGGCCTGTTCGCCTGTCCGCATACGGGGGTGGCGCTGTCGGCGCTCACGAAGCTCGCCGAGCGCGGCGAGATCGGCCGGGAGGATCGCGTGGTCGTGATCTCCACGGCCCACGGCTTGAAGTTCCCGCAGTTCAAGATCGACTATCACGCGGGCCAGCTAGGGCGCGTCGCCAGCCGCCACGCCAACCCGCCGATCGAACTGCCCGCCGACTACGATGCCGTCGTGGCAGCCATCCACGACCGGATCGAGACACAATAGGCGCTGCGCGCCTGCCGGCAAGATCGAGGCGCGCCCTTCCACAGCCTGCGCCTCACGGTGCAGGCATCGGTTCGAATTCGAATCCGGGCGGCAGCCCCTCACCGGGCGGCGCCATCTCTGCCCGCATGGCAGCGAAGCCGTCCACAACGACCTTGATTTCCTCGGCAGGAACCACGATCACCAGGGCAAGGTCCGTCCCCGAAACGCCGCAGCCGCCGATGATCCCCGGGCCATCCTCGAACTCAGGTTCCGCCGTCCCCATTGGCAGTATCATGCCCCCGACCATCTCCATGACCGCCGTCACGAGCCCCGGTAGCCGAAGGAAGAGGACGCCCTGAGGTTCAGCCGGCAGCGCCTCCAGCGCCTTCCGGAAGGCTACGGAATCCGGCAGGGTCTCTTGATCACCATCGATGACGGCCTTGAGCGCCTCGAGCGAGTCCTGCTGGCCGATAGCCACGACGAAGTCCTCGCCCAGCGCGGTCATGTGGTACTTGATGCCCTCCCCCAAGAACATCTGCATCATCATGATGGTCTGCAACGCCTGTGGGTCGCTCGGGTCGAGGGCGTCCATGTCAGGGCTGAGCGACCATTCGACGATCTCATGACCGCCGTAAGTCGTGCGCTCCGGACTGACCTGGGCGATCATCGGCGTCCCCATCGCCTGGTACTGCTTGTTGACCATCTCAACCCAGCCGGCCATCTGGTCCTGTATCGATCTGGCCGCCTCAGCGTCCTTCATGCCGGAGGCCGCAATCCATTGCAGCAACCCTTCGGGCAGCATGCTGACAGCCATGCTGTCGCCCATGGCGTCCAACCATTGGGTCAGCATTCGCGTCCGCTCGTCAGTCGCCTCGGCGTCCTGCGCCAGGGCTGCCATGAGTCTGTTGTACCACTCGGCTATAGTTCCCAAATGCGGCCCGAGATCGCCGACTCGTGCTGCCAGCGACAGGACGGCATCCGCGGGCAGGTAATTCATCGTCTCCGCCAGGCCCCCGGGAACGGAGGCCAGATACTGCGCCAGGGGCGTGCCCGACGCGGCGTTGAACCTGGCGTGTATCCGGATTTCCTCATCGTCTGCCGTCAGGCGCATCCCGATGCCTTCGATCTGCTTTGCAAGGGCGATCGCGCCATCCACTTCGATCTCCAGCATGGCCTTTGTCCGCTCAAGCTGGGCCTCGCCCCCCGGCATCATCGGCATCAAATCGAGCCACCCTCCCACGGCTTCGCGGGCCTTTGCCTCCAGCCCCATTGTAATCAGCGGTCCCCTGAGCTGCACGTAGACGGCTGCGCCGCTCCTGCGGCCGAGCAGGGGCTCGTCGCTGATCTGGCCGTTCTGCACGAGCTCGAGCGTCGCGGCGACGGCCGCCTTGCTCTCACCAAGGCACACCATGTTGTCGTGACCACCCACGGCGTGGGTTATCCGCACGGTCTTCATGAACGCCCCGAAGTTCGTTTGCTCCTCGGGGCTTGCAGAAGTGAACGCATTCTGGTCGAACTCCTGACGCTCCTCGACGAAGAGCGTGAGGCCGTCTTCGTCGGACTCCTTTTCCCACTGCTGACCCAGCGCGAGCAGATAGAGATCCACGTCCGAGACACTGAAGACATTCACGGCAGCCGGGACGCCCCCTTCGTTCAGTACCCCGATGGTTCGCAGCGGCATGTCGACGTCTACCATGGACGGGCTCGGGATGGCCGCCAGAAGCGCCTCCGGGGGCATGGGCGGGACCGGTTGGTCGCTGACGGCGCCAAGAAAGGCCTCCAGTCCATCCTGGGACCCGCGGAAATCGGCGACTTCCACGCAGGCCCACACTCCGGGCGGAAGCTCCGGGGCGCGCCGGCCACTCTCCTGCGCGTGAACCGTGACGGCAAGCGCCAGCACTGCTAACCCGCACAACAGCAGTTTCCCTCTCATCTCGCATCGCTCCTATCTCTCGGATACCCCAGAACAGTGCCACCCTGTAACAATGCGACACGCAACTGAGTCTAACCGCTTGCGCCCCCCAACACAAGAGCGGCAATGAGGCGCTCGATGGCGGGACGGAAGGTGTTGCCGCCGGTGTAACTTGCTGAGGCGGGGCGTGAGAGTTATGCTTGTGCCGGATGGGAGCGAGACAGGACCGGGCCATTGAGGCCCGACGGCCGCTTGGGAAGGACTTGCGTCGTGCTGGACAGCATCCCACTTCTGGTCGATACCGACATCGGAACGGATGTCGACGATGCGGTGTGCCTGGCCTACGTGTTGGCAGAGCCCCGATGCGAACTGCTAGGGGTCTCGACGGTGAGCGGACAGGCCCGCGAGCGCGCCATGTTGGCGGATGCGATTTGCCGCGCCGCCGGGCGGCCCGACGTGCCCATTTGGAGCGGGACTGATGATCCGCTGCTGGTGGGCCAACGCCAGGAGTGCGCCCAGCAGGCCGAGGTGCTGTCCCGGTGGCCGCACCGGGAGGATTTCGTCCCCGGCGAGGCCGTGTCGCGGATGCAAGAGATCATCCGCGGCCGCCCCGGCGAGGTCACACTTCTGACCATCGGCCCGCTGACGAACGTGGCCCTGCTTTTCGCACTGAACCCTGAAGTGCCCCGGATGCTCAAGCGACTGGTGATGATGGCGGGGAGGTTCTTCAACGGCGACGGGCCGGAATGGAACGCATCGTGCGATCCGCATGCGACGGCCATCGTGTTCGGGGCCGATGTGCCGGAGGTATGGGTGCATGGACTGGACGTGACGCTACAGTGCCGCATGTCGGCCGATGAATGTCGCCAGAGATTTCGGGGCGGACCGCTGGACATGGTGGCGGAGATGGCCGAAGTTTGGTTCCGGCGCACCGAGCACATCACCTTCCATGATCCGCTGGCCGGGGCCTGCATCTTTGAGCCGGAGACCTGCACCTATTGCTGTGGTACCATCACCGTGGAGGTGTGCGGCCCCGGCATGCTGGGCCGCACGATGCTGGAGGAGAACCCGGACGGTGCGCACAGGGTTGCCGACGGGGTGAACGCCGAACGGTTCTTCGAGCACTACTTCTCCACAGTCCAGCGAGCCGAGTGGGCGGCGGATTCGCCGCGTCGGGATGCGCGCAGCCCGTTGCCGGAGCCTTGAAGCGGGGAGTAGGATATGAACGTGGTCGACAACGTGCCTCCCCCTGAGTTCCCCTCGACCTTCTTGCCGGACGTTGCTCTGCCGGGCGGCGACCTTGATACGCTGCGCCTCATCTTTGCGGGCGTGATTTATGTCGCGGCCATGGCCGCCGTCCTCTACTACATGATTCGTAAGCTGCCCCCGGTGGGCGATGCGAACGCGCCGGGGCTTTCCGACGAGGCGCCTACCGGCCTGGACGATTCGGCGTCCGGCTGAAGCTCGCGCAAGGGCGACGCCACTTGCTGACGGGGCCACGATGCGACTGAAGAAGGACCTCAGGCTAAGCCACGTGTTCTGCATCTCCTCGGGCGCGATGATCAGCTCGGGGCTTTTCGTCCTGCCGGGGCTGGCGCACGCACGGGCCGGGCCGGCCATCGTGGTTTCCTACTTCCTGGCGGGGCTGCTGGCCCTGACCGGGATGCTGAGTCAGGCGGAGCTGGTCTCGGCCATGCCCAAGGCCGGGGGCACTTACTTCTACGTAACGCGCAGCATGGGCCCCGCTGTGGGGACGGTGGACGGGCTGCTGACGTGGTTTTCGCTCACGCTCAAGAGCGCATTCGCGCTGATCGGCATGGCGGCCTTCCAGCAGGTTGCGCTCGGTGAGGCGGCGCCGCCGCTCTCATTGATCGCCGCGCTGCTGTGCCTCGTGTTCATTGCGCTTAACCTGGTGGGGACCGGCGGCGCGGGCCGGGTGCAGGTGGCCCTCGTCGTGGGCATCCTGGTCGTCCTGGTGCTATACGTGGT
This sequence comes from uncultured candidatus Brocadiaceae bacterium, assembly GCA_964534775.1. GTDB lineage: Bacteria > Planctomycetota > Brocadiia > SM23-32 > SM23-32 > CAZHPE01. The sequence continues at coordinate 4,236 of CAZHPE010000181.1, forward strand.
GAAGGGCCTGCCGGCCGTGCGGGTCAAGAACTTCGAGGACTTCGCCCCGAACGGAGCGGCGGCGGTCCTGTCCACCGCTGGCTTCGTATTCGTGGCCTACGGCGGGCTGCTGAAGGTCGCGAGCATGGCCGAGGAGGTCAAGAATCCCGCACGAACCGTGCCGCTGGGCATGATCCTCAGCCTCGTGGTGGTCGGGGCGTTCTACATGCTCGTCGTTTCGGTGACCACAGGCGTGCTCGAGCGCGAGGCGCTGGACACATCCCTGACACCGATCTCCGACGGAGCGGCCGCCTTCATGGGACCGTGGGGGGCCTTTCTGCTGACAGTGGCGGCGCTGCTCGCCTTCGTATCCACGGCCAACGCCGGCGTCATGGCCGCCTCTCGCTACCCGATGGCGATGAGCCGGGACGGACTGCTGCCGGAGTTCCTCCAGCGCGTGGGTTCCCGCTTCAAGACGCCCCACTACGCCATCCTCGTCACCGGGACAGTGATGATTGCGGCGCTGTTTATGAAGCTCGACGTCCTCGTGCAGGCCGCATCCACCGTGCTGCTGCTCACGTTCATGTTCTCGTGCCTGAGTGTGGTGATGCTGCGCGAGAGCCGGGTGCAGAACTATCAGCCGCGTTTCCGCGCGCCCTTCTACCCTTGGGTGCAGATCGTCGGCGTGCTCGGCTCGCTGGCGCTCATCATAGAGATGGGTGCGCCGGCCCTGCTCATGGCCCTTGTCCTCGTGCTCGGCGGATTCTTCTTCTACTGGTTTTACGGCCGCATCCGCAGCAGCCGGGAGTGTGCGCTCCTGCACCTGATCGAACGCATCACCGCGCGCGAACTGACGGGCGGGACGCTGGAGACCGAACTCAAGGAGATCATCCGCGAGCGCGACGAGATCGCCAAGGACCGCTTCGACCACGTCATCGAGGCAAGCCCAGTCCTGGACCTCGAAGGCCCCGTAGATGCGGAGACGGTGTTCAGACAGGTGGCCGAGGCGATTGCCGGGAGGGTGAAACGGCAGCCTTCGGAACTTCACAAGCTGCTCGTCGAGCGCGAAAAGCAGAGCAGCACAGCCATAAGCCCGACCCTCGCCGTGCCGCACGTGATCGTCCCCGGCGAGCACTTCTTCAGCATTCTGCTCGCGCGCTGTCGCGAGGGGATCAGGTTCTCGGACGATGCACCGAACGTCCACGCCGTCTTCGTGCTGGTCGGGAGCATGGACGAGCGCAACTTCCACCTCCAGTCCCTCGCCGCCATAGCCCAGATCGTGCAGGACCCCCATTTCGACCAGCGCTGGTTGCG
>CAZHPE010000182.1:0-5525 GCA_964534775.1 uncultured candidatus Brocadiaceae bacterium
GCTGAACGCGTCAGACTACCTGAAGGACGTGATCCCGGGCGTGGAATTCCGCGACTGAGTCCGAGCCGACGGCCAGATGGAACAAGAAGACAACGCCGACGCCGCCTGAACCTCCATACACAACATTTGACAATAGCTCCTCTTTCAGGATCGGGCACCCTCTCCCCGGTGACGTGCGCGTCGAAGGTCCCTATGCTATCGCAGTGGAGCCGAAAGGGCAGATGGTGTGGAAGAAGGTCTGGCAGCCACACGAAACCCGAGAACCAGTCTTCTCTGTGGAGTTTGTCGCTCATCTCAAAGCGGGCACATGACGCGCTTCGTCGAATAGCCGCGCGCAGGAGTCGACAGTGTTGCGGTAGCTGTTGACCACCGGCACGTGCGTTTCCCCGAACTGTGTATGTTCTGTCGATGCCTGCCCGGCCATAACGGAGGGAGGGGGGCTCATCAGCAGAAATTCGTCGGGAGCTGTGCAGGCCTTTCGACCCCATCAGCACTGACTATCGCTTGAATCTCAAGAGAAGGGAAGGTCCGATGACAACAGAGGAAGACGCCAATCGCGTGAACGGCATTAACTTGAATGTCCTGAAAGAAACTGAGAGCGCAATCCAGAACGACCCCGAGCTTGGCAGTTGCAAATTCCGGGCCCGCAATAAGTGGATCGATGGGGGCCACAACCGCACTACGATCACTGGCTTTTATGGCGCCAAACAGGAGATAGCCCACGAGCAAGAGTTTGAATTGCGCGCGGACGAACCTCCCGTCCTCGCGGGTGAAGACCAGGCCGCCAACCCGGTCGAACACTTGCTCCATGCGCTGGCTGGCTGCATGGCGACGAGCATGGTGGCCCATGCGGCCGTGCGCGGCATTCATATCGAGGAACTGGAACCAGAGCTGGAAGGCGACATCGACCTGCGCGGATTCCTTGGGCTGGACCCCGATGTGCCGAAGGGCTACACTAATATCCACGTGAAGTTCAAGGTGAAGACCAACTCGGACAACTTGAAGCGACTGAGGAGCTTGGCCGAGTTTGCGCCCGTATACAACACGCTCATCTAAGGCGCCAAGGTGGACTTTGAGATCGAGCCGCAGTAAGGCTGTCACATCGGCAAGGACCCGGTGATGCCGAACAATCGCGTCGGGCGGGCGCGGAAGACCGCTCCGCTCAGTGTTCGGGTTCGAGCGCAATGGAATGACTGGACCCAAGCGAAAAGGAGTACGACGTGAAAGAGTGGACCAAGCCCGTGTGTGTCATTGTTGCGAGCGCGACCATGCTCCTCGTCACGGGGTGCGCACCTCTGAGCCTCTTCAGCAGCAATCATGTTCACTATCATGGCACCAAGGAGATCGATGAGAAGATCGACGCACTGGAGAAATGCGTTGACGCTATAGAGAAGGGGCATACCCATACGCCTGATAAGCCCGGCAGCCCAACGCGTTCATAATCGAGTGATCCGCTGCACGCGGCTCCGGGCGTGCGCGGCGCGGCGCGGGCGCCCGGATGCCTACTGGGAGGTCAGGTACGTGAACGCGTCGTCGGCCCGCCTGCATTCCTGAGCGTGAATGTTCATCTTCGATATGAGCGCCCTCACCCGCGGCTGCTGGCACCGATCATAGTGATGATTGTACCAGATGACCCGGCACAGGAGGGCGAACCCGCCGCTGTTTCCGTGCGTGAGGGGTCTGAGCTTCCTCTTGATAAAGCGCTTGATGATAAACCAGTGACGCCGCCACACCGGCGGGACAAGGGCGATGACGACATCCGCGCTCAGGAAGCTCGGCCTAATCAACTTGCAGTAGACGCCTTCAACAATCCAGGTTTCTCTCCTAAGGACCTCGCTCAGATCCCTTTTCAGTTCGTCGTCAGACGTCTTCAGCACGGAGCCGTCGCCCCGGCGCCGCCAGAATATCTCGTCGAGCTCAAAGACCGGGATGTCGAAGCGCTCTGAGAGCCTCGCGGCCAGAAATGACTTGCCGCTTCCAGGCGCACCGACTATGTGGATTCGCTTCGGATGCATGACAGCCCTTCGTGCGAGCGCGCAAGCAGCAAGATAGCCGGCGCCCCGGCCCTTCCTCACGACAATAGCATATCATAGGGCGGCGGTTCGTGTAGAATGGCCGCCATGGCTGACCTGGCGAAAACACTGCGGACCATCGGCGGCTACGAGGCGCTGCGCGATGCCGCGCAAGGGGCGCGCGCATTCAGCGTGCGCGGGCCCGTCGCAAGCGGTGCGGCGCTGCTGGTTGCGGCCCTGATCGACGAGCTGGACCGCACGACGCTCGTCCTCTGCCCTGGGGTGGAGTACGCCGAGGAGTTCGCCGAGGACATCAACCTGGTGCGCGAGGGTCTGGCGTGCCATTTCCCGCCCCTGGAGGCCCTGCCCGACGATCGCGAGGAACCCGACGAGGCCATCGTCAAGGCCCGCCTGAACGTGCTGCGACATCTTGTCTTCGGCACCGGCGGCAGCGCGGAGGCCGGGCCGCTCGAACCCCGCGCCGGCACGCGGGCGGTCGCGGTGAGCATCAACGCGCTCCTTCAGCCAACCTGCGCCGCCGAGAACCTTCGCGAGAACGTCCGGCACGTGGCGGTGGGCGACGCGGCGACGCCCCAGGGGCTTGTGACGTGGCTGGTGGAGAGCGGGTTCCTGAGCGCGCCGCGCGTCGAGCTGCCCGGGCACTACAGCCTGCGCGGGGGCATCCTGGACGTGTTCTCGCACGGTACCGATCGGCCCGTACGCATCGAGTTCTTCGGCGACGAGGTGGACTCGATCCGCTCCTTCGACCGCGTGACGCAGCTCTCGTACGAGCGCGTGCGCACCTGCCAGCTCGTGGCCAGCCGCGATCCCCTCGCTGACCCCACCGTCGGCTCTGAGAACCTCCTGGGCTACCTCTCGCCGGACGACCTAGTCATGATGGTGGAGCCCCAGGCGGCCTGGGCCCGGGCCGATGAGCTGGTCGCAACGGATGTAGCGGAGTTCCTGGTGCGTCCCGAGGAACTCCGGGCATCCCTGGCGCGGCGCGGCCCCATCGCCTTCGTGGCCGAGGGCGACGAGGAGGAGGTGCAGGGCGGTGAGATCGAGATTGCCTGCCGGCGCAGGGACGCGTTTGGCATCGACCTGGACGGCACCCTCCAGGAGCTGGCGCGCATCTGCACCGATTGCAGCCACACGCGCATCTTCTGCATGGGGCCTGCCGAGGAAGAGCGACTGCTGGCGCTCTTGAAGGACCACGAGTTCGGCCCCATCGGTCGGCTGGCGTTCGGGCGCGGGCGGCTGAACCACGCGGCGCTGTTCGCGGCCGACGGCATCGCCCTCATCCCGCATCACCGCCTGCTGGGCCGCTACCGCCAGAGGCGGGTGCTGCGCCACGCCGAGGAGGCTCGCCCCATTGAGGCTGCGTCCGAGCTGAGGCCCGGCGACTTCGTCGTGCACGTGCAGCACGGCATCGGCCGGTTCCGCGGCACGCGCGTGCTGGATACCGAGGGGCGGCGGCAGGAGCACCTGGAGATTGAGTTTGCCGAAGACGTGAGGGTGTATGTGCCCAGCGACCGGATCGAAATGGCCCATCGCTACATCGGCGCGGGGGGCGCTCGCCCCGCCCTGAGCAGGCTTCACGGGGCACAGTGGCGCACCGCCCGACGCAAGGCCGAACGGGCGGTGGAGGACATGGCCGCCGAACTCCTGCGCATGCAGGCCCTGCGACGGACCCGGCCAGGCATCGCGGCGCCGCCCGACGATGAGTGGCAGCACCAGTTCGAGAGCGAGTTCCCCTACGAGGAGACCGAGGACCAGCTCCGCGCCATCGGAGAGCTCAAGGCCGACATGACGGCCCCCCGGCCGATGGATCGCCTGATCTGCGGCGACGTCGGCTATGGCAAGACCGAGATCGCGATGCGCGCCACGTTCAAGGCCGTGCTGGGCGGGCGGCAGGTGGCCATGCTTGTGCCCACGACAGTGCTCGCCCAGCAGCACTACCGCACCTTCCGTGAGCGGATGGCGGACTACCCAGTGTGCGTGGAAATGCTCAGCCGCTTCGTCTCGCAGGCACGGACCCGCGACGCGCTCGCCGCCATGGCGGAGGGAAAGGTGGACGTCGTCATCGGCACCCACCGTCTGGTTCAGAAGGACGTGGTGTTCAAGAATCTGGGGCTGGTGATCGTCGACGAGGAGCAGCGCTTCGGCGTGAAGGACAAGGAGCGCTTCAAGACGATGCGCGCCACCGTCGACGTGCTCACGCTCACGGCCACGCCCATCCCTCGCACGCTGCACATGTCGCTGATGGGCCTGAGGGACATTTCCTCCCTCCAGATCCCGCCCCAGGACCGCCTGGCCATCGAGACGCACGTTACGCGCTTCGACCCCGGCCTGCTGCGCCACGCTGTCATACGGGAGCTCAGTCGCGAGGGCCAGGTCTTTCTCGTGCACAACCGGGTGCGCAGCATTCACGGGGTGGCGGCGACGGTGCGCGAACTCGTGCCGGAGGCGCGCGTGGCGGTGGCGCACGGCCAGATGCCCGAGCGCGAGCTGGCCGACGCCATGGAGCGGTTCGTCGACGGCAGCGTCGACGTGCTGGTGAGCACCACCATCGTGCGCAACGGCCTAGACATCCCGAACGCCAACACGCTCATCATCAATCGGGCCGACATCCTGGGCCTCTCGGAGATGCACCAGCTTCGCGGCCGGGTCGGGCGCTACATCCACAAGGCCTACGCCTATTTCTTCACCCCCAACAACCGCCCCGTCACGCCCGAGGCCCAGGTGCGCCTGGACGCGATCAAGCGCTACAGCGGGCTGGGCGCCGGGTTCGAGATCGCCCTGCGGGACCTGGAGATCCGCGGTGCGGGCAACATCCTGGGGTCCGAGCAGTCCGGCCACATCGCCGCCATCGGCTACGGCCTCTACTGCAGGCTGCTCGCGCGCGCCACGGCCTCGCTCAAGGGTCAGGAGGTCAAGGAACCGCCGTCGGTGACGATCAACATCGGCCTCGACGCGTATCTGCCCGACGGCTACGTGCTGGCGCTGGAGCAGCGGATGGAGGTCTACCGCCAGATCGGTCGCGCGGCGGACCAGGAGGGCGTGCGGATCGTCGAGCGCGGCCTGAAGGACCGGTTTGGCCCGCTGCCGGAGGAGGTGCAGAACCTGCTCTTGGAGGCCGAGGTGCGCATCATGGCGGCCGAGGCAGGGGTGGCTTCGCTTCAGATGCAGGGCGGTCGCCTGCACTTCCACCTGCGCGACGCCGAGCGGTTCAGCCGCTACTTCGAGCGCGCCACGCTCAAGCCGCGCGTGGTGGACGATGAGCTTGCCGTGCTCGACGCCCGCCTCTCGACCGGCGGCCGCCAAGCCGCCCAACTCATCCGCGATCTGCTCGCCAATGCGTGAGGATTGCTGTCGCGAAACCGGTTGCGCGCCTTCCGGCTGAGGCACCACAGCACGCCGAACAGCACGATCTCCTTACACGACAGGAGCTCAGCGCTGGCGCCCTGCTTCACGCACACATGGTCGAGCCACACGTTGTCGAGAGTCCCGACG
>CAZHPE010000183.1:0-5512 GCA_964534775.1 uncultured candidatus Brocadiaceae bacterium
TACCACGGTGGCCAGCGCAGCCCCGGATGAGAGGCCGAAGAGCATGGTGGACGTCGCTATGGCAACCTCGAAATGATTGGACGCCCCGATCATCGCGGAAGGTGCGGCGTCTTGGTAGCGAAGCTTCAGAAGCCTCGAGATCCCGTAGCCGAGCCAGAAGATCAGGTTGGTCTGGATAAAGAGCGGGATGGCGATCCAGAGGATCGTGAGCGGGTTGGAGAGGATCACTCCTCCCTTGAAGGAGAAAAGGAGCACGAGCGTCACCAGGAGCGCGCAGATGGTGACGGGCGTGAGGATGTGAAGAAAGCGGTCCCTGAACCACTCCTCCCCCTTGGCGGCGATGATCCACCTGCGGGACAGGTAGCCCGCCACGAGCGGAAGCGCGACGTATATCCCGATGGACAGCAGAAGGGCCTGCCAGGGCACCGGAAGCCGTCCCACACCCAGAAGGAACCCTCCGAGCGGTCCGTAGAGCAGGAGCATGGCAAGCGAATTGATCGCGACCATGACGAGCGTGTGGCCGTCGTTGCCCCTCGCCAGATGTCCCCATACCAGCACCATGGCCGTGCACGGGGCGATGCCGAGCAGGATGCACCCGGCCAGGTAGCTGCGCCAGAGCGGGACCTCGAGCATCTTGACGCCGTCCGCCATTACGATTCTCCCCGCGCCGTAGACCTCCCCGACCGGCAGATCCAGGCCGAAAGGCATCTTCACCAGGTCCGCATTGTCCGGCCCGATGAAGTTCAGGAACAGCGTGCCCAGGAAGAACGCGGCTATGGCGTACATGGTGAAGGGCTTTACGACCCAGTTCACAAACAGCGTCAGGCCGACGGGTTCCGCGCTCCTGCCGGCCCTGAGGACCTCGGCAAAGTCAATCTTCACCATGATGGGATACATCATGAAGAACAGGCAGATGGCGATGGGCACGGAGACCACGGGCGCGCCGCCGACGCGGATCGCCAGCCCGTCCAGAAACCCGGCCATACCGGGGGCAATCTTGCCCAGCACGATCCCGCCCACGATGCAGAGGACCACCCACACGGTGAGATATCTCTCGAATACGGTCAGCCCTCCGCCGGGCTCGACAGTAGATGTATCAGCCACTTTCAGGCCTCCTGGTCATGCCTTAGCAGACTTCTATGGAGTCTCTCGACGAACGCCTTGATCTCGTCGCGCACCCGCCGGTAGTGGGAGAGGGCGTCCTGCTCGGAGGCGGCGCTGGCGGCAAGCGCTGGCGGATCGTCAAACCCGACGTGGATCACCTCTGCCCTGCCCGGGAAGACGGGGCAATTCTGCTGGGCGCGGTCGCACACCGTCACCACGTAGTCGAACTCGACTTCGCGAAGTTCCTCCACGTGCTTTGAGTTGTGGGCCGAGATGTCCACGCCCGCTTCCGCCATGACGCAGACGGCCCGCGGATCGAGCCCGTGGGGCGCAGTGCCGGCGGAATGCGCCTCGACGCAGTCCCCTTTGAGCGCCCGCACCCAGCCCTCAGCCATCTGGCTCCGGCACGAGTTGCCCGTGCACAGGAATAGCACCTTCAGCTTCTCAGCAGACGCCATACGCACGCTCCCATCAGTTTACGCGGGCACGACATGATCGTGGCCCTTGACATGCTCCCGGCAGTAGCAGAGGTTGGGATGGCAACCGGAACAGTATCGAAAGTCCATGCGGGGATGCGTCTTGTCGGTGACGCCGCAGACCGTGCATTGATGGAACGGCTGCATATCCTTGGACTCCTGCCGGGCCTCCCTCGCCATGCGGCGGTGACCGGATCTGACCCTGCGCTGCAAGTCCCTGGCAAAGAAGAGAAAGAATTTGCTCACGGATGCCATGACGAGCAGGTGGACCTGCCACGAGCCCGTGATGACCGCCAGTCCATAGCCGATCCACGTGATGAGGGCCACGCTCTCGATGCTCACAGCCCCGGAGTGTGACAGCACATACAGCGCCACCTGCCCGACGATAAGGTACCGCGTGACGTTGGGCAGGGCAAAGCGGCCCAACTTCCTCTCAAGCCTCTCCAGCAAGCTCATCGTCCTCGCGTGGATCTCGGGTCGCTACTGCAAATGGCGTCTGGAACGCCGGGTCGATGGCTGCCGTTGGCGCTCACGAGCCCCGAACCAACGAGCCATCGTCCTCCAGCAACGAGGCGTCGGGATTATGGCGCGAAATCTCACCCGTCTTCGACCCGGGGAGCACGAGCCGGATGAGGAGTTCAGCCAGAGCACGTCCGGCGGGCTTTGATCGAATCGACCCTTCTGCGGTACGCCTTGCTCCAGGCCCGCCTCGTATTTCCTTGCCACGCAACCTGTTACGCATCAGGGCGTGCGCTCGCCAGCCTGTGCCAGCATTCGGATGAGCGTACTATACCCCGGTGGTGCCCATTCCGTCAACCGGGCCCCTCGGACGGGCGATGGGGCGGTATTCGAGATTTGCCCCTGAAGGTGCTTGACATTGCGTGCGTTCGTCCTATAATCTACTGCCAATTGTGAGCCCCCGCATGGCATGAATCTGGATAGGGGAATGGGGCGGGGGAAATTTGCCGTAGGAGACACTGCATGAACGCTTTAGCAAAGGTTATAGTGGTCATCCTTATCGTGCTGAGCGCTGCGTTCGCGGTATCGCAGATGATCCTCCACGCCAAGCGTATCAACTATCAGCAGCTTTACAAGAAGACGAACACGGAGCTGCAGGACACGCGGGGGACGAACAAGGATCTGACCCTGCAGTTGGATGCGCGGACACGCGAGCGCGACGGGCATGCTGGCGCTTTGCAGACGCTGCGGAATGATTTCGACAAAGCGAAAGTGACGAGCGACGACACGATCTTCGAGCTGGAGGGCGACGTTTCCGTTCTCGAAACCCGGCTCCAAGCCCGGCAAAAAGAAATCAGCCAGTTGGCAGACAACCTCAGAACCTGGGGCGACAAGATCGAAAACCTCAATACTACCTATGGGGAGTTGCACGCGGCCTATGTTGACGCCGAGGGGAGGATCGCCGACCTTCTGGACGACTTGCGGGACGGAGACGGCACGATAAACAACCTGACGGGCCGCCTCGATGAGCTCACTGAGCAGCACGTGCAGTTGACGGATGACATGGCCCGCGCCAACCGCATTCTGGGCAACGCAGTCGAGAGGGGCTTTGAGCTCTACCTTGATGATATGCAGTTGGTCGATGGGAAAATAGTGAAGGTCGACGAGGACGGTCGCACCGCCGTAATCGACAAAGGCTCGAAAGACGGCGTGAAGATGGGCTACGTCTTCGTGGTGTACCGAGATGTCCCAATCTGCAAGGTCAATGTCGTTGAGGTGCTGGAGAACTTGAGCGTTGTGCGGCTGAAGGCGCCCGGCCTTTTCGCCGCGAACGCGCCCATCGAGTTAGGCCATGACGTTACGACCCGGTTGCAGTAAGACGACCGGACTTCATCAGCCGGAAGGCCCAAAGGCATGGGAGAAGGCAAATACGCGGTTGGGCTGCTTGTGGGGGCGTGCGCTTTGGTTGTCTTTGCCCTCGTGCTGACGATAGTGGATATCACCGCCTACGCCGATGGCGGGGCTCCGGCCGCCGCCCCGTCTACTCCGGTCAGTAAGCCGAAGCCCGAGGAGGCTGCGGAGGACGATGCCGCCAGCGAAGAGGGCGTAGCGGCTGAAGGAGCTGAGGAGTCCGCCGCTGGGACGGAAGAACCGGCGGACGAATGACGGACTTGCCGGGCCATTCCGGTCGAGAAGGAATGACTGCAGGGCCGCGGGACGCTACGGACGGCGCGTTTTCGCGGTCCTCGTTTTTTTGCGGCGTTCAGGGGCTGGACATCTGTTCGCCCGGCTGCATATAATAGGGCCGATGGCGAATGCCGTGGGCACGCCGGGGCGCCTTCCTGACTATGGGTGGATAGGCAACAGTGGCTGACGACTCCAGCTTGTTCGTGCGCAAGATACTCAGCTGGGCCATGAACCTGGGGGCTTCCGATCTGGGCATCGACCTGGGTACGGCCAACACCCTCGTGAGCATTCCGGGCCGGGGCATCGTGCTGATGGAGCCCAGCGTCGTAGCGGTCAGAACTGGGGGGCGGGCGGGGCGCTCGGGGGCGGTTGATGGGCGGGCCGTGGGGTATGAGGCTAAGCGCATGATTGAGCGGGTACCGGACAGCATACGAGCGGTCCGTCCGCTCAAGGACGGCGTGATCGCCGACTTCGAGCTGACCGAGATTATGCTGCGCTACTTCATCCGGCGCGTGCAGAAATACTCCTGGGGCGGCCGGCCCCGGATGGTCATCAGCGTACCAAGCGGTATCACGAGCGTCGAGAAGAAGGCCGTTAAAAGCAGCGCCATAAACGCTGGCGCGCGCAGGGTTTATACCATAGCCGAACCCAAGGCAGGTGCCATCGGCAGTGGCCTGCCGATCAGCGAGCCGATCGGCCACATGGTCGTCGACATCGGCGGCGGCACTACCGAGGTAGCCGTGCTGAGCCTGGGCGAGATCGTCACGCTCGAGAGTCTGCGCGTGGCCGGGGACGAAATGGACGAGGCCATTATTTCCTACGTGCGGGACATGTACGGCCTGGAGATCGGCTATCGCACAGCCGAGGAGGTCAAGATCGCCGTCGGTTCGGCCCATTCCCTCGCGCAGGAACTCAAGTGCGAGATCAAGGGCAAGGATATCGCCGCCGGGCTGCCGCGCAGGATGGAGATCACCAGCGAAGAGGTTCGCGACGCCCTCGCCCAGCCCATTCAGCAGATTGTGGAGGCCATCAAGTCCTGCCTCGACCGCACCCCGCCCGAGTTGGCCAGCGACCTGCTGGACACCGGCATCGCGATTGTGGGCGGCGGAGGGCTGCTGCCGGGGATCGACAAGCTGATCGCCGAGCAGACGAGCCTGACGGTCCAGGTACCCGCCGACCCCATCACGGCCGTAGCCCGTGGCACCTCCATGGTGCTGGAGCGGCTCGACGACTACGAGAGCGCCCTCGGCGACGACGCCGATTAGCCCGCTCGTGCGCTGAAGGGGACGATCATGCCAGGGGTTCGCGCTCGCCATGCCGGCTCCGGCGAACCGCTCCGAGATGCACCCCCGACCACGGAAGGCAAATTCCCCGAAGTTCCGGCACCGGCGGAGAAACCCAGATGGCGCCGCCAGGGGGCTGTCTGCGGATGCTCCTCATTGCCCTTGTTGTGCTCGGCGTACCGTACACCGGCTACCGGCTTACCGTAAAAGCGCTGATTCGGGCCGAGTTGAAGGCGGTCAGCGCGGCAGGATACCCCGCGACGACGGAGGAGTTGAAGTGGTGGTACCCTGGCGTTTAACAGTGGCGGGAATGCTGCATTTCTCTTCTTGGCTGCGGCGGAAGAGATTCCACGTCCACTTCAAACTTCCGACATTTGGCCAGAAGGAGGGAATAGCACGCGGGCCGAGCGGCGTCAGGGATTGACGGAAGAGGAGAAGGAATGAGTTACAACCGAAAGTTGTGTTTAGGCAAGGAGGGGAAGGTGGCGTATCCTGGGTGATGCT
>CAZHPE010000184.1:0-5482 GCA_964534775.1 uncultured candidatus Brocadiaceae bacterium
TACAGACCTCTGGATTCTCTCACAACTCCTGGACCAATTCTCGGGGAAGGGGTCAGGGTGCTCGTCACCATTCTTGTGCATCATGCAGCAGGACGTAACGGCAAAACACACCAACGCAAGAACACCGACCGACAGCAGCAGACTGATCCGTCTCATCGCGAAACCCGCCCCAAAGAAAGGAAATTGCCCAGTCGAATCCGCCCATCTCCCTACCTATGGAACTACTCCGCTTCGGACGAACTGTCAACGCATAAACTGAGTGCACCGCAACGATCGTTATGTTCAAGTATGCCGGCCGCGGGCATTGTCACCTAAGGCGCTGTTGCGAAATCCCATCCTGGCTTCGGCCGGCTGCGGGCGCCGAATGGCTGTGTCGGCTTTCATCGGCGATTCCGGCCTTTGAATCGCCTGCCTCGGCCTCCTTGCCCTCGACGCTCTCGCTCGGCCTCGGGCCGACGGAGCGGGTTCTGCAATAGCGCCTAAAGGAACAGCATCTTCACCACCGCCGCAACCGTGCATGCGTAGATGAACGGGACGAAGTAGCGCCCGCTGAAGTTGCGATGGAGCATTACGCCCAGGAGCGTGCCGACCACCACCGCCGGCAGCAGCACGGCGCTGGTCCAGAGCCTGGCCGGCGTGAAGAAGTGCAGCAGCCAATAGCCCGGCACCTTCGCCGCGTTCCCGAACAGGAAATACGTTACCGCCGTGCCGACGTAGAGCCGCCTGTCGAGCTTCTGCGGCAGGAGAAACAGCGCAATCAGCGGCCCGGCCGAATGTGCCAGCGTGCTGGTGATTCCCGCCAACGTCCCCACGGCCAGCCCGTGCCAGACGCGCGGCCGATAGGGCTCAGACCGCTGGGTCAGCCTCCACTCCCGGAAGTAGCGCCACACCTGAATCGCGAGGAAGGCCAGGCAGATGCCGGCCACTAGCCAGTCAAGGACGGTGCCGACGCGCTCCTTGGCCCGGGTCTCCAGCAGAAACAGCGCAACGCTCCCCATCCCGATGCCCACCAGACAGCTCGGCACGAGCATCCCCAGGTTGCGCCAGCCCTTCTGGCCGGGGTAGTGGATAACGGAGAAGATGTCGCCACAGATCAGGACCGGCAGCATGATCGGCAGCATCTCTTCCGAGCCCCCCAGCGCAACCACCATCAGCGGCACCGCCAGGATAGTTGCGCCGGCCCCGAATCCGGCCTTGGTCAGGCCCACCAGGAAGGCCGACCCGACCAGGGCCACCCAATGGGCGGCGCTCAACTCGACGAATGTCATGCGCTCATTACCCTCGGAGCGGGTTCGCCGTCGGCAGGAGCGAGGGAGCGCCCTGCCCCAAACGAACTCTCACGATCCTTCGGCGGGGCCCTGCATGAGCGCCTGGTAGCCCAAGTGCCGGGCGTATTGATCCAGCAGCACGATGGCCATGAACGCCTCGGCCACCGGCCAGACCCGGGCCACGATGGTTGGGTCGCGGCGGGTGACGGCGGCCAGCTCGGCGTTCTCCAGCGACACCTTGTCGATGGTCTTCTGCGGCTTGGCGATGGTAGGCGTGGGTTTCACGGCCAGGCGCACCACCACGTCCTGCCCGGTGGTGAGGCCGCCCGTTATGCCCCCCGCGTTGTTGGACTGGAACTCCACCCGGCCATCGCGCACCTGCACCTGGTCGTTGGACTGCACGCCCGTCATGTCCTTGACGGCCATTCCTGCGCCAACCTCGACGGCCTTCACCGCACCGATGCTCATCATGCGGCCCAATTCGCCGTCCAGCTTCTCGAACACCGGCTCGCCCATGCCGGCAGGCAGGCCGGTGGCGATGGCCTCCACCAGCCCGCCGCTGGAGTCGCCCTCGTCCCTGATCTCGATAATGCGGCGGTTCATCTCCTCGGCCGCCGCCGAGTCGGGGCAGTTCACGGTCGGGTGGCAGCCGTACTTCTCTGCCGCCTCCCGGTGATCGAACCCCTTCTGGGCCAGCTCCGGCACGAGCCGCTCCAGTTCGGCGAGCACGGCCATCTTCTCCAGAAAACGCATCCCAGGCCGGAACCGCTCCTTCTTGAAGATGTGCGTGTGAATGGCGTCGTACTCGCGCCGGAGGGCCTTGTAGGCCTGGCTCTTCTCCCAGATGGTCTCCAACGGCAACTCGGGGCATCGCACGCCGGCGGCTTCCTTGACGTAGGAGCAGATGCGAATGCCGCGGCGTTCCAGCACGCGCCGGGCGACGGCCCCGGCGGCGACGATAGTGGCCGTGTAGCGCCCGCTGAAGAAGCCGGCGCCGATCGCATCATCCCACCGGCCGTACTTCTGGTAGCTGGCGTAGGAGGCGTGCCCTGGCCGGGGGGTGCGGTTGGTGCGCTGGTACTGGTCGATGTGCTCGAAGTGGCGGTCCAGGTTCGGGATAAGCAGCACAAGCGGCGTCCCGTTCGCCACGCCTTTGTTCTCGAACCCCGGCATGGTGTCGGCGGCATTGACGCCGCTGTAGATCACGGGCACGTCGGGCTCCCGGCGAGGGGAGCTGAGTTCGCCCTGCCCCGGCTTTCGCAGCAGGAGGTCGCTGTATATCTCCTCCTCGGTGACCAGGAGCCCCGGCGGGACGCCCTGAAGGTTGACAGACAGACCGTCCTGGTAGGAACCGCCCGCCACGGTAACGCGAAACTGCGTGCCATACGTGCAGCCGAGCATACTTCATGCCTCCAAGTGAACCGTCCAGCCTCGTTGCAAGGCCGGTGATTATAGGAACGGGGCCCGCCCGTGTCAACGTTGGCGGCCGGAAGGGGCCACGGGTGCGGCGGCGCCAGAGCGTATCTCAGCTTGCGCCAACCGGGGCACAGCGGGAATTCCACCCGAAACCCGCCCAAGGTGGGCCGAACGGGATAGATACGCCCCTCGCGCGGGCGTTCGCGCGCGCCACGCGCCCGCTTCGGCACGCTTGTTGCAGATAGTCATGGCGTCTCACATTCGCACGGGCAATGGCACGCCGGGGCGCGATGGACCTGGCCATGAGACGCCCGTTGGAACCGGAGGACGGCATCAGCGGAGAGACTGACCACAGGCCCCAAGGTGAAAACGGGAGGGGAATGGGAAATATGGCCCAGAGCACCAACTGGTTGTCGGATAAAGTCGACCCAAAAGAGGATTTGGCCGAGAGCAAGCTGAGGGGCATATTCCTCGCTTCCCTGGTCTTGTGCGCCCTGATCGGGGGGCACCTGTTCTTCCTGACGAACTATTCCACCGATTCCCAAACGGTTGTCCGTGTCGCCCTGCTTCCGATCATGCTGTGGGCGTTCGCCGTCACGGGATACTCCTTCCATTCGCCATGGTGCGTTGCCGGCAAACGCAAGGCCAAGCTCCAGGAGATCGTTCGCCGGGATTCGCAGACCGGCGCCTATACGGATACCTACCTGTTCGAGAGGCTATAGCAGGAGCGCGAGCGCGCCCTCAACGACGGCATCTCGGTGGCGGTCGGCTTCGTTCGCGTTTGCGGGGTGGAGAACGTGAACCACGCCTACGGGCACGCTGCCGGCAACTTGGTGCTGAAGGAGCTCGTGCAGGTCATGAACGATATCGTCCCTCCCGGCGGCTTGGTCGCCCGGCTGGGCGGCCAAGAGTTCGTCGTCCTGCTGCCCCATACCGCACCGCAGGAAGGGGAGGGCGTCCTGAAGGAGATCCGCAACCGCGTGCGGCGATACACCCTGGATTTGGGCAAGCACGGCACCATCACTGGAATGGGCGCCGGTGTGGGCGTGGCGGCCTACCCATGCGACGGGGAATCGCCCGCCGACATCGTTTGGGCCGCCCAGGACCGGGTTATTGCGGACATGCCAGTCGGTTCGCTCACATAACCCGGAAACCCTCGCAGGCACAGACTCGCGCCACATAAGTCCCGCCACCCGTTCCCCCTCTGACGGGGGGAAACCCTGACTCCCTCACGCGAGGGTTTGGTCCCTTTCCGAGCCCGGGTCGTGGTCTGCGGCGGCCCGACGTCTGGGCAGGCCGCCCGCGGTTGCGAGCAGGCCGACAAGGAGCGCCAGCGCGCCCCAGCCCATACAGGCGAGCGCGGTGAGGTAGCGCGAGATGGGCTTGCCCACAAGCCCCCTGCTCGTCAAGCACGTCAGCAGCAGGCAGATGATCGTTGCGGCGAGCAGCACGCGGCCGCGGCTCGAGCGCACCCCCCCCAGCGCCAGGCGGCTGTAGGCGAAGGTCATCGGCAGCATCAACAACAGGAAGTGCGCCTTGCGGCTGTAGGGGGACGCCAGCAGCATCACGGTCATCACCAGCGAGAGTTCCAGCGCCGTCCTGCCGGCATTGCCCCGCTCCCCCCGGCCGAAACAGATGACCCCCAGCATGACCGCCAGCACGGCGGCGCCCACCTTGAACACCGTCTCGGCGGTCCCCGCAGAAAGCGAAGCGACGTTGACCCGGTAGACCGGTCCGCCGTGCGCGGAGGCCTCCGAGGCCGTCAGCATGCGGTAGGAGATCGCACGCAGCGACTGCCCCGGGACGTAGCCGACCTCCGGTCTATCGGTCCACGTTTCGTAAGACTCTTCCCCTTCCTCAATCTGGCCCACCAACTCCGCCGCGTTCTTCACACGCTCGTCGAGCCATCTCTGGAGGTTCTGGCGCACCCCGGCCGCGCCGTAGACGGGCATCGGAACCACCAGCGCCAGGAAGAGCGCCGCCCCGAGCGCGCCCGCCACGACGCGCCATTCCCGCTTCCATGCAAAGTACACTATCAGCAGCCCCGGCATCACCTTCAGCATCGTCGCCGCCCCGAGCGCCAGGCCCGCGGCCACATCCTTCTTTCGCAAGTAGAAGTAGAGCCCCAGGCTGCTCAGGGCCAGCATGAGCGCGTTGATCTGCCCGTTGCCAAAATTGCTGTCCAGCGCCCGGACGACGAGCAGCGGCGGCACGACCACGAGGGGCCACGGCACGGGCGCGTCGATGCCGCGGGCGACCTTCAGGCACCAGTAGCTGCTCGCGCCCAGCGCCGCCACGTTCACCAGCGGCCAGAGAAACGCACTGACCGTGTGGCCCGCCACGACGAAGGGCACCATCAACATGGCCACCCAGGGCAGTCCGGGGAACCAGCCTTTCCTCTCCTCTACGTCCACGCGCGCGCCGTAAAGGTCGTCACCGGCCAGCAACGCCCGGCCGCCGAGGAGAAAACACTCGTAATCGTTCACCTCTGTGCGCCCTTCCAGGACGACGCGGCCCATCTTGAAGCCGAGATACAGGACCATCAGGGCACACAGACACCCGGCGATGATCCTGCCGCGCCGCGTCGTGGCCCAACGTTCCACCGGCTCCCCTGACTCCCCTGCGTCCTGCCGCACTCCGTTTACGCTTGCACTCATCCCGCACTCCGGAACATGCTTGACCACCGCTCAATCGACAGACCCGAACGCAGGGCTTGCATGCTATAGGGTGCGCTGCTCCTCTCCCCCGACATTCTCTATTTTCCAATGTCGGTCAGGCCTTTCTGCCGACGGTTCGCA
>CAZHPE010000185.1:0-5468 GCA_964534775.1 uncultured candidatus Brocadiaceae bacterium
GAGAAAGCCCTTCGACTTCTTGGCCGAAGGGCGTCTTGTCCAAAGTGGTACCCCCAAGGGGATTTGAACCCCTGTTTCCGGAGTGAGAGTCCGACGTCCTAGACCGAGCTAGACTATGGGGGCACGGATAAAGCGGGCTGCGGTCCCAGGATGAGAAACCCTCCGGTCCCTCGCGGGCTTCTTCTCAAGCAGGCCCTCAAAGGCACTCTCGGGACTTCCAGGCATCCCGGCGTCCCTGCACTCTGCTCGTGCAATCCAGCCCTTCGATAAGCAGGGTAGCAGATTGGGCGGCAGGGGTCAAGTAATTCCCTCACCGATGATCGTCTCCGGCGACGCCTAGTGGGAGCGCAACGCCACGGTTGTCGGCTGGACCACGTTCGTCTCCAGGATCCTGTCGTAGTGTCCGCATGGACTGGCAAGACGAGGTATAGCTTCGGCGGTGGCCTCGTCATCCAGCAGGCGCGGCCGGGGCGGCTGGGCAAACGCGACGTGCGCTCTTCCACTCATGGCGTATCCACTCCTCCATCGTAAGGTGGGTGACCCGCGAAGCATCACCCAGGATACGCCACCTTCCCCTCCTTGCCTAAACACAACTTTCGGTTATAACTCCGTGTCGGCTGGTATCCTCACGTACATCGTCTGCCTCGTCCGCCCTTTGTCACTTCTTGGGATGTCAAAGCGACCGGTCGGGAATCCGTCTGTCGCCCACTATTCCCGCCGTGCCCGATGCTTGCTCGGGGAAATCCTTGTACTACCACTCTTGCAGGGTCTCGGTCTCGACGTGCGTGACCTTGCCGCCATCGAAGCGGATTATAGCAGTTCCGCAGAGCTTGTGCAGCACCAAACTTCCGAGGAATCTGAAGAGCCTTTCACCGCGGGCCGCCGGCGGAACGTTCAATCTGCCCGGAAAAACATGCGCCCATATCGGACACACCGGCTGCGCGTAACGACTATAGTATCGGGTGCGGGGCTGCGCCCGTGTCGGGTTCGCGTCGGGTTCGTGCGGGGCTCGTGTAGGGTTCGTGTAGGGAATCTTAGGGACGACTGCGCCCATAAGGGGGCGATCCTGCCGGGTCGCTGCGCCACTTGGTCCGCAGCCTTCGATGCCCGATTCGGCTACGCCCCGAGCCCGAACTGCGGCAACATGCCCTTGGAGTTCTGGAGCAACTCGTCCAGCAGGGCCGACGCCCGGTCGGGCGGGGTGGCGCGCTCGTCCATCATCATCGCCTGGAGCGCCAGTCGCCGGTCGCCCTTGACCGCCGCGTCGGCCACCAACTCGTGCCAGGCAAAGCGCTTGCGCAGCAACGCCTCGAGCACGAGCGGGGCTTCGCCCATCACCACTCCCCGGACCCCGCACGAATCCGTGACCCCTTCGACCTCCACGATTGCATCCGCCGGCAGGTTGGGAATGGAGCCCTTGTTGGGGATGTTGACGATGTGGACCGCGCGCCGTCCGTGAGCGATGTTCGATATGAGATCGGCCAGGCCTTCGCCCATAACCCCGCCCTCGGCCTTGTCGGGCAACTTCGCCTGCTCGCGTGTCTCCGCGTAGGCCTTCAACGCCTCTTCGTGCGGCACGGAGGCCACCTGCTGCCGGAGTTCTTCGACGGTCTTCTCGCCCCTGTAGTAGGGTGCCATAGCCTTGCCGAAACCGTACTCGCCCAGGCCGTATGGAAGCTCATCCGGGTCCCGGACCTGCGTGAGGAATGGGTAGAACGCGATGGCGTGGTCGTCCTCCGGGTACACGATCCAGTGGCCGTAGACCTCCGACAGTTCGTGGCACATCCTGCTCCCCGGCTCAGGATCGCGCTCCCTGACCCGCCGCCAGAACTCCGCCATCACGTCCCTGCCCCCGACGCACAGGCGCGTGAACCAGTAGTAGTGGTTGGTGCCGATCCAGATTGCATCCAGCTCCTGAGGCTCCACCTCCAGAACCTCAGCGGCATGCCGGATGCCGATCTGCACGCCGTGGCAGATGCCGATGACGCCGCGAACGCCGGCATGCTTGTTCATGGCGCGGCAGAGCACGGCCATGGGATTGGCGTGGTTGATGATGATGGCCTCGGGCGCGTGCCTCTCCATCTCGCGGCAAATGTCGAGGTAGATGGGTATGCAGCGAAAGGCCGCCATCATCGCCACCGGGCCGGTCGTGCAGCCGACGATGTGGTAGACCCCGTGCCGGGCGCTGATCGCGCAGTCCCCGATATGCGTCGGGGATTCGAAGTATCCCCCGGGCCCCGTCGCGCCGGCTCCCCCGACGCACGCCAGCACGAAGCTCGCCCCCTCGACCGCTTCGGCAAGGCTGCTTGCGCACTCGACCTTCAGTCCGGCCCCGGCCTCATCGCTGAACCGGCGGGCCAGGCGCGCCGTCATGTCCGCCTTCTGCCGGTCGATGTCGTAGAGGGCTATCGTAGCGCCATGCAGGCCCTCAGTGACCGCCACATCTCCCAGCCGTTTGGCGAAGAACCATCCGCCCGCCCCGACGCACGCGATCTTCATCTCTCAGACTCCTCTCCTCGGAACACCGTGATGACCTGCTCGCAGCGGGTATCTGGGGTCGTCTCGGGCAGCGGGATCGTCCGCGCGTTTCTTGCCGTCTCGTACCAAATCCATGGCAAAGGGCACACGCGACGCCAGCAACTAGTTCATGCGCCCAAACAAGCCCCTATGGTGCACTGACGCGGCACTGCGGCAGCGCCTTGCGGACTCCCGCCACACCCGCGTCCGTGATGTTCTCGCAGCGCCAGAGAGTCAGCTCCCGCAGCTGCGTCAGGCCCGCCAGATGTGCCAGGCCGGCGTCAGTCACGTTGCGGCAGCTATGGAGCCTCAGCTCCCGCAGCTGGGCCAGGCCTGTTAGATGCGCTATGCTGGCGTCCGTGATCTTCGTGCATCCAGCGACATCCAGCCTCGGGTGTTGCGTCAGGCCCTTGAGATGCGCCGGCCCGGCGTCCGTGATGTCGCAGACTGAAAGATCCAACTCCCAAAGTTGGCCCAGACCCTTCAGGCGCGCCAACCCGGCGTCCGTAATGCCATAGCAGAGTGAGGGGTCCAGCTCCCGCAACCGGGTCAGGCCCTCTATATGCGCCAGCCCCGCGTCCGTGATATCGAGGAAGAAGAGATCCAACTCTCGCAGCTGAGCCAGGCTCTTCAGATGTGCGAGCACGGCGTCGGTGATGCCCTGGCCCTCCAAAGCAAGGCCGGGAACCTCGGACTGCCTCAACTCCTGCGCCAGGCGCGCCCGCGTCCACGAGGGCGCCAACTGGCCTATACCCACTCGCCACGCATAGCAGCGCGGGATTGCCACGCTCCCGCCGCCCGTGGGGATGCTCCCCACGTACTCCCACTCCACGTCCCTTGTCCTGCGCACAAGAACCTCGCAGGGGTGCGGGAATGTGAACTCTCGCGGGCCGTACCTGGGTGGCAGCCCTTCCTCGGCGTTCTCTGGCACGTTCTCGGCGGCCCCGAGCACGGCCGGCAAAAGGCTCGCTAGAAGGGCTCCTACGGCAAACAACATCACAGCCCCACCGGTCCGGCTTCCTCGTGCGTGATACATGGTGTGCCCCCTTCCGATTGGGCCTATTCGCCGCCCCTTACCGCCCCAGCAGCAGGCGGCGGGCGTTGGTGGCGGGTAGGTCGCAGGACATGATCGCCTCGGCCGCCGCCGCAATGTCGTACTCGACGCGCCGGAAGTAAACCGTGTTCCGCTCGGTGTCCAGCAGGACGTAGCACGCGCGCGGGTCGAGGTCCCGGGGCTGGCCGACGCTGCCCACGTTCACGATCAGCCTGCCGTGCTCGGGCACCTGGAACTCGGCCAGCAGGAAGTAGTCGATGGGGTCGGAGTTGACGAAGGCGATCGGGACGTGCGAATGGCCGATGAACCCGATCCGCTGCTCCATCTTGCTGAAGGCGAGCGCGGCGTCGTAGAGGGTCCGGATGTAGGAAAAGTACTCCGGGAAGTACAGGGTGCTGTGCACGAGCAGCACATCCTCGAACTCTGCCGTCAGCGGCAGCGCCTCCAGCCAGGCGAGGTCATCCTCGCTGAGCTGCTCGGCGGTCCAGTACAGAGCGTCGCGCGCATCGGCGTTGAAGTAGGTCGAGTCGATCTTCTCCACGACGCCGTGGTCATGGTTGCCGGCGACCACGCGCGCGCACTTCTCCCTGACGGTGCGCATGCACTGCTCCGGCATCGCGGCGTATCCGACGACGTCGCCCAGGCAGAGGATCACGTCCGCCCCCTGCTCATTGATGTCGGTCAGCACGGCTTCCAGCGCGTGGAAGTTTCCGTGCACGTCGGCTATGACGGCGTAACGCACTCGTGTGATCCTTTCGCGTTGTCTCCTGAGCCCCTGCAAAGTATCCAGTGTAGGGCGGAGAGGCAGGTCTTGGCAAGCAAATCGCCCCGCAAGCGTCCCCCGGGCGGGGAGCCATCCTGCCGCCGGGGCGCCCCTGCAGCCCTTGACGCCGCCGCCCCAAGACGCCTATAATCCGGCTCGGCAAGCGCCCAGCGCGCACACAGGCTGGCTGCCCTCCTCTCGTCGCGGAAAACCATGGCGAAATCGAACGAGCTGCCCGGATTCAGGGAGAAGCGAAAGGTCCTGTTCGGCCCGAAGACGAGCCCCAAGCAGATGCGCGACATGGGCGTGCGTTTCATGGAGGCCGAGCGCTACAATGATGCGCTGGAGTTCTTCGCCAGGACCGATGCGAAGTCGGACGTGAAGGAGATCGTCCGGATCGCCATGGACAGGGGGGATACGCCGCTTCTGTTGCGGGCCCGGCTCGTGCTGGGCGAGATGCCGGCGAAAAAGGAACTGCTGGCCTGTGCCCGCAAGGCGGAAGCGGTCGGCCGCAAGAGCATGGCGGCCGTGGCCTACTCGAAGGCGGGGAATGAAGAGGAAGCCGAGAGGCTGCGGGCAGAGATCGCGGCTTCGCTCAAGCCCGATCCGCCGGCCGCATCGGAGGGCGCTCCGGAGGCGGCCCCGCCCGCCGGCGAGCAGGAAGCGGGTGACGATGCCGAGGGTCCCGCGTGAAGCGCCGGGGGGCGCGCGCACCGGCGGCCAGAGAGGAGACGGAGGCGACGAAGGTGCTCATCGAGGCCCGGAACCTTACCAAGTATTACAACAAGTTCCTGGCGGTGGACCGGGTCGGGTTCTCGATAGATCGCGGCGAGATCGTCGGGCTCCTTGGCCCGAACGGTGCGGGCAAAACCACCACGATGCGCATGCTCGCCTGCTACCTCCCGCCCACCGAGGGGAGCGCCTCAGTGGCGGGCTACGACGTGATGCGCGAGCCGATGGCCGTGCGCCGCCACATCGGCTACATGCCCGAGAACAACCCGCTCTATGGCGAGATACGGGTGGGCGAGTACCTCAGGTTCCGCGCGGAGCTCAAGGGTATCGCCCGTCGCAGGCGGCTTGCGCGGGTCGGCGAGTGCATGGAAATGTGCGGCGTGGCCGACATGCGCCGCCGGA
>CAZHPE010000186.1:0-5370 GCA_964534775.1 uncultured candidatus Brocadiaceae bacterium
GCTCCACGCGGCGATGCACGCCGTAGTCGCAATCCCTGCCGCCGAGGTAGACATAAAGGGGGAAGGTCCCCGAGGTCTGGCTCGGACCGAGAAGTGTGTTATTGAAGATGATCTCGGGCACACCGTCCCCGTCCAGATCGCCGGCCGTGCATCCCCGCGCTCCCGAGGTGGGAAGCCACGTCACGCGTTCGGGCGAGAAGCCCGAGGGCGAGTTCCAGAAGATCGCCGACTCCGTGTCATAGCTCGTGCCGTCCTCGTACCGGCTTACGATCAGCTCCGGCCGACCGTCCCCGTCCAGGTCCGCGGCGTGGACCCAGCCGGCATACTCCAGCGGGATGAACACCTCCACCTTGTGCAGATCGCTCGCTCGGCGAATCTGCACGCCGTCCTTCATGCCAAGGATCAGCTCGGCCCGGCCGTCCCCATCCACGTCGGCCACAACCGCGTGAACCGCGCCCACGGTGAACATCGTCGCGAAACCCTCGGCGCGGACGATCGTTCGCCGGGCCGCGCTGAACGAGCCGCGCTCGTTCCAGTAGATGCACACTTCATCCCCGCCGCAGAAGATGATCTCCTTTCGCCCGTCGCCGTCCAGGTCGGCGAGGAGGACCCGGTGCGCATAGTGCGTGGGCAGCCGCAGCAGCCTCTCGGGGTCGAACCCGCGCTCACTTCCCCAGTAGACGAACGAGTCCGTGTCGTACTCGAATTCGTCCCGATAGTTCGCCACGACCAAGTCGGGAAAACCGTTGCCCGTGAGGTCGGCGGCCGCAACCGAGGTGGCCGCGTAGCCGACCAGCCCGCAGCGCTCCCCCGCGTCCTCGAACTGGCGGGGCGCGGTCTGAAGGTAGACGTGAAGCGGCCTTGCCCGGCCGGCGTTGTGGTGGTCGACCCACGCTGATGGGAAGACAACGTCCTTTCGGCCGTCGCCATCGAAGTCGAAAACCGCCACGTCGTAGGCGCCCGCCGTGGGCAGCGCCGTCCGCTCGCCCGTGAGGCCGCGGGGGCCGCCCCAGTAGATGTAGGAATCCAGCTCGGAGGTCACGCCGTTCTCGCCGTTGACCACGATCAGGTCGGGATAGCCGTCGCCGTCAACGTCCTTGATGCGGCTCATCCATCCGCTATCGTTGGGCAGCTCGTGGCGCGGCCAGTCCTTGCCCGGCCCGTCGGCCTGCGTGTAGATCCACGTCGGCCCGCGCTCGATGTAGCCGTGTTCGTTCGCAAGGACGATGTCCACATAGCCGTCGTTGTTCAGGTCCGTGCGGTGGATCATTTCGATGATGCCCTTGGCGTTCACATACAGGTTGCTGCCGCCGTCATCGAAACGTCCCAGCGCAAAGTCCTCGAAACCGCGATGCACCCATGCAGTCCTGTCTTCGAGCGTCATAACTGCACCTCTGGCAAGGCAGGCCTCAGGTCATTTCTCCAGGACCATGTCTTCCCGATCTATCCGTTCGAGCATGGCCTTGAACTCCGGCGAGTCGTCGTCATCCCAGTACTCCGTCGAGACGGGCGAGTCATAGCTCAGGTCTATCTGGCGGGCCCTGTCCGGCCGACACAGGAAAGAGGGGCACGGGGGATCGGCGATGTGGTACATCTTCGTCCCGTTCTTGAACTGGGACTTGACGATCCACCTCTCCTTTGCGGGCACCTGCCGGTTCTCCAGGCGCTCCAGTTCCTCCCTGTTCAGGGTGACCCCAAGGCCCGGCGCCTCCGGCAAGCGCACGACCCCATTGAGAGGATCGAGCCGCTCATTCACCACATCGCTCTTGAATATCTCGGCGGTGGTGATGAAGTGGAACTTGGCCGCCGGGAACGCGGCCATCATGTGGGCGACCATCGCGCGGGTTATGTTGCCGCCGACGTTCTGGAGCATGAACGGCGTGTTGCCCGCAGCGAAAAGCCCGGCGCTGCGGACGGCGTGGCCGATATTCGAATGACCCAGCATGTAAATGTCCGCCGCCCCCATCAGGACCTCGTGGGTGACTCCGAGAGTCATATGGTGGAGCACGATGGGGAGCCTCGAGCGCTTGCGCAGCTCGACGTAGCCGGGCAGGTTCTCCCTCGGCAGGGGATCCTCGAAGCAGCCGGCGATGGGATACCGGGCGAGGCGTTCCAGCAGGTCCACCTTGTGGTCAGTGGTGCCGTCCACCGTGAAGTCGTAGTGGATCTTGAACCCCTCGGGCGCCACGGCCTGCATGGCCTCGGTCTGATCGAAGACATTCTCGAAGGGCGAGATGTGGTACTTCATCCATGTGAAACCACCGGCCGCATAATGCTTGACCACCTCCGCCATCCGTTGCGGGTCGGCAGCCACCGTCCAGCTTCCCATCGGAATCCAGGAGCGGTGTTTCGGCCCGAACAGCTTGTGGATAGGCACGCCGACGGCCTGGCCCATCAGATCGTACATCGCCGTCCCCAGCGCGAACGAGGTTTCGTCCCCGATCCAATCGAAGGGGCTGGTACCGATGTACTGCTCGACGACTTCCTGCGGAGTCGCCTTTGCCGACTCGCCGAGCCCGACGAGTCCGTCATCGGTGTGAACGACGTAGACGGTCCTCTTCCAGACCGCCCCCCAGTGGTGGCTGAGCTGGTAGGCTTGCCAATCTTCGAACTCGGGTCTGATTTCATGAACCTCGATGTCAGTGACCTTCATCGGCATCCTCCCGCTAAACAAGAATCCGACCTTGTCATCGCTCCCGGACGGTGGCGCTCACCGGCTCGCGCCTTCAGGTTTCCCATATCGGCCGGTCGCTTTCCTGAAGCCGCTTCCAGAACCCGTCGAACTCGCAACTCCCGTCGTCCTCCCATTCGTCGACCCGCACGCCCGGGACGAACGGCTCTTCTACCCCGAGCTTCATGAGGTGCTCGGCCTCCCAGAGGTTCCGGTAATAGTGCTCGACGCCCCCCGGGAACGTGAGCACCGCGATGTGCCGGGGCCACTCGGGGTCGGGCGTATGCCGGCAGCGCTCGACCGCCTCCTCATCCAGTGCCACGCCCAGGCCGGGTCCTTCCGGCACCTTCATGAATCCCCGATGGACTTCTTGCGGCCTCACGATGAGGTCATCTTCGCGCGCGTGGCTGAGAGTCACGCCGGGCAGCGACGCCGTGGGCATCACCGCCGCGAGATGGAGCTGGAACGCCGTAGTGATTCCGGTGCCCACGTATTGGAGCACGATGGGCGTGTTGGCCGCGCCGAAAATCCACCCAGCGGCCAGGGCGCTCCGAACGTCCTCGTGGCCGCACAGGGCGCCGTCGATGTCGCCGGCCCTGAGCGCGAGCCACGGTCCCGAAACCTGATGCGAGGGCCCGTCGGAGAGCATCCATACCCCGTGAAGGTAGAAGGGAATACTGATCTCCGCGCGTAGCCGGCGCCAGCCTTCGAGGTCGTTCGGGCAGATCGGATCCTCCAAGCCCTTGACGACCGGGTAATTCTCCAGTTCGCGCAGGACGGGCAGGGCCTTCTCGACGGTGAGCAAGCCGCCGTTGAAGTCATATTCCACGCCGAAGTCCGGCGGCGCCACCTCCTGAATGGCGCGCGACTGCTCGACCACGTCGAAGTAGCCCTTGCCCTTGCACTTGGCGCTCCGATAGCCGCGCTCGACGGCTACCCTGACCTCCTCGGCAGTGTCCTGGGGCGACATGCTCGGCATCCACCAGCCCATGGCCGCCCAATCGCGCACCTGCTGGCCCATCAGCTTCCATGCCGGCACGCCAAGGTGCTTGCCCATCAGGTCGTAGCAGGCCATGTCCAGGTCGTAAGGCCCCGGACTCATGACGTGGTCGAACGGATCGGTACCGATATATGGTTCCAGCCTCTTCTGCTCGAAGGGAGGGTGCGACCCCTCTCCCAGGCCGATGAGGCCGGCATCAGTATGGAACTCATAGATCGTCACATCTTCGGACATGCCGAAGTAGTGGTAACTCTTGCGAATGCGCTCCTCGTACGGAACGCGCAGCGGGATGACCTCGATCTCCGTAATCTTCATCGGGCCTCTCCGCAGCATGTTATAGATTTGCAGCCCGGCACATGCGGCGCCCGCCGTATCCGGCGCGGGGTCGTGCGCCTGCTACCTTTAGTAAGGCTTGAGGACCGGCGGCTCGCGCCCTATCTTCTCCCAGCCTGCCACGTCGCCGCCCACCAGGCGGTAGGGCTGAGGCAGGATGCGC
Source organism: uncultured candidatus Brocadiaceae bacterium (assembly GCA_964534775.1). Lineage (GTDB taxonomy): Bacteria > Planctomycetota > Brocadiia > SM23-32 > SM23-32 > CAZHPE01. The sequence continues at coordinate 4,168 of CAZHPE010000186.1, forward strand.
AGCGATCGGTCTTCCAGGGGAAGGTGGACCCGCTCGTGGTCGCGCGAGGCGGAGAGTTTCATGGCTATGGCGATCTCCAGGGCCTGCCGGTGGTCGTGGCCGTTGCACACGACCTCTCCGCCCGTGTCGAACGCTTCAAGGAGGCGCCAGACGGCCGGAGGGACGAGCCGCTCACTCGGAGTGCTGAAGAACTGTGGAAAGATCGGGGTGGACCTGACACCAAGGCCCTGCACCAGCACCGGCTCCGGACTGGCGAGCCACACCTGTCCGTTCTCGCCGGAGGCCCAGGCCGAGCAGGACACGCTCCCCTCGAGCTGCGGCTCGGGTACCTCGCAGATGATGCCCCCGGAAAGCCCCAGGCGCCCGTAAGCTCCGCTGTCAAGCTCCCAGTCCTCCGCCCCCGGCGGCGCCCACCACTCCGGGTCACGAGGCAGCGTCCAACCCTCAACCCATTCCACCTCCATATCCGTCAGAGAGCGCATCATGGTGATCTCGACACACCCCGCTCCAGACACTTCGCGGCGGAATCCCCCCGGGATAGCCGCTACAGTGAGCTGTCCGATGTTCCCGGCCCGCACCCACTCCACCGCTTCAATCTGATGAAGGACCGTCCAATAGGCGTTGCCGCAACCAAACGCCGTGCCCCGCTCGCGGCACACGCGCACCATGTCATCCGCCTCCTGCAGCGACACGGCTATGGGCTTCTCGCACGATACCACCTTGACGCCAGCCTCTGCGCAGGCGATAACAGCCGCCGGGGCCTCCGACACCGGCAGGATGACGGAGACGATGTCCGGGACCTCCCTGGCCAGCAGCTCATCCACCGTGTCGTAGACGGCCTTCGCGCCGTAGTGATCCGCGAATTCCTGCCTGCGGTCCCGGGCGCGGTCCACCAGGGCGATGATCTCGCAGTCCTGATGCTCTGCGTAAACCTGCATGTACCAGCGGCCCCACGTGCCCGCCCCGCCCACCACGGCGACCCTGTAACGCTTCTCTTTGCTCATCTGCGGTTTCCTTGACAATCGGTCACTTGAAGTGTCGACTCTGCCGAATCACGACCATCCAGCCAATGGCAGGCGCTACGTGCAGGCGGCGCTCATGCCGGAGCACCAGTGCCGGGACACCAGTGCCGAGGCCGCCCACGTCACTCATCCGAGGAGAACCCGGCGGGGAAGATCGGCCCAATCTCCCCGAGCGTGGCCC
>CAZHPE010000187.1:0-5321 GCA_964534775.1 uncultured candidatus Brocadiaceae bacterium
TTCGGGAACGTAGATAATCGCGGCCTTGTTCTTGTATTTCTCAAGGTGCCTGTCGACGCAGTTATAGCACGCGTTTATCTTTCCGCCGACAAACCACTTCCAGCACGGGGCGTCGCTGGTATCAAGCGTAGTATGCCAGTACTTGTACCAGGTGAGAAGATCGGCGTACTCCTTGTAGCATTCAGGGAAACGATCCAGACTGAAGCGCTCATAAATGCCCCGGTCCGTCAAGTTGGCTTGGGCAATAAACTGCGCCGACGGGGGGTAGTGCTGCTCCTCCTGCCAGTGCACCGCGATCCCGGCCTCGCTTACCTCTGGAAGCTCTTCTTCGCCCATCCTCTTTCCTCCCCGTCACTGAATGTTTACCATTCCCGCAAAACCCATAAACGCCATCGCCATCACGCCGGTCACGATCATGGAGATCGCCACCCCCTGAAACGGCCGCGGTATGTTGCTATAGCCCATCTTCTGCCTCAGGCCCGCCATCAGCGTGATGGCCAGCGCCCACCCGAGCCCGGCGCCGAAACCGAAACCCGCCGTCTGCATGAGCGTGTAGTTGCGAATGACCATGAACAGCGCCGCCCCGAGAATCGCACAGTTCACGGTGATCAGGGGCAGGAATATCCCCAGCGCATAGTACAGCTTCGGGCTGAAGCGTTCGATGAACATCTCCACGAACTGCACGAACGCGGCAATGACGGCGATGAAGACGATGAAGGTCAGAAAACCCAGGTCCGCCGCGCACAGAGGCGCCCCCTCCACCAGTATCCCGTGGTAAATGAGGTAGTTCAGGATCGTAGTGCAGCTCATCACAAACGTCACAGCCGTCCCGAGGCCCACGGCCGTCTCAATCTGCCGCGAGCATGCCAGGAACGAGCACATGCCCAGGAAGTTGGACAGCAGGATGTTGTTGGTGAAGATGACCGCTACGACGATGATCAGCGCGTTGGTGCCGTTCAAGACTTATTCTCCTCGGGCTCGGGCCCTTTCAGCGCGGAGAGGACCGCGACCAGGAACCCCAGTGCGATGAACGCCCCCGGGGCCATAACCATGAGCTGGTTGGGCTCATACCACTCCAGGGCAACAACAGTATGCCCGCCCCAGAGTATCTTCCCGCTCCCCAGCAGCTCGCGGAAGAGCCCTATGATACCCAGCACCCCCGCGTAGCCCAGCCCGTTCGCCACACCGTCCACCACTGAGAGTGCCGGCGGGTTTTGAAGCGCAAACGCCTCCGCCCGACCCATCACGATGCAGTTCGTGATGATCAGGCCCACGTACGGCCCCAGTTGCCTCGACATCTCCCAGTAGTAGGCCTTCAGGAACTGGTCGAACACGATCACGAACGTGGCGATGATCGCCACCTCGGCGATCATGCGGATGCGCCGAGGCGTAAACGAGCGAAGCAGCGAAACCAGCAGGTTCGACATCGCGGTGACGAACACGAGTGCCGCGCCCATCACGAGCGAGTTCTCGAGCCGGTTCGTCACCGCCAGGGCGGAGCAGATCCCGAGAATCTGGATTGAGATCGGGTTGTTGTGCCACAGCCCGTCCTTGAGCGTCAGCAGGCCCTTGCCCTGACAAGCCCCGCATGCCACGGGAGCGTTAGTCGACATTCTCACTCCACTCCTTCACAATCCGCTCTATGAGACCGTTGAGCATCCCTTCGACCTTCTCACAGGTCATCGTGGCGCCAGTGATCCCGTCCACCTCGTTCTGCACGCTCGCCTTGCGCCCCTTCAAGATGCGGATGCCGGGGATCCCGTCAGCGCTCGTGATGTTCTTGCCCTTGAACTGGTCCTGGAACCACGCCGAGCCGATCTCGCCCCCCAGTCCGGGGGTTTCCTCCTGCTTGTAGAAGCTCACGGCCCGGATCGCCCTGATGTCGGACTCAAGGGCCAGAAAGCCCTCGATAGGACCCCACAGGCCCTGCCCGGCGAAGGTGACCGCAACTGCTTCGCCCGACTCCAGCTCGTAGCGCACCCCATCGCCCCACCCCTTCCCCTGCACGCCCTGCTCATCATATATCTTCAGCAGCTCCGCAGACGACCCCTCCGGGTCGAAGGGCACACCCAGCACGCCCAGGATATTGCGCACCCGCTCCGCCTCCTCGTTGGCATCGCGTCTGGACTTCGTGAACCTGCCGGCGCCAGTCAGCAACAGGGCGCACACTATACCCAGCACAGTGGCGTAAACAAGCGTATGGGCGGTTTGCTTCATCTCGTGGCCTCGGTCGTTCCTTCCTTCAACTTGCCTGTGCGAGACGGGTGAGGCGGTCGCTGAGTTCCTTGCCCAGCAGTTCTGCCTTCTCGATGCTCTCGGGCTGCTTAGACAGGTCGGGGATCATCCCGGGCGTGATCTTCGTCCCCGGCCCGAAGAACATGTGAATCGCCCCGACCCGGCACTCCTCACCGTAGCCGCACGTGAAGCAGCACGCGGGGCCCTGCGCGCTCACCGTGCCGATGCATTCGATCTGGTTGTACTCGAACGAAATCTTTATGTTCTCCGCGGGTATGTCCGACATCCCGCCGCCGACCCCGACCGCAACGCCCAGCTTCCCGGCCACGCACTTTCCCTCGCGGTGACGGAACTGATACCACCGCTCCAGAAAACAGTGCGTCAGACCATTGAGCACCGAAAAGTAATTCGGCCCGCCGATGACGTAGGCGTCGGCCGAGACGATCTTCTCTCGCAACTCCGTCATGTCGTCGTTGACCTTGCACACGTTGTCCTCGACGCAGCGCAGGCACGCGATGCAAGGGGAGATAGCCCGTCCGGCGAGGGAAACAAACCCCGTTTCGCACTCCACGCCGCCCAGCACTTCCTGAACGAGACGGTCGGTGGTGGACCCTTGGCGCGGGCTGCCTGAGACGCCCAACACCTTCATTTGTATCTCCTCAGGCGAAAGCGGATGAACGCCGCGTCCAGCAGCGGAGCGCTGATATTACATAGAAGGATCGCAAACATCATCCCCTCCACGTAACCTGTAAGGTTGCGGATCAGCAGCGTGGCCGTTCCTATCAGCACGCCGCACGCCCACTTTGCACCGTTCGTGACGGGGCTGGTAACGGGGTCAGTCGCCATGAAGAACGCACCGAACAGGAGTCCGCCGGCCAGCAGGTGCCACCCCGGAGGGCCGAACGTCTCCGGCCAAAGTTGATGCAGGAGCACGCCGAGCAGGAGAAACGAGCCCAATACGGCCGCTACAGTGCGCCAGTTGGCAACGCGCGTGGCCAGCAGGAATAATCCTCCCGCAATCACCGCCAGGGCACAGGTCTCCCCGGCACTCCCCGTTACATTGCCCAGGAAAAGATCCGGCAGGCCGGCCATTACGCCGTGCTTGGCAGAGACCATGGGCGTTGCGGCGCTTACGGCGTCGCCCGCGCCCACGTACTGCGCCACCCGCCCGAAAAGCCCGCTGCCGGGTTCAATCCAGGCCGATGCCATCGCCTTCGGATACCCAATCGCAAGGAAGCACCGCCCGACCAGGGCGGGATTGAAGATGTTTCTACCCGTCCCGCCGAAAAGCTCCTTGCCCACCACCACGCCAAAGGCCACCCCTACCCCCACCATCCATAACGGGAGCGCCGGTGGCAGAACGAGCGGGAATATCAGACCCGTCACCAGAAAGCCCTCGTTGATGTCCTCCTTGCGCACGACGGCAAAGAGAACCTCCACCATGCCGCCCACGGCGTAGGAAACCACTATCATCGCCACCACCCGAAGCCCGAAGAAATACACCGCCGCCGCCGTGCTCGGAAGAAGGGCGACAATGACCATGGACATGAAGCGCTTCACGTCCAGGGCATCGCGAACGTGCGGGGCGTCACTCGTGCGCTTGGACGGGGCGAAAAAGAAGTTTTCGTTCGCCTCGAAGAGCGGTCTAAACGGGCGGAGCATTCCACCCGCTTCAAAATGGCGGCGTTGCCGCTCCATAAGCTCCAGCAACCACCTCATGCACTAACCTCCTCGGGGTGAAGCTCGGCGCGGATCGTCCCCTGGGCATCGGCCAGCTCTTTGCTCAGTTCGATCTTCGACGGGCACACGAACGAGCAAAGGCCGCAGTGGACGCACAAATCCACACGCGCCTTCTCCGCCTCCTCCAGCGCATCCTGATACAAGTACTTGTGGATCAGATGAGGCATGATGCGCGCCGGACAGACCTCCTCACAGTAGCCGCACGAAATGCACGGGCGCCGCTCACCGCGCAGCGCCGTCGTCATGGGCTCCAGCAGACCCGGACGCAGAACGCTCAGGAAACAATTGCTGTACGACGTACGGTCGCAACCCGGCCGGACGAACCCCAGAAACTCCCTCTCAGTCTGCTCGGCGAGCACCGTCAGGCCCGCGCACTCCGAGTCCAGCCCTAGGCTGCCCTCACTCAGGCACTCGCCCGTGAGGGCCCCGCCATTTATCACCCGCACCTCGCCGCCTGAGACGCGGCCCTTCAGGATCGCCTCCAGCGGGTATCCCGGCATGGCCTTCAGATGAACCGGCGACTCCACCGCCGGACCCCCGATGGTCACGATTCTGACCGTCGAAGGATGCGAGAGCGTAAGGGCGCGATCCGCCGCCAGCACGCCCGCCACGCCAAGTGCCCAGACCGGTTGCTCCGCGTCCTGCTCCAAGCCAAGATGCCGCGCTAGAACCGCGAAATTGTCCAGACCATACCTCGGGGCGATCTGAACCGCCTTCACCCATGCATACCCCCGCAGCGTCTCGCGGACCTGCGCGGCAAACTCCGATTCGATGTCCGGTATGACCAGGTATATGGGCTGATACTCAAGGAGCGACTGCAGATGCTCCAGCCCACGGGTGAAGCTCGAGAGCCTGTTGCGTATCTGCACGTCCCCGCGGGCAACGAATGGCTCCATATGCACCGTGGAAACAATCACAGCCTTCGGCGTGCCGAACGGATCCGGCAGCTCGCCCGTGTGAGCGTCGCTAAGGAACTGCCACGCGCCCAGCGTAAGCAGCTTGTAACGCTGCATCCCCGCCGACCCCATTCCCCGGGGCACGTGCTTGAGCTCCTCCCCCGGGTGATACGGTTCCTCCGAAGTCTTCTCCACCTCATCCAGGACGATATGGTCCTTCGCTCCCTCCAGCCGGACCGTCCCCTCCCTAGGTGCGAGAAGCGGCACGGAATAGTTCTGGGAATCCCTGGCCAGTGCCTGTCCCGCATGGACGCGCGCCCCGTCGGCGATGCATATCTCCGAGAAGCTGAACCGCCGGCTCTGCAGGGGCAGAGACAGCACCTCCGGCTCCGGCAACGTCTCTACGGTGCCGGCCGGTCTTCCTTGAAGCGAAACGTTGTAACCGCCTCT
>CAZHPE010000188.1:0-5312 GCA_964534775.1 uncultured candidatus Brocadiaceae bacterium
TGCATTTTGCGGCCCTGTCCGGCGGGACGGATATGGTCCACCTCCTGCTGGCAGGCGGGGCGGACTGCGACCGGCCGAACCACTCGGGAGAGACGCCGCTGCACGTTGCGGTGCGCTGGGGCCACGGGGAAATCGCCGGTGTGCTGGTTGAGGCCGGCGCCAATGCCGACGCCCCCGACGCCCGCGGCAAGACCCCTCTGCACTGGGCCGCTTACTGCGGTTTCGCCGACATGGCGGAGCTCCTGCTGGGTGCCGGCAGCGACGCGACGGTGGTCGATAACGACGGCCTCACCCCCCTATGCATAGCCCACGACCCCGCCATCATCGACCTGCTGAAGGTTCCACCGCCCCCCCGAGGGCAGTAGTTCGTGGCCAAATGCCCCTTACGATCCCCCGAAAGGGGTGCAGGGGCACGGCAGCCTACTCCGCCGAAGCAGCCGCTCCGGCTGCGAAGGCCGGATGCCCTGCCCCCCGAGTTGCGCGCCGCGCCGCGCAACTCGGGGGGCGACGGCGAACTCCGACGTGGTAGCCAATGGCCCCGGCAATGGGCAGGAACAGGATCAACCCCAACCACAGTAGCTTGTCGGCCGACTTGTCACCGGCAATCAGCGTGCCGAACTCCCGGTAGTCGCGCGAGAGGCAGGCAATCAGCATCCAGAGCCAGAAGACCGACAGGAAAGCGACCAGCAGAGCCACAGGAACCACTCCCACGCCCACCACCGAGCGGTGCGCCATCTCAGGGCCGACGACAGGTCTTGCGGCAGCGAATCCAGATAGGACAAAGGCGGCGAGCATCCATACCAATACGTAGGGCAAGAGCAGAATCGCCGCCCACGGCCACAAGGCTCGGGCGCGCTTTCGGGGCGCGAAGTTCTGCTGCTCGGCCCCTCAGCTTCCGGTGGCTCCGGGGCCGGAGCGGAGACCCTCGGCGGGCGGGCCGCAAGCAGGTAGACGAACGCCCCGATCAACTGCCCCAGGACGATGATGGCCAGCCATATCCACTTCTCAGACCGGAAGTTCTGAGTGAACAGGAGCCGGAACTCAACGGGTTCCCTCCGAACGCAGTCGGTCAGCATCGCGATCCAGAAAACGAACAGAGCCAGCCCCAGGATGCCCGCAGTAGTTCGTCGCATTCATCCACCAAGACCGGTCCCTCCGCCAGCATTCGCAGTATGCGCTTTTGCTCATCGTTCATGGCTCGAATCCCTCACGTTGCCGATCATGTGTTCGGGTCGCGCTCTTCCCCATCGAGACTGTCGACCAGGCCTGCCGCCCATTCAGGGGAAATTCTCTTCTCATCCACCGCATCCAAGATCGCCGCGCGGCGTTCGCTCTGACTCGGCCGCTCCCCTTGCAGGACCTCGATGATGCGGTCGAGGCGGGACCTGACCGTGGGATAGATAGCGCCCAGCACCTGGGCCATCTCCTTGAGCGACCCGCTGGCGATTACGAAGCGGATGACGAAGCTCTGCTGTTCGGGCGTCAGGCGCAGCAGCTCCGTGAAGGCGAACGCGCTGCGCACCTCGGTCCCGCAGGATTCGCGGAGCAGCGACCTGATCTGCATCTGCCCGTAACAGTAGGGACATTGCGTGCTGGCGGCATGCATGAATACAAATCCCTAAATGAATGATAAGAAAGACATGTACCGCATAACGTGAACGATATCAATGATATAATCAATAGCATTGTATCGGCGAGGGCCTGTCCAATGGAGTGGCCACGCCAGCGAGGGGGAGCCGGCAGGGGAGGGTGAGGCCAGTTTCGCCGCGGGCCGCCCGGGCCTGTCAACCCGGGGGCATCCGAGCGCAAGGGCTGCCGGCCTCAGCCTTTGCGCTCGGGCGCGTGGCAGGTAGAATGAATGTAGGGGCACTGGCTTCGCAAGGGCGGTTGAACCTTTTGGCCGTCCTGTGACAACTAACAGGAAGGGCAAGTTGCGTGCGCCGCCCTCCAGGCGGTCGCGACGCCGTGCGGGCGTGAGTCGGGGTACGGAGAAACGAGAGGATAAGGGAGCAAGAGAAATGCACAAGAGCAGAAGATCTGCTGTGCTGTTGGCGGCGGCAGGGCTTGCCGCGGGCCTGCTTCTGGGCGGGCTAGCGCGAACGCCCGCGCCTGTCGCGGCGGCTACGGAGCCGGTGGCTGCGGAGTTGGTTGCTGCGGCGCCGGCAGTCAAGAGGGCCGAGGGCGATCTTGAAGAGTTGCGCGGCTTTGCTAACAAACTATCGAGGGTCTTCCGAGCGGCCTCGGAAGCCGTCTCGCCCGCCATGGTCTACATCAGCACCGAGAGGACGATAACGTTGCGGCGGCGGACTCTTCCCTGGTTCAACGACCCGTTTTCCGGGCCGGAGACGCGGCAGCCCCGGGGCCCCCGGCAGCGCCAGTTCAAACGCCGGAGCCTGGGCTCGGGAATTATCGTTCACAAGGACGGCTACATCCTGACCAACAACCACGTCGTGCAGGGTGCGGAGGAACTGGAGGTCAAGCTTGCCGACGAGCGCACTTTCAAGGCCGAGGTGGTGGGCGCGGACCCCAAGACCGAGCTGGCCGTCATACGGATCAAGGAGGCGCCTGATAACCTCCCGACCGCGAAGCTGGGCGATTCCGATGGGCTGGCCGTAGGCGATTGGGTGCTGGCCATCGGCAACCCCTTCGGCTTCGCCCAGACGGTGAGCGCGGGCATCGTGAGCGCCAAGGGACGGGTCCTGGGCATGGCGCTGTATGAGAACCTGATCCAGACCGACGCCGCGGTCAACCCCGGCAACAGTGGCGGGCCCCTTGTGAACCTGCGGGGGGAGGTGGTTGGCATCAATACGGCCATAGTCAGCCCCTCCGGGGGGAACCTGGGTCTGGGTTTCGCCATTCCCGCCAAGATGGCCCTGGAGGTTCTGCCCAGTCTGATGAGGGGCGAGAAGATCGAGCGCGGGCGCCTGGGTATCCACGGCTCGGAAGTGACCGGGGAAATCGCCGAACAGTTCGGTTACGAGGGAGGGGGCGGGGCACTCATCGATGACGTTATTGCCGACTCGCCCGCTGAGAAGGGCGAGCTCCAGCCCGGCGACATCATCACCGCGTGGGACGGCCAGGAGGTTGAGAGCTTCCAGAAGCTCCGCCACATGGTTGCGGGTACGAAGCCCGGCCGGATGGTGAAGGTGAAGGTCTGGAGGAAGGGTGCCGAGAAGACCGTCAGGATCAAGGTGGCATCCCTTGTCGAGGCCGAGGCCGAGGCCCAACGCGAAGAGAAGGCGAAGACCGAGATTGCCTGGCTCGGCCTGAAGGTCGGGCCGATGACCGAGGAGGTTCGGCGGCAGATGGGTCAGCAGAGGCTCAGCGGCGTCGTGGTCACAGAGGTGGCGCCCGACAGCCCGGCCGAGAAGGAGGGCATCCAGAGGGGTGACGTGATCCGGAGCGTGGACCTCGTGCCTGTCAGGTCGGTGGCCGGTTTCCGCAAGCAGGTGCCGGCAAGGAAGCGGCAGAAAGCAGTAACGCTGCACGTCGTGGACCACCGGACGGGCCGAGCGAGGTTCGTGGTGGTGGGCGCCGAATGAGTCCCCGGCCCACGGGTCGGGATGCTCCTGGCGCGGCTTCTGACGAGTACATGCCCTCTCCAGCAGAGGGCATTCTCTTGCTTCAGCAGGCCTGTCGCGAAGGGGTCAGTGACCAAAGGTTGCACGACTGCCTTGCGGCTTTAAAGGGTCGGTGGCTTCTCACCTACAATGATCGTCCTCGGGTACGGAGCGCGTACAGGGGGTACAGGATGTACCGGGCAACAACCAGGTACTCCCTGCCAAGAGGTAGACCAGGCATCGCACACCAGCTGATTATCACCAACTATGTGCCGGAGTCAGGGCAGATAAGGGCGGCACACTCGGATTGAAACTCGTACGGATGCGAAAGACGAAGCCTTCCTAGTATGCGAGGCGCGGCATCTCAACACACCACAGCGAGGCAGGCTTCAAAGCACGCAGTTGCACCGCCCAAGGTTGGCTTCGAGGTTGACGGCCTTCCAGACCGCGGGCTCTTCGAGGCAGAGGGAGAGTTCAAGGTCGGGGCGAAGCTTGCGGGCGATATGGGCGTGGATTCTGATCCTCAAGGGTCGAGAGTAGCGGGCCCGACCGTCGGGCGGCCTGCGGGCCTCGTCGATATGACTGGAGATCACGTTGCGCGGGCCGAGCGCGCCGTCCATCGGCACGCGCGCGTTCCGATAACTGCAAATGCCGCCCATCGTAAGTCTCTACAGCGGCACCTCCGCGAGCAGTCGGCGCAGGAATCCTTCGTAAACCGACTCCCGATCCTCGACCGGGATGATCGGCATCAGGACCGCCCGCAGGGGGTATCCATGCGCGGCGCACCTGCGCATTGCCGCCAGACGCTCTTCGACCGGCGGGACATTGTTCTCGAAGTCTCTGACGACCTCGGGCGGATTGAGGCTCCACGTGAGAATCGCATGGCCCGCGTGCTCGACTTCGAATAGCCGCTCCACGTTGGTCGACTTCGTGAAGATGACCTGTCGCGCGTACGGGTGGCGAGCGAAGAACGGCACGAGCGCCGTCGAGTAATCCGTGAGCGGATCGAGTGCAAGCCCGTCCTGGAGCTTGCCGAGGTAGAAGGGGACGGGGCGGCCGGCGAGGGTGGCGACCCGGTCGATGCGGTTATGCGGTACATCCTGCCGGTCGACCAGCTTCGCGTCCGGGTAGGGGTCGCAGATCCTCTGAACGAATTGCCTGCGTTCGGGCGTGGTGAGGCAGCCCTTGGCGAGACAGATCCGCCTCGGGTCGAAGTGCATCGGTCGCACGGGGTCGTAGTCGGGCGGAAGGCCGCTGCCTTGAGGAGTGCCGGCTCCGAAGTATTGTTGACGGTCCCTTGTCAACGCAGCGTCACCAAATTTGCGCGGCTCATAGAATGCCAGGCGTGCTGCCGGCTGCTGTGCCGATGCGTTCCAGCAAGAACCGGGCACCCTCATGATAGATGGAGTCAGCCGGCCGGTGGCCCTCGGCTTCCGCCTCGAGTATCGTCGGCTCCGACGAAGGCGCGGCGGCGACGAGCGCCTGATGGAACTCCCGGCAATGCTGCGTGCCGACGCGCGGGTCCGAGTGGTTGATTGCCAGGAATAGCGCGCGTCCCGCCAGCCTGTCCACCAGCGCCATTGCAGACGATCTCCTGACGATCTCAGTCCCTGCCATGGAACGGAATTCGTTCAATGCCGACAGCTCGGTCACGGGCGCGAACGCCGCCCCGGCGCACACGCGCCGATCCCCGGCCATTACGTATAGTGCCGCAAGCCCCCCACGCGAGGTCCCTGCCACCGTCACTGACCC
>CAZHPE010000189.1:0-5305 GCA_964534775.1 uncultured candidatus Brocadiaceae bacterium
GGACGGTGCGCACGCTCTCCAAGGGCTACCGCCAGCGCGTGGGCCTGGCCGACGCTTTGCTCGGCGAGCCGGACGTGCTGATCCTGGACGAGCCGACCATCGGCTTGGACCCCAATCAGATACGCCACACGCGCGAGGCCATCCGCCAGCTCGGCCAGGACCACACCATACTGCTCAGCACGCACATCCTCCAGGAGGTGGAAGCGCTTTGCGGGCGCGTGCTCATCATCAATCGCGGCAGGATCGTCGTCGACGATTCCCTCGAGAACCTGCGGCGCTCGCGCGGGCTCGTGGCGGAGCTGAAGGGGGACGCCGAGACCATTCGGGCCGCCATGCTGGAACTCGGCGGCGTGGAAGATGTGCAGGCGACCCCGTCCGGCGAATGGACCCGGCTCACGCTAACGGTGGCGGACGAGGCGGACGTCGCGGCGCAGGTCTCGGCCCTGGCCGCCGCCCGGGGCTGGCCCCTGCGGGCACTCGGCAGCACCCGGCCGACCCTGGAGGAAGTATTCTACCGCATCACGGCGCAGCAGGACGCCGAGGCGCCCGAGCCGCAGGGCGGACAGGAGGCGGTCGCACAGTGAGCATCAGCGCAACCAGCGGTCCGTCGGGCGAAGGCGAAGCGGCTGGGCCTCCGGCATGGGAGAGCCCCGGTGAGGCCGGCGTCCTCGACGCGTTCAGTGTGACGCTGCGGGAGCTTGTGCTGCATCCCGCGCGCTTCTTTGGCGGGATGTCGCTGACCGGCGGCCTGCGCGAGCCGCTGGCCATGTTCTGGCTCTTGCTCGCGGTGGGCGTCCTTCTCAGCTTCCCGCTTGCGCTCGCCCACTTCTCGCTCACTGCGCCCGACCCGCAGACGGCGCAGTACAGCGCCCACCTTCTGTTGCCACGCGCGGCGGGATTCCTCACCCTCATGCTGCCGCTGGTGCTGTTTGCGGCGGGGCTCGTCCTGGTGGTCCAGGGAACGATGTTCCACGCCACAGCGCGGTTCTTCGGCGCGCCGAACTGGGAGGGTTCCGTGAGCGTGTGGTGTTACGCCAGGAGCGCGGCGCTCGTGCCGATGGTCACCGGCGAGGCCCTTGCCATGCTGACTTCACTGGCATGCTGCGTGCTTGTGCTCGCGTGGCCCGAGCTGCGCTCAACAGCGGGGCAGGTTTCGCGCTGGAGCCTGCTGGTGCTGGCGGGCCTGGGCTGCGTGTGCAGCGAGGCGGTGTTTGCGGCGGCCATTCTGGCCGGGTGCGTGCAGGCCTTTCAGCTGCCAGGCGAGCGCGGAGCGGCGGCCGCGCTGGCGGGGGTGCTGCTCGTGCTGCTGGTCACGGTCGCTCTGGGCTGGGTTTTCTTTGCCACGGGATTTCTGGTCGGCCTATCCGCGGCGGGCGCAACCAGCGCCCTGGTCCTGATCTGCGTGGGAGTGAGCCGTTTCGTCGCGGTCCGCTCGGAAGACCGCGCAGCGGAGTCCGGCCCCGCGCAGGGTTGACCAGTGGTCTCGAACTGAGAGGATGAAACGCGATGCTCAACATCCCCGTCATCGCGAAGCGGGAGCTGAACGCGTATTTCCTCTCCCCGATCGCATACGTCGTACTGACGCTCTTCGCCCTAGTCAACGGTCTCGTGTTCGTCATCGCTATCACCATGGCGCAAGGCGGGGGCGCACGTGTCCCTACCGACTTGAACGCGCTTGCGGCCTCCGGGTTTTTGGCGGCCGTGTACGTCCTCATCGTCTTCGTGCCACTCATCACCATGCGACTCATCAGCGAGGAGGCCGCCTCCGGCACCGCTGAGATGCTGCTGACGGCGCCCGTGAGCACATGGGAGATAGTGCTGGGCAAGTACGTGGCTTCGCTCCTTTTCGGCGTGGCCATGCTGGCGCCGGTGCTACTGGAATGCTTGTTCCTCGTCCGCGTCGGGGGCCTGGACTACGGGCCGCTCGCCTCGGGTCTCCTGGCGCTCTACCTGTTCACGGCGCAGTGCCTCGCCACCGGCCTTTTCTGTTCTTCGTTGAACAGCTCGCAGATCGCCTCGGCGCTCACGAGCCTAGTGCTTCTCATCCTGCTACAGTTCACCTGGCTGCTGGCGCCGGGGGGCCGATCTCCGGTTGCGGGGGCGCTCAAGTACATGGCTCCCCTGTCCCACATCAGTAGCCTGCTCAGCGGCATCGTCTCGACCGTGGACTTGGTCTACTTCGTGGCCACGACCGCGCTGCTCGTCTTCCTGAGCACCCTGGGCCTCGAAGCCAAACGGCTGGCTGGCATGTTTTCGGGGGGCGGCCGGAGGCCCCTGTGGAGGAAATTGAGCCACGCTGGCATCGCCGCCGGCCTGCTTGTCGCCTTCGGCGCCTGGATAGCGGGCGACGTGGCTGCGCAGGCACTCACACGAATCGATGGTCTGTCCGTGGTGCTGGTCGTGCTGCGCTGGGGCGGGCTGCTGATCGCCGCGGCCGGCGTGGCGGCCAACGGCGATGCGCTGCTGCGTTGGGCTCGGCGCCGCCAGGCCGCCGCCGGGGCCAACCTCATCGTCACCGCCGTCCTGGCTACAGCGCTCGCCGGTTTCGCCTGCTACATCGGCACCCGCCGCTACACGCGGATCGACATGACCGGCAAGCGCCTCTACAGCCTCAGCCAGAAGACGAGGGGCATGCTCGCCGGGCTGGGCCGGCCGGTGAAGGTCACCATCGTCTATTACAGAACCGACCGGATCGGCGACCGTGCGCACCGATGGTCAAGCGCCCTGCTCAAACAGTTCGAATCCTTGAGCGCCGACTTCACGGTGGAAGAGGTCGGCCCCGGGGACGCCGTCGGGCTGGCCGCGCTCAAGGAACGGGTCGGCCACATCCCGGGACCGTGCTTCATCTTCGAATCCGGCGGCTCGCGCGATATCGTGGAGTTGGCCGAAACGGTGTGGGTGCCTCGCTCGCCGGGCGAGGGCTGGCGGTTCCGCGCGGAGACGGCCTTCGCGGCGGCGCTGGCCAAGGTCACGCAGCCGGCGGGCCAGGCCGTGTACTTCCTCACGGGCCACGACGAGCGCCCTATGCAGCGCTTCGAGGGCGGGGGGCTCGCGCAGGATCCTTCGCTATCGCTCCTGGCCCAGCGGTTGAAAAACGACGCCTATCGCTGCGTGGCCCTTGACCTGGAAGAGCAAGGGGCGGTTCCCGACGACTGCGCCGTCCTGATCATCCCCGACCCGCAGCGTCCGCTGCCAGCCGAACATATCGACGCCGTCCGGCAGTATCTCGGCCGGCGCAAGGGCTCCGTCATCGTCCTCGTCGACTCCCGCGCGGGGCGACCCGGCGGGAGCAACATTAACGAGGTGCTCTCGCAGTATGGCATGCGGGTGCACCAGGACGCCTTGGGCATGACGCGGCGTGGCGACGGAAGGCCGGCGGATCTCGTGGTCGTGCAGGGCGATGGGTTTTCCCTGCACCCCGTAACCAGGGACCTGAACCGCATCGCGCTCACGCTCGGGCAGTGTGCGCCTGTCGAGGTGTTCGACGAGTCGCCCGCGCCCGGCCTCGTCGCCCGAAACGTGATGACAGGGCCAGCCTCGAGTTGGGGTGAGCGAGACGTCCCCGAGGACAGGACTCAAGCGAAGCGCGATCCTGACGATATGCCCGGCCCCGTAACCGTCGCGGCGCTCGGGGGGCCCACTGCCACACTAGGCGGCCCGAGGCTTCTGGTGGTGGGGAGCTCCGTTTCATTCGTCAACAAGGAAGTGGCGACGAATCCGCAGAATCTCTACCCGCTGCTCAACGCCGTGAATTGGATGACCGGCAGGGAGCACATGCTCGGCATACCGTCGAAGGACATGCAGCTGGGCCGCGCGACCCTGACCGCGGTGCAGGTGCGCGTATCGGGATGGATGTTTCTGCTCGTCGTCCCGGCCGCGTTCGTGGCGCTATGGTTGGCGGTGTGGACTGTGCGGCGCCGGTAGGACCGGCCGATGGGCACCTGTAGGATGGGTCAGCCGTGAAATGGAAGCGCACATTGGCACTGCTGTCGGCCGTCCTCATTGCGGCGCTCGTCGCCCATTCGCTTTCCAAGAAACCCACCTCGGGCGAGCACCAACACGAGGTTCGCAAGGTTCTGCCGGGCCTGAACGCGAGGGAGGTTGTCGAACTCGAGATCGAGAGGGAGGGGTTCCGCCTCGTATGCCGCAGAGATGCTGCGGACCGCGGGAGCAGGGCTGCTGGCGACTGGCGCATCACCCGTGAGCGAGGCGCCACAGGCCCCCTCAAGTTGCGCGCCGACGCCCGCGTTGTGGAGAGCATCCTGGCGAAGCTCCAGTCCGCAGCGATCGCCGGCTGGCCGTCTGCGGGCGGCGGCGACGACGTGCGCCGGGCAGAGTACGGGCTGGCGACGCCCGCCGTCACGGTCACCGTGCGCACTGGCGGCCCCGGCGCGCGCTCGCACACGCTTCTGATCGGCAAGGGCGTTCCTGCGGGCGATCTTGTCTACGCTACGCGGGGCGACACCGGCCTGCTCTACCTCATTGACCGTGCCGTCGCCAAGAGGCTCGGCGTCACGCTGGGGCAAGTGCGTAGCAAGCACCTCGTCGATGAGATTCCGGTCGAAGGGATCGACGCGGTCGAAGTGCGCGCGAAGGCCTGGAACGATTCGCCCGCCTTCACGGCGGCCTGCGTTCGGAAGGGCGCGGTCTGGGAGATGCGGGCACCCGTCGCGGACCTGGCGTCTGCGCAGGCCGTCTACGACTTGGCTCACCCGCTGAACAGCCACCTGGCGGACGAGGACGACTTCGCCACGGACGACCCGGCGAAGGCCGCGGACTACGGTCTGGACGACCCGTTGCTGCAGCTCACTTTCCGCCTGCCGGTTGGTGGGCATTCGCTTGTCATCGGCAGCCGCGAGGAAGCCGGAACGGAGAGCTACTACGCCATGAACACCGGCGAACCGGCCATAGTCCGTGTGCCGGAGACGCTGCTTGAGTCCCTGCGCAAGACGCCGGAGGAACTGAGGAGCCGGTCGCTCGCCGATTTCAACCCGAAGCGCATCGCGCGCCTCACAATCTCCCGCACCAGCGGGACGCTCACCGTGCGCCGCAGCGACGATGACTGGGAGATCGCCGGCCCGTCGCGCGCGCGGGCCGACTCGCCGGCGGTTGGCGACATACTGGGCGGCCTGCGGGCCGCCCAGGTTGTGGGGTTCGTCGACGATGCCCCATCAAGCCTCGGACGTTACGGCCTCGACCGGGGCAGCGTCATGGAAGTGGTCGCGCAGGATGAGGATGGCAGTGATGTGGCGCGCGTGCAACTGGGATCGGACGGGCCGGATGGAAAGACGGTCTACGCATGCAG
>CAZHPE010000190.1:0-5294 GCA_964534775.1 uncultured candidatus Brocadiaceae bacterium
AAGGTCCTGCACATCCTCAACATGCACGAAGTCGGCGGGGCGGAGACCGCATTTGTGACGTACCTACACGGAGTGCAGGACGAGCGCTTCGAGCATCACGTGCTCGTATTAGGCAGGCAAATCCATCCGCATTTCCGGCGTGCCGTTCACAGTCGGGCCGCCTCCGTCGGGTTCGCCGGACGCCTGCTAAGTCTGAACCTGCCGAAGCGGCCCCGGTTTCTGCGCAGGGCTCGGCTTGTTGCGCTCGCGCAGAAGGTCTCGCCCGATGTCGTCCATCTGTACGGCAGATGGGGCGCCGCCGGCCTGGCCGATCTTGCACGGCACAGCCGCCGCCCTGCCGCTGCTGTCCACTTCGAATGGGGCGGGGCATGGTTTGTTAAGGACGCGGGCAGGGTGCGTCGCTACATACCGAAGCTGGGGGCGGCCATTGCGTGCTCGCAAGCCGCCCGACGCATGATGGAGCTTCAATGGCAGTGTCCGTCGAGCCTGATTCGGCTTTGCTACCAGCCGACGCGCTTTGGCGCTCTGTCGTCGGGAGACGCGCCCACGACGCTTCCCAGCGGCCGCCCCGTCCGGATCGGCTTTGCCGGCAAGCTGTGTTTCCATAAGGCCCCCGCCGTAGCCCTGCACACTCTGGCGCGGCTGAAGCAGTCGGGGGGCCTGTACGAGCTCCACGTGGCTGGCGCCGGGTTGGAGCTGGAAGGATTGCAGGCCCTTGCGCGGCGCCTCGGCCTCGCCCGGGACGTGGTCTTTCACGGTCTCGTCCGCGACATGCGACCGTTCTTCCGGAGCATCCATCTGCTGCTCTGCCCGTCTGTCTGCGAGCCGCAGGGGCTGGTCCTGGCCGAGGCCGCGGGATTCGGTTGTCCCGCGGTAGCCACGCTGGTCGACGGCATCCCCGAAACCGTGGTCGACGGCGAGACGGGCTATTGCGTGCGTCCGGAGCTACCGGTCGAATCCTACGAGGATCTTGGAGGCCAGATGGGCAATCCACAGCAGCTGCCAGCACGATGCTACGACCCTTCAACGGACGCGCTCGTGCCCGTGCGGCTCTGCCGTCCGGAAGCCTTAGCGGAGGCGGTCTCGCGCCTATGTGCCGACGGAGCGCGGTTCCGCGTGTTGAGCGCGCAGGCGCGCGAACTGGCAGCGCAGAAGTTCAGTGCATCGGTCTATGTCGACACGCTGAGCCGGTACCTCGCGGAATCCGCCGGCGGCAGGTGAATAGACTGAGCACGCTGTCCCGTCTGCCCCGACGCTGCCGATCATGCCGCCGGCCAACGGGTACCCACCCTCTACCCTACGCGAGGTTCTGTTCATCGCTCCTGCATCGGGAGAACGCTCGAGGGGAGCGGTCTGGGAGGTTCTGCGAGCCGTCGGGGTCAGCGCGGCACATGCTTCTCTCTCTTTCGTCGCGGCCCTGATCGGAGTAAGATGGCGGCGTCAGGTGCTTGTGCTCAGCTTGGCTACGGCGTCCCGACAGCCTATGGTGGAGGCCTCGTTGTTACCCAAGAGACATTCCGTACGCCGCCAGGGGTCGCTTAACTCCTGCCGAGTCTGGGCATGGCTCCAGCCCATCTCCTGCAGGAGGCTGGCGTGGCTGCCCAGGGCCGACCTCAGATACGGATGCGGATGTCCGCTCGCCGCAGTGGGCCGCAGGGGGATTTCCAAGTGCCGGCGCATCAGCGGCTTGGCCTGGACTATACGGTCCGTGACCCGGAGCAACTGAGCCAAGTTGTTGCGGACGATGGCGAAGGTCGTGTGACTGGCTCCGGGGGATTGCTCGCCGAGAGCCATGGGGCGTCAATAGGGCGGCTCGGCCCCCGCCAAGAGGGGCGCTGGGGATGTCGGCGAGGCCAGCCAATCTGGTCGTCGCCTTCCCGGATGGGCATCGGGGCCAGGGTGCGGGCTATGCCGGTGACGGGGAGATCGCGACTTAAGTATGTAGAGGTCAGAAAATAATTCAGCAGGAGGCAGCCATGAGCAGCAAATCAGCCGGAGCCTGGCAGCGCGGAGACCCGATTCCCTACATCCGCCAGGCAGTCCCCGACTTCGCGGTTCCGACCTACGAGGGGGAGCGCTACGAGGCGATGGTGCCAGACACGCTCGATATCCAGGAGCGGGCGGCACTGGCGGTCAATGGCTTGACGGGACCTCTGGATCCCGAGAAAGACTACATGCTCTACTTCAGGGTCAGCTTCCGCACGAATCCCCCGACAATGGGGCACGGCAGTTCGGACATCTGCGTGGCCAAGTTTCAAGAGGCCTTGCCGCTGATGCGCCTCGCCAGCGGTAGCTCCCTCAACGACCAAGTTGATCCGGTGTGGATGACTGACGCACTGCGCCAGATAGGGCCGGATGGCCTCGTGTATTGGCCGTTCCTGCCCTGGGTCAGGGCGGCGGACTGGGGGCGTTGCTACGGGCGCCAGGAAGCACCGCCATCCCGCGCCCGCGGACTTCTATTCCCTCCCGGTTATCTGCGGCCGGCGCATGGGAGCGATGACACTCTACTGGCTGCGGGATCCGTCGGGGCCCTGGGAGACGGAGATCCGGAAGATCGTTCAAGGGCTCCGGAGTGTGATGGTCGATCGCGGCGACCACGCCTACTTTCCGCAGGGGGAGTTCTTCCCCAACGACGCGCGCGTGAAGGACGCAGCGATGCCAGTGGGGGTCTGGTCCAGCTTGGTCGGCTGGACCATCCAGGGACTGGCCCAGTACCATCGGGTCAGTGGGTATGAGCCAGCCGTCGACCTAGCCGGCAAGCTGGCTCGCTACCTGGTCTACCACGGGCGATATTACGGCCCCGGCGGGGAATTTCTTCCCAACTACGCCGGAGAGGACGGCGGACAGGTACCGGATCAGCCGGGCGTTCCTGGTTTCGATCCCGGTCCAGTCACCTGGAAGGGATCCGTTCATTTTCAGCATCACATGGTGCCCTTGCTGGGGACGTTGGACCATGCGCTGGCCGTGGGGGATCGGGACCTGGCGGGATTTGTGCGCCAGGCCTTCGAGTGGGCCCGCGCTAAGGGGAACCCTGTGGTCGGCTATTTCCCCGAAAACATCGACCGAGTCCATGACCTGCAGACTTCCGAGCTCTGCGAGGTGGCCGGAATGATCGGTCTGGCCTTGAAGCTCAGTGCGGCCGGACTGGGCGACTACTGGGATGATGCCGACCGATGGATCCGAAACCAATTCGCCGAAGGGCAATTACGGCACGCGGGCCGGGCCTACCATGCCGGGGAGAACGGTCCCAAGATGCCCGACGCCGCCTTCGATCCCGTCGTCCAGTGCTGCGACCGCGTACCGGAACGCAACTTGGGCGCCTTTGCCGGCTGGCCCAGCGCCAACGATTGGGGCCGGGGCATCATGCACTGCTGCACTGGCAACGCCACCCGGGCTCTCTACTTCATCTGGGAGCACATCCTCACGTGGGAGCCAGGGAAGCTGCGGGTGAATCTGTTGCTGAACCGGTCATCGCCTTGGGCCGACGTTGACAGCCATATCCCCTATGCGGGCCAGGTCGATGTGAAGGTCAAGCAGCCGCTGGACCTTTCGGTCCGCATTCCCGAGTGGGTGACGCCCGACCAGGTCCGCTGCCGGGTCAATGCCCAGGACCGTCCGATTGGTTTCGCGGGCCGTTATGCTCAGGTGGGCTCCGTCCAAGCGAACGACGTGGCTACGTTGAGTTTCCCCATTGCCGAACGAACCGACCGGGTGTGGATCGAGAAGACCCATTACACCCTGGTTCGCAAGGGAAACGACGTCGTCGACATTGAACCGCCCGGGGATTCCTTCCCGCTGTATCGACGGGACTACTACCGGGAGAACGACACGCGCTGGCGGAGGATGGAACGGTTCGTTTCCCGCGAGAGCATTCGCTGGTAGCCTGCCGATGTACCCTCAACACTTCCTCGAGCTGAATCCTGCAGTTAAGCTCACTTACCAGCAGGTATTCAACATCGCCGATGCGGTCTCCGACAACGCCGTTCACGCAGCGCAGAGCGGATAGGAAGAGAGGCAAGGTCAGAGCCGGCTACTGGTTGACGAACCGGATCAATCACACTTGGGGAGGCGAACCGTGCACGTCGTTGATTGCCACGTTCATCTCAACGGCGAGGTACCAGAAACCGACCTGACGAGTTTCGTGCAAGGAGCGAAGATCGATAAGCTGCACCTCATATCCCGCAATCCGTATGGTGAGGGCAAAAAGGCCCGAGAATACATACAGGAGTTGGCGGGACTTCACTCGGCGTTGGCGCAGATCATTGTTCCTGTGGCGTGGATTGATCCGCTACACCGGCGCTCGCCGGAGATAGCCGAGTGGGCCGTCAGAGAGTGCGGCATGCAGGGGATAAAGCTCATTCCCCGCGGGTGGTTTCCGTACGATGCCTGTGCCCGCGAGATTTATGCCGTTGCGGACGAGATGGGCGCCTTCATTCAGTTTCACAGTGGCATCCTCTGGCAGCCAGGCGATAACTCCCGGTTCTGTCGTCCGGCATTGTTCGAGGCAATGTGGGATTATCCTGGCGTACGGTTCTCCCTCGCCCACATCGGCTGGCCGTGGTGCGACGAGTGCATAGCCGTGGTGCAGAAAGTCAATCACATGCGTCCGGAGAACGACCAGGCTTTCGTTGACCTGGCGCCGGGCACGCCACCCATATATCGGCGCCAGGCGCTGCAGAGATGCCTGGCGCTCGTCGGCCCTGACCATATGTGGTTTGGAAGCGATTCGGGCCTACCCACACAGTCGGTGCTCCAGGGCTCGTGGGCGTGCGACGAGGAGTTGCTCAGGAAGCTCGACGTCACCGAGGAGGACCGACACAAGATACTCTTTGACGACGCGCGGCGGTTCATGTCAGGCAAGGAGGATTTAGGTTTGTGCTGAGTCCCGGATGGCCATGGGCAGAGAACTGCGCCCTCCCACGCAGCGCCCCCACGCGCGTTTTCCAGCCCTGAGAGCCCTACCCCTATGCAAGGCCCGTTTCGTCGCTCCTGCGTCGGGAAAACGCTCGAGGGGAGCTGCCTGGGAGTTCCTGTGAGATGCCGGGCCAGCGCGTCGGATGCTCTTCTCTCTTTCGCCGCGGCCCTGATCGGGGTAAGACGGAGGCGCCAGGCGCTCGCTCTGCGCTTGGCAGCGGCACGCTCAGTTAGTGACGGAAGCACCGGGCTACGGCACTCAGGCGAACTGCGGCAGGTACTCGGCCAGCGCCTCGAACAGCTCCCCGACCATGTCGTGGACCTGATCGAGAGTGCAGACGGCCGCCGTCAGGGGGTCCAAGGCCACCGCCTGCCCCACC
>CAZHPE010000191.1:0-5283 GCA_964534775.1 uncultured candidatus Brocadiaceae bacterium
CGGCGGGTTCTCTGTCGGCCATGAGGGATGAGGGACATGTTCAAGGGAATTGGCACTGTGGTGGCAGGAAGGCTGAAGCCGGTTGTCGCGAGGCGGGCCGTTACCTTGGTGGAAACCATCGTCTCCATCGCCCTGCTCGGCGTGGCCATGAGTCTGCTGGCGCAGCTCGTGATGACGGGTTTGGAGATGTCGATGATGGCGCAGATGCGGGTTTCCGGCATGTTGTATGCCCAGGAGCAGATGGAAGACATCCTGGCTCGCCGCGATGACCTGCCCGCCTGGGAAGCGCACTTGCGGGCGAACTTCGAGCTGGACGAGGAGACGAAGCTGCGCAAGTTCCCGCAGAAGGAGCGCGAGAGCTATCAATGGACTTGGCTCATCAGCGAGGTTCCGGACGCCGAGGTTAGCGATAGGGTGGGGCTGAAGGAAGTGGTCGTCACGGTGCACTGGCGGCTTCCGCGGCGGCAGAGCATTACGCCCAGGTACGACTTGCGCACGCTGCTGGCCGTACCGCAAGGCGCAAGCGCGGAGGAGACCGAGTGATGAAGAGGCGGAGAGGCTGGCGCCGGGGCGTCACACTTGCAGAACTTCTCGTTGTCCTCGTTTTGACGGGAATCATCGTGGGCCTGGCCGTTCAGATTGCCATCAAGGCAACCCAGGTCTGGGAGCAGCAGCAGGCGCGCGACATCGTCGGCAGGACCTGCTGGGAATCGGTCTACAAGATATCTCGAGAACTCAGAACGGCTGTCCTTGCCTCTGAGTTGGGCGGGCAGGGAGGACTCGCGGGCGAGAAGGGTAAGGGGTGGCCCGAAGGCGAGCCGATCCCCGATGGGTTGGGTGACATCCGCCTTGAAGCCGATCTCATCCGTTTTCCTACGCCACAGGCGGTTATTGAGGGAACCGACATAAAGGGGAGAGCAAAGTACTATCCGGGCATTGTCGAGTACGCCCTGAAGCGGGATAAGGACCGCCGCGTTGTCGGCATAGCGCGCCGCGCCGCCAAGATAGGCGCACCGCTTGAGGATGAGGCTTGGAGGGTTGACAACTCGTACGCGGTTTCGCTCCGGTTTGATTACCTCGGAGAGGACGGACCCTGGGTGGATGAGTGGGCGGATGCCTCAGCGCTGCCGCGTGCGGTGCGCATAACCGTGGGCTATCCGCGGGATGAGAAACCGAGGGTGACGCAGTTCTCCAGCATCGTGTACCTTCCGGTGGCCAGGAGGATTTCGCTGTGAGCGTCAGAAACAGGAAGTCAGTGGGCCGGCGTCGGACGGCCGGGCAGTCCTTGATCGTCTGCCTCATGGTGTTGGCGTTCATGACGGCGATCTTCGGCTCGGCCTCCTTGTGGCTTATGGTGGAGGCACGCTACGTGAGCCGAAACGGCAAGAGCCTGGCGGCTTTCTACGTGGCGAAGGCCGGTTTGGAGGCGGCAATCAGTCGGCTGGCGCAGGATGCCCGGGGTGTCGACACCCTTGGGGATTCCTGGTGCACGGAGCGCGATGAACTGACTGGCACAATGGCGGGCGACGGCGCCTACAAGTATGAGTGCACGGTCGTTGACGCGGAAGGCAGGCTCAACATCAACGAGGCCGACCGCGGCATGCTCAGGGCGCTGGACCTCACCGACGCCGCGGCCTCGGCCATCATCACCAGCAGAAGCGAGAGAGCGTTCACCAGGGTCGAGGATATTCTTTCAGTCTCCGGCGTGTCGGAAGAATTGCTGGCGGCGCCGAGGGTGAAGGGTTCGCTGACGGTCTACGGCGAGGGCAAGATCAATGTGAACACGGCGCCCTTGGCTGTGCTTCAATGCCTTGTGCTCGTGGAGGGCGGTGCGGCGGAGGTGGTTCAGCGTCGAAACGGCGAGGACGGGTTGGCCGGCACGGAGGACGATGAACCCTTCACCGACATCGAGCAGGTGAAGGAACTCCTGGGCATGAGCGACGCGGAATTCGGAGAAACGAAACCATGGCTAACCGTTTCGTCGACCCATTTCACGATAACGGCCACCGGATGGTCGGTAGCGGACCCGGGGCTGAAGAAGAAGTTGCGCCAGGTTGTGAGGCGTGATAAGGACGGGTTCGTCGTCGTGCGCTTTGAAGAGCGGAGATAACTGCGGTCCCCATGAAGCAGGTGGACAGGCAAGGACATTGAGTACCAAGAAGAAAAGCGCGATTCCGCCGCGTACCGCAGGCTCCGGGCGCGCTCCTGCGGTGCCGGACGAGGGATTGCAGGACGTGGTGGCTCACGCCCAGGCGGAAACACGCCAGCAGCTAAACGATGCCATTGCGAAGCAGAAGAAGACGGGCCGGAGGCTGATGGACATCGTGCGTTCGGATTTGGACGGGGAGATGTTCCGCGGCATATGGTCCTGGCTGAATCAGCCCGTGGACATAGGGGCCGGGAAGAAGAAGAAGGTCAAAGACGTGCTGCAGGAGGGCGGCTGGATGAGCACCTCCGAATGGGAAGCGGCGGAGAAGAGCGGGGAAGCATTCGACCCCGCATTGGGGCGTGTTCTCGTCGAGAGCGGGGATGTCACCGAAGAGCAACTCCAGGAAGCGCTCGCGCAGCAGGACCGCTCGGGGCAGTCCTTCTGGCGCATCCTGGTCAATCGTGGGCTAGTGACGCCGAAGCAGATAGCAGACGCGCGCAAGTCCGCCGAGCGAGAGACCCCCGCCGCCATCGGGGAAGACGCCCTCACTCAGGCGCTGCTGCGCACGGGACTAGTGAATCAGGAGCAGTGCGCGAAAGCTCTGGCCGAAAGGCAGCGCGCGGGGCGCGACATCCTGCAGACACTCATCGATTCCAATGCGGTTCGCAAGGACGAGTTGGGTCCGGCCCTGTCGAAGGAACTGGATATTCCCTACGTGGACCTGACGCAGGCCAAGCCGCAGCAGGAAGCCGTCAGCCTGCTCCCCGATGACCTTGCCAGGCAGCACTGTATGGTCCCAGTGGCCATAAGCGGCGAGACGGTGCAGCTTGCAATGGCCAATCCGCAGGATGCGGCCGCGCGCGAACTGTTCCACATGACGGCGAACCTGCACGTGGAACCCGCGCTTGCCTTCGAGAAGGATGTGCTCGACGCCATAGAAAGGCATTACAGGGCGCCCGCCGTGGCCGCCGAGGAGAAGCCCGCAAGCGCGCTCGACAGGCTCAAAGCCAGGCTGCGCGGCGCAAGCACCATGGACCAGGGAATGGTTTCCGTGGCGGAAAGCGCCGGCGTCATCAACCTTGTGGCCTCGGTTATCGAGGGGGCCGTGAACTCCCGCGCCACCGATATCCACCTGGAGCCGCAGGCGAATGCGCTACGCGTGCGTTACAGGATCGACGGGATGCTCTACGACATCATGAACCTCTCGGAGCACCTGAAAGAGGGGGTCCTCTCCCGGGTCAAGGTGCTCGCCGGGATGAACATCACCGAGCGGCGCCAACCCCAGGACGGTCACTTCGCGGTTCAAGGCGCGGATCGAACCTACGACCTTCGGGTCGCGACCTTGCCCACCGTGCTGGGCGAGAAGATGGTGCTGCGCCTGCTCAACCCGGAGAGCGTATTTCAGGGATTGCGCGAACTGGGCTTCGAGCAGGGTCATCTCGATATCATGGAGGGCGCGATAGCTCGGCCCTACGGAATGATCCTCGTTACAGGGCCGATCGGCTCCGGCAAGACCACCACCCTGTATGCGTGCCTGAGCCAGGTGGACATTCTCACGCAGAACGTGGTGACCATTGAGGACCCGGTCGAGTACCAGTTGCCGGGCATAAGCCAGGTCCAGGTCGACCTGCACACGAAGCTAACCTTTGCGAGCATGCTGCGTTCGGTCCTGCGTCAGGATGCGGACGTGATGATGGTCGGCGAGATCCGCGACAGCGATACCGCGCACGTTGCCGTGCGTGCCGCAATGACCGGTCACCTGGTCCTCAGCACCTTGCATACCAATGACGCCGTCGGCGCCATCATAACCCTGCGGCATCTGGGGGTGCCGGCTTTCCTCATCCCGAACTCGGTCATCGTCGTCGTCGCCCAGAGGCTTGTGAGGGTGGTCTGTCCCGATTGCCGTAGGGAATTCAAGCCCCGGAAGTCCCTGTTGACCGCTGTCGGCCTCTCGCCGCAGGCGGCCCGGAGCATCACCTTCTATGAGGCGGTGGGCTGCGAGAAGTGCTTCCAGGCGGGCTACCGCGGCCGCACCGGCATCTACGAAGTCTTCCGCATGTCAGAAGGCATGAAGGAGATGATCCTCCAGGACGCGGGCCATGGCGAACTTTTGGGGCAGGCTAAGGAGGAGGGCATGATGACCCTCATGAAAGCCGGGATTGCGAAAGTCCGTGCGGGCGTGACCACGCTGGAGGAACTGTTGCGGGTCACCACTGGTTAGAAGGGCCATAAGGAGCCGTGAGCCAAAGGCTGATAGCTAAATGATGGGAGAGGAAAACCAGGATGGCAAATGAGAATCAGGATGAAGAGAAGCAAGAGGGGGCGGAGGCCTTCGACGGCGCGGTGAAGGAGTCCCTCACGCGAGGACTGAAGGAGAAGTTGGGCGAGGATGGCGCCCGCGGGCGAGTTATGGACTCGGCCGGCAGGGAGCGCAAGTCCGTTTTGAGTGCGGGGTTGAGCGGCCTGCTGGGCAGGGTAAAGCGGCGCGAAGTGTTCGCTTTCTGCGAAGAGCTCGCACTTTTGCTCGAATACGGCATGCCCCTGGTCAACGCCCTTAATACCCTCGCGAATCGAATCGACAACCCCACGTTCGCCCGCGTGGTCACGGACATTGGCGTCACGGTCGAAGGGGGCGGCTCCTTCAGCGAGGCGACCGCTAGACAGGCGCGCCATTTCCCGGACCTTGTCATCAACATGTTCCAGGCCGGCGAGCGGAGCGGAACCCTGATGGAGACGCTGCACCGCGTCGCCGAACAGGGCGAGCGCCTCGCGGCCGCGCGTCACAGGGCGGCGACCAGCCTCATATACCCGTTCTTCATCATTCTGTTCGCCATAGGCGTGGTTTCGTTCGCCTTCTCCTACAGCATGGCAGTGTTCGAGAAGCAGGTCCTGCAGCCCATGAATATCGAGCCACATTGGATGATGAGCATCTTGCTGAGGCTCGGCGGCTTGTTCCGAAGCGGAACCTTCTGGGCCATAGCCGGGGGGGTCATCGTGGGTGTTGTCGCGCTATGCCTGTTCGCCAGGCGGTTTAGCGGTTTCCGGCTGTTGCGCGACCGGTTCTACGTGCGCTGCCCGGGCGTGCGGTATTTCGCAAAGACAAGCATCGTGGCGGGCTTCTCGCGCGTCTTCGG
>CAZHPE010000192.1:0-5245 GCA_964534775.1 uncultured candidatus Brocadiaceae bacterium
GCCTGGCTGGCGTCAAGGTGCTGGTAGCCAGCCGAGGTAGTTACCGGGACGAGATGCTGCTGACGGCCCTGTCGGACGAAGACCCGGCGGTTCAGGCGGCGGTGATCGATGCAATGACGGCCCGAATGGGCGAGGGCGCGGTGAACGGCCTGATCGACGCGCTGGCCAGGCCGCACAAGAAGATTCGGGAGTCGGCCGCCAATGCCCTGGGCAAGATGGGCGCGCAGGGGGCCGTGCCGTTCCTGATCGAAGCGCTCGAGGATACGGACGAGAACGTGCGCTGGTTCGCCGTGGAGGGCCTGCGCAAGCTCGGGGCCGCCAGGGCGGTGCCGAGCCTGTGCACGGTGCTGCGGACCGACCGGAGCGCCCGGGTCCGGGAGATCACCGCCGTTACTCTCGGCGAGCTGAACCAGCCGGCCGCGGTGCCTGCGCTCAAGAGGGCGCTCGACGATGAGAACCGGCGGGTGCAGGAGCGCGTTGTGGAGGCCCTGCAGACTCTGGCTCGGGAGGATTTCGACCGCATGATGATAATTGCGGACGCCCTGGCAGCGCACGGGCGCAACGCCGCTGCGCGCAACGTGCTGCGCAGGGCCATCTGGGACTTCGGGGGCAAACCCTCGCTTCGCGACCAGCTGATGGAGGCCCGCAAGAAACTGGCCGAATCGCACAAGGCCCTGAAGGACTACGCCGGCGCGGCCGAAGTCTACCTTGAGATGGACCAACTGACCGGCGGCAATCCGGCGATCCGCGCCGAGTTGCTGGAGTGCTGGATCAAGGCGGGTGAGCCGGCCCGCATCCTGCCGGCTCTCACGGACTGGCTCAAGGGCGCGGAGAAGAAAGATATCCCGCCGCTTGTGGTCTTGGGCTGCGAAACTGCAGGGCGCCTGGACGAGCCGAAACACGCCGGGCTGGGCGCGGCGCTGATTCCCGCCCTGGAAGAGGCCGCCGAGCGTTCCAGCGACAAGACCCTGCTGGCCAAGGTGCGCCGGCTCAAGGCAGAGCTGGCCGGGCCGAATGCCGGCGCCGATCCCGCGCCGTAGGACCGCACACCGCTCCATCCGGCGTTCTGCACGGCGGGGACGCGCGAGAGCCAAAGGCATTCGCCGGTTTCTCAGTCCAGATCCGCGCCGGTGGCCCCCATGTTCAGCCTGCCGAACTTCACCCCGCGCATGCTCACCAGCCGGTTGCCGATGGTGCGCACCTCCGGGCCAGGCCCGCGCAGGACGGCGACCTCCAGGCAGTTCTGCTCGTCGATGTGGACGTGCAGGGTCGAGACTACTCGGCCTGCGAACTTGTGCTGGATTTCCATCAGCCGACGGTCCAGACCCGTGAGGCCGGGGTCGTAAACAAGAAAGACAACCCCGAAGGCTTCCCCGTTGGCCTCCTCCCACTGCTCGTGGACGAGTTTGTCCCGGATCAGGTCGCGAATGGCCTCGCTGCGGTTCTCGTAGCCCATCTTGCGGATGAGCCCGTCGAACCTGTCCAGAAGGCCGAGGCCGAGCGACACCCCGAATCTGACCGTTTCCGACATCGTCTGCCTTTCTCCCTCCCTCCGGGCCCGCCCTTGCCGCGACAATCCATCACTGATTGCGGCATGCGCGGGCCGAATCAGAGCGTTTCTTTCACCTCTACGCGAATCAACCTGATGCAGTAATGCGGGTCGCCGCCATGTGAACCACCGCCGACTATCACCTTCTTCGATTCGGGGAGGTCGAAACGGGCCGAGTTCAGGCCGGCGTCGTTCCAGTTCTCTTTGATGCCGGCCTCCCAGGCGTCGCCCCGAACGTGGGTGCCCCAGAGGTTGTCCTTGCGCATTCGCACGGCCGTGCGCGGATACTTCCATTCGAGGGGTTCGGCCTCTATTATCACATAGCACTGGGTGCCGCAGCCGCTGCCGATCACCGTCACGGCCACGATGGGCTCATCTTCCTCGATCGTAACCGCACCGTACGGGTAGATGTCGATCTCGGCCCCGTCCGGGTTGAACTCCACGCCCGTGCCCGGACGCCCCAGATCCACATGGACGTTGGGATAGTTGAACGGCGCCTCGTAGGTGTATGTCCTGGTCCTGGAGACGTCGCGGGTCTGCGGCGTGTTGTTCTCCGAGAGCGCCAAGACCTCCTGCTCCTTCTCCGTCCACACTTCCCCCTCCGCCCGGTCGGGGTTGCCGGGTATTCGCCATCCCCATCCAGCGTTGAAAAACCCTGGGGTGGAATGGAAAGTTACTTCAACGACCTTCTTGTCCCTTTCCGAGGACATGTGACAACCTCCCTCTCCAAACTCAAGCATGCCTGTGACTGGAGTTCCAGCCTGGATCGACTCTCGATTCCAGGTTCTGCCGCCGGGCGACAGTCCAGCGAATGTGCCTAATGCTAGCGCCCGCCGCATGGTCTGTCAATTGATTCTCACTGCGACCCCGCTCGCATTGCGTATTCCGAGGGGCTGAGGGAGCCGAGAAACGATCCGAACCGCCGCTGAGGCGCCCTGCCGGCTGCGTCTGAGATTCCCGAGAAATCGCACTGTGCGCCGACTGCTTGAATTCGTCTGCCGACGCCCCTATAGTGGCGCCGCCGGGAGGACGACTGGCCGGCCCGGCCTTCCGCGAAACCCCTGAGAGGAGCAACATGGCCACGAAGCGCAAGCGCATGAGCCGTAAGCCGCCCTACCGTGACTCGACCCTCACCGCCGAAGCACGGGCGAGGGACCTGCTGGACCGAATGACAATCGAGCAGAAGATCCGGCAAATGAGCATGCACACGATCCGGTCATTCGTTAAGAACGGCCGTGTTTCGCCGAGTGACGTGCGGGAGTGCTTCGGCCGGATGAGCATCGGCTGCCTCGAGGATCTGCGGGGCGATCCCAGGCGGAGCGCTGAGGCGGTGAACGCGCTTCAGAAGTACCTGGTCGAGAAGACGCGATTGGGCATCCCGGCTATCATCCTTTCCGAATGCCTCCACGGGCACCAGTCCGGGGGGGCGACCGTCTTCCCGCAAGCCATCGCCCTCGCCAGCACGTGGAACCCCGAAATCGTCGGGCGTGCGGCGGAGGCGGCAGCCAAGGAAGCGCGCGCCGTCGGCGCCACACAGGCGTTCGCCCCGAACCTTGATCTCGCGCGGGACCCAAGATGGGGCCGTGTCGAGGAAACCTATGGCGAGGATCCATACCTCGTTTCCCGGATGGGCGTGGCCTACATCAGGGGCATGCAGGGCGAGGGCCCGGAGATCGACCGTGAGCACCTCATCTGCACGGCCAAGCACTTCGCCGCCCACGGCAGTCCCGAGGCGGGCGTCAACATGGCGCCGGTGGCCGGCGGGATGCGCGAGCTCAGGACCACCTATCTCCCCCCGTTCAAGGCGGCCGTGACGGAAGCCGGCGTGCTCGTGGTCATGCCGGCCTACAGCGAGTACGACGGCATCCCTGCCTCGGCGTCGAAACTGCTGCTGAAGCGCGTCCTGCGCGAGGAGTGGGGTTTCCGCGGGCATACGTTCAGTGATTACGGCGCCATCGGCATGCTCCAGGACGTGCACCGGACGGCCGGCTCGCCCGCGGAAGCCGGCAAGCAGGCCCTGGAGGCCGGACTGGACGTGGAGGGGCCGGGCCCCCACGGCTTCGGCGACGCGCTGCTGGGCCTGGTCAGGAAGGGCGAGGTTTCGGTGGACCTGATCGACGGGGCCGTATACAGGGTGCTGCGAACGAAGTTCCTCGCCGGGCTTTTCGAGAACCCTTACGCGGACATCGAGACGGGGCTTCGGCTGGTCAACTGCCCGGCGCATCGCAAGCTCGCCCGGCAGGTGGCCCGGGAGTCGATAATTCTGCTGAAGAACGAGAAGAGCTTGCTGCCACTCGACCGCGGCATCGGCAAAATTGCCGTGATCGGCCCGAATGCTGACCTGGAGCAGCTGGGCGGCTACAGTCTGCCGAAGGCCGACGCCGTGACCCCGCTGGAGGGCATCCGCAGCGCCGTTTCAGGGCAGACGGAGGTCATCCACGCCCAGGGGTGCCACATCTTCGCCCAATCGCGCGAGGGCTTCGCGGAAGCCGTTGAGGCGGCCGGGCGGAGCGATGTCGCCATCGTGGTCTTGGGCGGGGCAAGCTGCGTGCCGGCCAGCATCGGGCCGGCGCCCGAAAAGGGCAACCTCACCTGCGGCGAGGCCTACGACCGGACGCAGCTCACCCTGCCTGGCGTGCAGGAGGAGCTGGTCCGGACGGTGCACGGCACGGAGACGCCCACGATCGTCGTGCTGGTGCACGGCCGGCCGTACGGGATTCCGTGGGTGGCGGAGCACGTCCCCGCCATCCTCGATGCCTGGTACGCCGGCGAGGAGGGCGGCAACGCCCTGGCGGACGTCCTTTTCGGCAAGGTCAACCCGTCTGGCAAGCTGCCGGTCAGCGTGCCGCGCAGCGTGGGGCACGTTCCCGCCTTTTACAACCACAAGCCTTCGGCGCGCGGCTACTATCACGCGCCCGGAACGGCAGACAGCCCCGGCCAGGACTACGTATTCTCCTCGACCACGCCGCTCTACGAGTTCGGCCACGGCCTTAGCTATACCTCCTTCAAGTACACCAAGCTGCGGGTGTCTCCGCGCAGAATCCTTCCGGGCGGGCGGGTCAGCATCAGCGTGGACGTGCGCAACGCGGGCAAGCTCGCGGGCAAGGAGGTCGTGCAGCTTTACGTCAACGACGTCTTCAGCTCGGTGACGACCCCGGTAAAGGTGCTGAGGAGGTTCGAGAAGATCGGCCTGGCGCCCGGCCAGCAGAAGACCGTGAGCTT
This sequence comes from uncultured candidatus Brocadiaceae bacterium, assembly GCA_964534775.1. Classification (GTDB taxonomy): domain Bacteria; phylum Planctomycetota; class Brocadiia; order SM23-32; family SM23-32; genus CAZHPE01. The sequence continues at coordinate 4,772 of CAZHPE010000192.1, forward strand.
CGAGCTGGCCCCCGAGGACTTTGCGCTTCTGGACGAGGACATGAACTGGGTCGTCGAGCCCGGCACTTTCGAGGTGATGGTCGGCGACAAGGTGAAGACGTTCGACGTCGTTCAACCTTAGGCGCTGAGCCGGCCGGGCACGATCACCCCGGCTGTTGACACTTCGTCTGCGAGTGGATAAGGTTTGCACGAATTCTCGCACGCGACCAGGTGCTGGACCACAACGAGCACAGCAGGAAGGGCATGAAGCGGATGTCGAGCAAGAAACGCAGGGTCCTGTACAACGACGACGGCGGCAGCATAATCTTCTACCCTCATCCCTATCCGATAACGCTCGACCAGTACTACGACTGCGTCGATCAGTTGATCGGAACACAGGTGGATACCTACATTCTCTGCCTGGGATCGCCCACGAATTGCCGCGACGACGAGTTTGATGGGAAGCGGCTGGAGGCTGTTGAGAAGGGGACCGCC
>CAZHPE010000193.1:0-5189 GCA_964534775.1 uncultured candidatus Brocadiaceae bacterium
GTTCTGATAGAGGTGCCCCTGATGCTTATGCTGGTGCGCATCTGCCTGCGCACGCAGGGCTGGTTCAGCCGCCCCGTGCCCGCGCAGGCGGCGACGGGTGAATGACGCATCGGGGGGGGCGCCGTCCAGCCCGTCGGCGGCCTGCGGACTCTCCTCCCTTGACAAGCCCGCCGGCTACGTGCTGTACTGAACGGGCGGTGCAAGCGGTGCAACCGCTTTTGGTAAAGATAGGGCCGTGTGCGCCCGGTGCAACCGCCTTGAGCAAGAAGGCCCCTCGGGGCCCGGCGCGAGGCGCGCCGCCCCCCGCTAGCATCAAGTTCTGAGGTCCCGCCTGTGCCGAAAAGCATCAAGGTCATCGCCTGCGGCGTGTTCGAGCGCGAGCTCGGGCTTCTGGCAAAGGAAAGTCGGCTTGAGTTCGAGGTGGAGCTGCTCGACGCGGGCCTGCACAGCAGGCCTCGGGAGCTCAAGGCAAGGATTCAGGACGCCATCGACCGGACCTCCGCCGAACGTTTCGAGCGCATCGCCATCTTCTATGGCCTGTGCGGCCGCGGCACGGTGGGCATTATCAGCCGGGACGTGCCCCTGGCCCTCCCGCGCGTGCACGACTGCATCGGGATGTTTCTGGGTGGGGCCGAACGTTACTGGGAGCAGTTCCGCGCCTGCCCCGGCACATTCTACATGACGCCCGGCTGGTTCGAGAACAAGACGCATCCCGACTCCCACCGCCTCACCACGTTGCGCCGCAGGTGGTCCCCGCGCGACGATCCTCACTTCCCCGAGTGGGAGGATGCCTATGGGGAAGAGAACGCCGGCATAATCGCAGAGTTCTTCCACAGTTGGCATAGGAACTACAGCCGCATCGCGCTGATCAACAACGGCCTCGGCGACATCGAGCGCTACCGTCGGTACGCGCACCTGCTGGCCGACGCCTCCGGATGGGACTTCGAGGAACTCCGGGGCGAGCTTGCCTTCATGCGTTCACTCGCCCTCGGCCCCGATGATGATGGTCTGTTCCTGGTTGTGCCGCCGCACCACATGGTCATTACCACGAACGATTCCCGCTTGATCACCGCGGTGCCGGCCGCCCCGTCGGAGGAAGACGTTCTGCTCGCCGAGCGCGCGCTCAGCGGCGTGGATCTCGGAGAGTACATCGTCCGACGCGATAGCGGGGAGGAGGACGCCGGCGGCGCTGCGGGCGTCCTCGGGCTGGGCATCGACGCCGGCGGCACCTGTACCGACGCGGCGGTCGTAGGCTTCGAGACCGGCGCAGTACTCTCGAAGGCGAAGCGACCCACCACGCCCCACGACCTGAGCATCGGTGTGGCGCAGGCCGTCGCCGCGCTCGACCGGGACCTGCTCAGGAGCCTGAGCGTCGTGTGCCTCTCGACCACGCTCGCTACCAACGCCATCGTCGAGGATCGCGGCGCCCGTGTGGGCCTCCTGCTGATGCCGGTGGGGGAGTGGGGCCTGGAGCAGATCAGGACGCGCCCGGTGCGCATTGTCCCGGGCCGCTTGAGCATCGACGGCGCCGAGCTTGAGCCGGTGGACCCGGTGGCGGTGCGCCGGGCGGCGGAGGAACTTCTGGATGAGGGCGTCGAGGCCCTCGCGGTGAGCGGATACGCCAGCGTACACAACCCCTCGCACGAGAACGCTGTCAAGGACTCTGTCCGCACCGTCTGCGACCTTCCAGTGGTATGCGGGCACGAGCTGTCGGCGCAACTGAACTTCGTCCGCCGCGCGCACACGGCCGTGCTCAACGCGCGGTTGATTCCCGTCATTGATGAACTGCTGCGGGCCGTCGAGCACGCGCTGAAGCGCTACGGCATCGGCGCGCCCGTGTTCGTGGTGCGGGGCGACGGGTCACTGATCGAGATGTCCGCGGCGCGCGAACGCGCCATCGAGACCATCCTCTCCGGCCCTGCGGCGAGCGCCACGGGGGCGCGGTTCCTGACGGGGCTGGACGATCTGGTTGCCGTGGACATCGGCGGCACGACCACGGACGTGGCCATTGTGAGCGGGGGCCGCGTGTCGGTCTGCGCCGAGGGGGCCACGGTCGGGCCATGGCAGACCAGCGTGGCCGCCGCCGACATACTGACGAGCGGCCTCGGCGGGGACAGCTACGTGAGGGTGCTCGAAGGCGGGACGAAGCTAGAGATCGGGCCCGAACGCGTCACGCCCTTGTCCTTCCTGGCGGAGGACAGGCCGGGTGTGGTCGAGCACCTGGAGGAGTTGGCGGAGGCGTCACGGTACGAACACGTGGCGCCGACGGCAGCGGAGTTCTTCACGCTCGTGCGCGCTCGGCCGGGGCTTCGGCTTTCGGAGCAGGAGGCGCGGCTTCTGCGGTTGCTGGAGGGCGGGCCGGCCAGCCCCCAGCGCCTGGCGCGCGAACTGGGCGCCGTGACCATCGGGTTGCTTCCCACCCGGCGCCTTGAGGGCCTCGGTGTGGTGCGGCGCAGCGCCTTCACGCCCACCGATGCCTTGCACGTTCTCGGCGAGTTCACGGCCTACAGCACAACCGCGGCCATGGCCGCCGCGCGGGTCCTGAGCGCCTTCGTGCCGGGCGACGCGACCTACTTCGCTGGCCTGATCAGAGACCGCTGCCGCGAGCTGCTGGCCTACCAGGTGATGCGCCGCGAACTCTCCCTCGGCCCCGGCGACCCGGAAGGCGAAGACAGCGAGGTGCTCCGCGCCATCATGGACGCGATGGTCACGGCGCGCGCCGACGAACGCGGCCCCTTCCGCATCACGTTTGCGGAGAACAGGATGGTGGTGGGAATCGGTGCGCCGTCCGGGGTGTTCATCCCCGAGGCGGCGCGGCTGTTGGGGGCGCGGGTAGTTGTACCGCCCCATGCCGAGGTGGCCAACGCCGTGGGCGCTGTCACAGGAAAGGTGATTGTGCATGAGGCCGTCCGCATCCGGCCCAACGAGGCCGGTTCGTTCATCATGATGGGGCCGCTGGGACGCAGGGAGTTCGGACGGCTGCGCGACGCGCAGAAGGAAGCTGCCCGGCACCTGGTGTTCTGTCTGCGGCAAAGGGCGGAGGAGTACGGGACGGACCAGCGCGATGTTTCGATTAATGTGACCGAACACACCGGACGGCTGGACGATGGCAGCAGCCAGCTCTTGGAACTCGTGGTGGAAGGCATGCTCGAAGGTCCGCCGCACGTCCGGGTTTCGGTGTAGCCGCATTCAGGCGGCGACGGGAACCCGGAGCCACGGGCTTCAGCGGGTGCACGTGTCCTGCAAGGGGGTTTGCCGGACGTGAAAATCCTGAACAAGAGGCCGATCATTCTGTGGGTCGCCGTCCTGACGGTCCTGTTCGAAGGGATTACCGTTTTCAACCGTTTCGGGCTCGGCCCCGAAGCCGCCCGCGAAACGGCCTCGACCGTCGGGCGTCTTACCGGGGGAGACGCATTCATTACAGTTACGTCGGCCTGGCGTTGATAGTGCTTGCCGTGGTGGCCGCGAGGCGGCGACCAGCGCTCTCCGGCTGGGCCCTTGCGGTGGGGATTGCCTTGGTGGGCAGCGCCTAATTCATCATTTCGTGGTCCTGTGGCTCGTCGTGGGCAGTTCGGAGTTCGACATCCTGTATCCCGGGAAGTGACGCGCGTTGTGATTCTGGTTCCGATAGTGGGTGCTATGCGCCGGGTGAGATTGCGAGACGATGTGCGCCGGGACGCGGAGGAACACGCCGAATGGTGAGCAATAGGGATTGGATACAGCAGGTTCTCGCCCACACGGACGACGTGGCGGTGCCCTACAACTTCATGTTCTCCCCGCCGGCCAGGCAGAAGATCGAGCAGCACTACGGCGGCGCCCCCATCGAAAGGGTGCTCGGCTTCCCGATCCGAATCACGGCACCGACTTCGATCAAGCCCCTGTACGCGTCTCCGCAGGAGTTCGGCGAATCGGTTACGGACGAGTTCGGCGTAGTGTGGTCCACGAATGAGGTAGACCGCGGCTCGCCGATCGGTCCATGCCTACCGGAGCCGGACTTGGCCAACTACTCCTTTCCGGATGCGGCGGAGGAATACCGCTTCGAGGCCCTGGGCCGCAGGTGCGAGGCCAGCCCGGAGAGCTACCTTGTCATCGCGGTCGGAGACCTGTGGGAGCGCGCGACGTTCATGCGCGGGATGGAGAACATCCTGCTTGACTTGGCGCTTCATCCGGCGTTCGTGCGCGGTCTCTTGCGCGGGATAGCGGACTACATCCTGCAAACGATGGAAATCCTGTTCGTCCGGTTCCGGTTCGACAGCATCTTCCTGAGCGACGACTACGGAACGCAGAAGGGCATGCTCATGTCGCCGCAGGCCTGGCGCAGGTTCATTCGGCCGCTTCTTGAGGAGGTGTTCTCGCTGGCCAAAAGGAACGGCCGCACGGTGTTCCTCCACAGTTGCGGCAACATCTGCCCTATCGTCGGCGACCTGATCGACATGGGGCTGGACGTCCTGCACCCCATCCAGTCTGAGGCCATGGACATCCTCCAACTGAAGCGCGAGTTCGGAAGGGACCTGACATTCTGCGGCGGGGTGCGCACGCAGGATCTCCTGCCCTTCGGAACGCCCGAGCAGGTGCGGGGGGAGGTCAGGCGGCTCAAGCGGGAGATGGGCCGGGGCGGCGGCTACATCTTGGAGCCCGGCATCACGCTTCAGGCGGACGTGCCGCTGGAGCAGTTGGTCGCCATGATTGAAGAGGCGAGAGACACCGATTGACGTGGATGGCGGCTAAGCCGTATGATGCGACCGGATGGTGAATTATGGCTAAGGTCTAACTCTTGTGTAAGAGGTGAACTGCATGGCACGGAAGCGGGCGGTTAAGACCGACAAGAAAGCAAAGAAAGCGAAGACTCAAGGTTGCCCGGAGGACATACGTTGGATCTCGGTGACCGACCCGCGGCTTGCGGTTCGCGGGCTGGCGTGGTTGAAAGAGAATAGTGGCCGTTTCTGCCGCCTGCCGCTTCGGGCGGAAGGGGCGGTGCGGGAGATAGTCTGGAACTTGGCTCAGAGCCCCGCGAGCGTTCGCCTCGCCTTTCGTTGTGACGCCACTGCGATGGCCGCGCGCGTGGCGAGAGATGCTCCCGAGCAAGCGCCCTCGAGCGGCAGGAGCCGGCCGGCCCTGTATTGCGGACTGCCCGGCCGGATGCGCCCCTGGGCGACCTTCGTTCCAAACCTGACGATCCCCTCTTCCGA
>CAZHPE010000194.1:0-5160 GCA_964534775.1 uncultured candidatus Brocadiaceae bacterium
TGACCGGGCGCTTCCAGTCGGTCATGGAGTCGATCCGCAGAAGTGTTGACACGATCCATCGGGCGGACGTCGCGCGTTCGAGCGCGGCCATGGCGGCCTTCGTGCTGGGCATATCCAACATGCGCAAGAGGAAGATCCGCACTTTCCTGACCGCCGCAACGCTGATTCTCCTGACCTTTACGATCCTCTCGTTCACCAGTTTCGAGACGATGCCGGCCCAGATGCTGCGGCGCACCAGCTCGGACCCGGCGTCGTACGTCGGGGTGCTGGTGAGGCGCATGAGCTGGGATCGGATAGGCGAGATGATGGGCCGGGACCTGTCGAACTTCTTCCGCGCGCAGGACGTGCCCGTGGCGATGAGGTCGTGGTTTGTGAGCCGTGAACAGACCCAGGAGCTCAAGCTGGACGTGCGAAGGGTCGACCCCGCGCAATCCGCTTCCTCTGCCGGTTCCCGTCCAACAGGCGCTTGGAGCGCCGGTCCTGTCGTGGTGGCGAACGCCATGCTCGGCCTGAGTCCCGAAGAGCACAGGTTCTCAGGGCTGGGCACCGGGGAATACCTCCAGAGAGGCAAGTGGTTCTCGGGCAGGGAATACGACTGGCCGTTCGTGTGCGTGCTGCCCGGCGGGATGTTCGAGAACCTGGCGATCGAGCTGGACAAGGTCGCGGGAGATGTGGACTACGGCGAGGCGCAGGACCCCCGTCCAACGGGCGCTTGGAGCGCCGATGCGACGGCCGCCTACGTCAGTGTGTTGGGGCGCCGGCTGCGCGTGGTGGGGGTGCTCGACAGCCAGAAACTCGCCGAATACAAGGACCTTGACCGCGAGACGCTTACGCCCGTGGACTTCCAGGAGCAGCAGTATATGGAGTCGGGTGGCGGAGGGGGACTCTCGCTCACCGCCACCGGGGGCCAGACGGCCGAAGATTTCGTCAGCGCCCCGGATTCCGATGAAGAAGAAGTACCCTACGTGCACATGGACCCGGACCGCGTGCTGATCGTGCCCCACGATCTGTGCATGAAGCTGGGAGGGACGCTCAGGGCCATCGTTGCGGGTCCCGGCCGCCCCGCCTCCAACCCGTCCGGTTCTCCGGCCGATTCGCCCTCTGAAGCAGGACTGCTGGAGACGACGGGCCCCGGGGCCGCCGCCGGCATGATTGCGCCGCTGTATGATGGCACTCCCAGTGCCGGTTGGACCGGCGCGGGCGGGAGCCGCGCCGCCCGTCCGGCTGCGTCCTTTGAGCGCATCGTGCGCGACTTCGTCGCGCGTGTAACCCTCCCGCTCTACGAAGGGACCGAAGGGGGTAAAGTGGCCCGCTTGGCCACGCGCGGGCGCCTCAGCGTCGGGGGACTGAAGGGGCTTGTGGTGCCGGTGCTGATCGCCGCGCTGATAGTCTTCAACACGATGCTCGGGGCGGTTTACGAGCGGGTCACCGAGATCAAGGTCTACGCCGCCGTCGGCCTGGCGCCAATCCACATCGCCTCGCTGTTCTTCGCCGAGAGCTGCGTCTTCGCCGTCGTGGGCACCATGTGCGGCTACCTGCTGGGCCAGGTGGTCAGTTTCGGCCTCATGCATGTCCCCTGGCTCATGGCCGGGATAAGTCTGAACTACTCCAGCGTCAGCGCCGTCTGGAGCGCCCTGCTGGTCATAGCCATCGTCATCGCCTCCACGGCCTACCCGGCCCGCATGGCCGGCAAGTTGAGTGTGCCCGATGAGACCCGCAAGATGATCATCCAGCGCCCCACCAGCGACATCTGGGAGATCCGCTTCCCCTTCACCGTCAGCTCCAAGGAAGCCCTCGGCGTGATGGGGTACCTGCGGGACTACTTTGTCACCAACAACGAGGACTCCGTCGGCGCTTTCACGGCCGACAATATCACCTACTACAGGGAACAGGTGGACGGCGACCAGCACATCATCATCGAGGCAGACGTGTGGGTTGCGCCGCTGGACATGGGCATCAGCCAGCTCGTCAAGATCGCCAGCGTGCCCGACCTGGAAGAGCCCGAGATCACGTACCTGTTCTTCACCATCGAGCGCCGAAGTGGCGAGTTCGCCACCTGGGGCCGCATGAACGCAGGGTTCCTGAAGGACCTGCGCAGACAGCTCTTGATCTGGCGTCTCGTCACCGTCGAGGCAAAGGCCCGCCTGACCGAGGAGAGCCGACTGCTGCTGGAAGCCTGATTCCCGATCGCCGATCTTAGCAAATCGAAAATCGAGAATCGAAGATCGAAAGCATCCTGAGTACCGGGAGGTTGCATGGCCACAGAGGAGTACTTGCGCCTGAGGGCCGAGCAGGGCGAGCCGAAGGAGTATAGCGACGGCTTCGGTCTTAAGGCCATTCTCGGCGGACTGTTCGTCGCCTTCCTGGTGGTGCCGGGCTCGATGTTCATGTGGCTCATGCTCGGGGCGGAGCTGAGCGCGGCGGCGGTCTGGGTGACGCTGATCGTGATGCTTGAGATCGCCAAACGCTGCCGCACCACACTCTCGCGCCAGGAAATGTTCATCATCCACAGCGTCACCATCGGCATGATGGGCGCGGCTACGGGCCAGTTCTTCAATTTCATCTGGATGCAGTACTTCATCCGCTCCGACGCGGCCATCCAGTTCGAGATCGTCAACCGCCTCCCCTTCTGGGTCGCCCCGCCTCCGGGCAGCGGCGCATACATCACCAAGAACCTGCTGCACCCCGACTGGTGGCCAATGCTCATCCTGATGGCCATCGGCATCCTCTGGGGCCGCATCAGCTTCTTCTCCCTCGGCTATGTCCTGTTCCGCCTCACCAGCGACGTCGAGCGCCTGCCATTCCCACTCGTGCCCATCGCCGCGAAAGGCATCACGGCCCTGGCCGAAAGCGAGCAGGAAACCTGGCGATGGAAATGCTTCTCAATCGGCTCAACCGTCGGGATCGCCTTCGGCCTGGTCTACGTGGCGATCCCAACCTTGAGCGGCGTGTTCCTGAAAGCGCCCGTGTACCTGCTGCCCGTCCCGTTCTACGACCTCACCACCAAACTCCAGGAGGTCAAGTGGCTGCGGGCCGTGCCGCTGGCGGTGAGCACGAACCTCGGGATGATCTTCACCGGCTTCGTGCTGCCGTTCTGGATGATTATGGGCACTTTCTGCGCCGGCATCCTCGGGCGGCTCGTGGTGAACCCGCTGCTCTTCCATTTCGGGGTGCTTCAGAGGTGGCAGCCGGGCATGGACTACATCGAGACCGGCATCGCGAACCGGTTCGATTTCTGGCTCTCCTTCACCATCGGCACCGCCATGGCGGTGGCGGTGCTGGGCGTCTACGAGGCTTCCAAGGCCGTCGTGAACCTCAAGAAGGCCAAGGAGAAGGACTCATCGGTCCGCCTTCTCGCCCCGCCGAAAGGCCGCGGGGACATTCCCATCCCCATCGCCATCCTCTTCTACATCGCCACCACGACCTGGACGATTGTGCTGTGCCACTACCTCGTGCCGAAGTTCCCGGTCTGGATTCTGATCGCGTTCGGCTTCGGCTACTCGCCCCTGATGAGCTACATCAGCGCGCGGCTTCAGGGCCTGACCGGCGCGCGGGTCGCGATCCCTTACGTGCGCGAGGCCACCTTCGTCCTGAGCGGCTACAAGGGCATAGACATCTGGCGGGCCCCAATCCCCCTTGCGGATCACGGGGCCGGCGCCGCCGGCTTCCGCACGAGCGAGCTCACCGGCACGAGATTCTCCAGCGTCTACAAGGCCCAGTTCTTCACCATCCCGGTCTCAATCGTCGTGAGTCTCTTCTTCTGGTCCTTCATCCACAAGATGAGCGACATTCCCGAGGACTACCCCTACGCCATGCGGTTCTGGCCGCCCAGGGCCATAAACGACTGCTTCTGGTGGACGGCGACCACCAGCGGGAATGCGTTCTTTTTAGACGCCTTCCGCTGGAAGTTCGTGATGAGCGGGCTGGCCTACGGGCTAATCGCCTACCCCGTCCTGAGGCTCTTCCACGCCCCCACGCTGTTTCTCTACGGAACCATCAACGGCCTGGCCTACGACCCGATCAATGCCATACCCATGTTCGCGGCGGCGCTGATCGGCCGATTCTACATGGCGCGCATCTTCGGCAAGAGTCAGTGGGCGGAATATACGCCGATCCTGGCTGCGGGCTTCGGCTGCGGGATCGGGCTGGTGGGCATGATGAGCATGGGCGTGCGGCTGATCTCGTCGGCGATCACCATGCTGCCCTTCTGAAGACGGCCGTCGACCGTGAGCCGAATGCCGATGGCTGAATGCTGACTGCTGAGAGCCGAACGCAGGGAAAGGAACGACCGAATGGGCGAAGACGCAGTGCCCTCTGATGAGCGGGTCGATGCGTGGGACTACGAGCCCGAGACCGGGCCGCTGCTTCCCCGGTGGCTGTCGCTGGGGATATATGCGCTCTTCGTGCCCTGGTGCGTGTTCAGCATCGTGTGGATCGCGCGGGCAACAGTGACCCAGAAGCGAGTTTTCGCGGCGACGCGCGGCGTCCTCGATGGCGAAGGGACCGGCCATACCGAGATCCTCGCGCGCGCTCCGCTCGACAGCCTGCTCTACCTGATGCAGGAGCTGCGCCAGGACGAAATGAAGACCACCAGCATGGCCAGGGCGGCGGCGCTGAGGCGGGCCGCCGACTGGGGCCAGGGAGCCCGCCAACGGGCGCTGCTGCGCGAGTTGCTCGCCCACATGGACGAGAAGACCAGCGAGCTGGAACCCGACTACCAGGTCCCCCCTGAGCACATGCGCGCGCTGCTGCACCTATGCGTCGAGCGCATCTCGCGCGGACTCTTCCGAGCCGGGGATACCGGGCTTGATGAGTTGGAGGGGCTCCGCGATGCAATCGCCCTGGCGGAGGCGGCCGAGGGGCCGGCCCTGAGCCCGGCGGAGGCGCGCGACCTGGAGGAGGACCGCCGGCGCATCGATGAGTTGACCGAGGAGCGCCAATCAGCGCCCGGCCCCAGGCGCCTGGGGCGTGGCCCGGCGGGCGCTCGGAGCGCCAGCGTCGCCGGTTACGAAGAGGGTAAGGTCACTCAGGTCCTGATATGGATAGCCCTGCGGCGGCCAACGCCTGCCCGGGGTCCCGAGAAGCGGCGCATCGGTTCCCTGGCGCAAGGTTGCGAGAAGAAGCGGTTCTTCGGCGCGGAAGAGGAGGCGCTGAAGAGCC
>CAZHPE010000195.1:0-5077 GCA_964534775.1 uncultured candidatus Brocadiaceae bacterium
ACTCCGCTCTCTGGCTTCCCGGCATCGACCACTCCGGCATCGGCGCCCAGGTCGCGCGGCCTGACAAGGCCGTCTTCGTCATCGCCGGGGACGGCTCCTTGCAGATGAACATCCAGGAGCTCAGCACCGCTGTGGGCAGCAAGCTGCCGATCAAGATCGCCTTGCTCAACAACGGCTACCTCGGCATGGTGCGCCAGTGGCAGGAACTGTTCTTCGACCGCCGCTACTCCAGCACCATCCTGGAGCCGGAGAATCCGGACTTCGTCGGAGTGGCCGAGGCTTACGGAGCCGTGGGCATGCGAGTGGAGAACAAGGCTGACGTCGGAAAGACCCTTGAGCAGGCGATGGAGGTCACCGACCGACCGGTGTTGATCGACTTCCGAATAGACCGCGAGGAGAACGTCTTCCCGATGGTGCCGGCAGGCGAGGCCATTGACCGCATGATAAGCGGGATGGCCTGAGGCCGCTGCTCCATGTGACTCTTCGACCTTTCGACCCTTTGCCTCCGGACCGACCGGCCCCAAGGAAACCGTCATGGGAAAGCACATCTTAAGCGCCTTGGTGGAGAATAAGTCGGGCGTGCTGGCCCACCTGTCCGGCCTGTTCAGCGCCCGAGGGTTCAACATCGACAGCCTCGCCGTCGGGGAGACGGAAGACCCGCAGTTCAGCCGCATGACCATCGTAGTGGCGGGGGACGAAGCCATCCTCGAACAGGTGCGCAAACAGATTGCGAAGCTCATCAACGTCGTCAAGGTCCTGGACCTGAGCGGCACGCAGCGGGTGGAGCGGGACCTGGCGCTTATCCGCGTCAGCGCACCCCCGGACAAACGCGGCCAGGTCCTGGAGCTGGTGAGGCTGTTCCGCGCCAAGGTCATCGACGTCGGGCAGGACGAGGTGATTATTGAAGCCGTGGGCAGCGAAGACAAGCTGGAGGGCCTGCTGGACTTGCTGAGGCCCCAGGGGATCATCGAGATGGTCCGCACCGGTCGCATTGCCTTGGCGCGCTCCCCGCGGTCCTGACCGGCGCCTTGTCGCGTTCGCCGTTCCCGGCCGCCCCGCGCCCCTACGGTTCGCCTTCGCGCTCCCTCTCCCGTTCCCACCGCCGGACTGCTTTCGGGTAGCGCCTGCGCAGGTCTTCCAGCTTGGCCCGCTGGGCGCTCTCCTCATAGTGGGGCGCCAGGAGCGGGACAAGAGCTGCGGAAACGACGTCCATGAACTTGAGCATCTCCACCAAGTCATCCGGCTTGGCCTGTTCGAGCTGCGCCATAAAGAACTCGAAGGCAGGCCAGTTGTCCCGATAAGCGAAGAAGCTCCCGAGCAGATGGACCCGTCCGGCATCCGGGTGCTTGTCCCGCACGAGCACCTGTTTCCACAGCAGTTGCGTGGCCAATTTGAGGTGGACCGTTGCCAGGTTTGAGTATGCGTCGGTAGCGGTGGGATGCCGCCGGATGTATGAGCGCAACCACCTGACCGCCTCAGTATCCAGTTCAGCAAGCCTCTCGTCCCGTCCGGCCCGCCTCTCCAGGATGCCCATCGCCACGTAGCACTGCCCCATCAGCCACTCGGTCTCCATGGCTCCAGGGGCCTGCTCATGGACCTGCCGCAGCATGGCGAGCGCGCGCTCGTAATGGCCCACTTGTCGTAGCGTGCGCCCGGCTATGTACTCGCGCTCGAGCACACGAGTCGGCCAGAGTGAGCCGGGCCGGGCCCGGCGAACGCGGTCCTCCAGAGACTCGCCGCCGGTCGACTTGCCTCTGCCTCGCAGAAATTCCATGGTGGCCCGCTTCGCGCCGGTCAGGTAGAGCATGCTGCGGTAGCTGCGCAGTCCCCAATACCACCATACCAGCATTGCGCCCAACGCCACCGCAGTGCCTGCCGCCCAGGCTCGCCGGGTCAGGCGCCAGGCCGCCGGGCGCGCCTCTGCGCCGGCAGGAGGCAACTGCGAGGCCGAGGCCAGCACGCCCAGCAGCATCCAGTAGGGCAGGGCGAAGTCCCACGTCATGGCTGCCTTGCCCAGGGCGCTTTGCACCACGTAGGCCACTGCACCCGCCCACATCGCAAAGCCCACCGCCCGTGCGCCGAAATCGAGGCGCCGCAGCCGCCGATATGCCGCCGCCAAGGGAATGCCCAGCACGGCGAGGTAGAACGCCAGCCCAATGCGCCCCTGCTCCGCGGCCACGCGCAGAAACTCGCAGTGGGGGTGGGTGGCCTGCACATTGGCGCGCGTGGACTTCGCAAGATCGGCCCCCGGCGGCGCGTGCTGGTAGTAGGCCGAGGCATAGGCCCCGACGCCCCAGCCCCGCAGGGGCTTCTGCGTAAACATCTCGTAGGTCGCCGGCCACCACACGCTGCCGCGCGCATAGAACTCAGAGGCCGGGGTTTCCATCCTGGCCGTGATACTCCGCCAGCCCACCCACAAGGTAAGCACTGCCAGCAGCGCCAGACCGAGTACGACGCGGCGTCGCCAGCGACCCAGCGGCAGCATGCACAGCGCATACGCAGCCCCAGCCGCGGCCAAGGCCAGCCCCCCCGCCAACGAACCCGACAGCACAAGGAGCCAGAGCGATGCCGCAACCGCGAGGACGCACGCCCCTATCCCGGCGAACAGCCACCACCTCTTCCAGCCCCTCAGCGCATCGCCCCCGCGCAGCCTCGCGGCGGCCCACAGGCCCAACCCCAGGGCGATAAGCCCGCCGCAGATGGTCTGCGCGCAGGAGAAGTTCGGGTTGCCGTAGAGCATCGGGCGCGCGAGGAAGCGTTTTGTCAACTGTTTGGTCGCCAAGGTCGGGCCGTGCATGCAGATCAGTTCGATGATCTGCCAGGTCGCCGCCGCCGAGGCGGCCAGTGCGAAGATGAGGGCGAAGGCAAGCCATCGTTGCCGCGGCCGGAAGGCCGCAAAGCATCCGAAGCACAGCGCCAACATCCACATCTCGCGAATCGCATATCCCACGGCCCCGAACCTCCAGGGGGCCCACAGACAGCTCAGAAGCTCCCAGCCGGCGTAGAGCGCCAGCGCGATCGGGAAGGCCACCCTCGCCCAATCGATCCTTGCCACGTCGGCCCCCGCGTACTCGCGTTGCCCGGCGCTGCGTAGTCCCGCCAGCCAGAGCGCACCCGCGATCGCCGCCGGCACGGCCAGCGACTGGGCGGCAAAGAGCTTGAGGTAGGTGGGAAACAAAGGCTTGAGTGCTGCGGGAAGGTACTCGCCCGTGGCCAGCATTGCACCCGCCGCCGCCAGCAGCAGCAGCCCGCAGGTAAGCCAGCCGATCAGGGGCGTCTTGCGCTCGTATTCGGCCATCATAACTTCCTGCTGTGGTGGCGGTTGGACGTCGGCCCTCGGGCGCTCCTGAGGCTACGTAAAGGCCACGAAAAAATCGGCTGGCCAGAGCACCGCCCGCGCGCCGAAGAGGAGCGCAATGAGGCCGCATGCCGCTCCAGCGAACTGGAATCCCAAAGCCGGCGCCTTCCAGAACAGCCACAGGCACAGGCAAAATAAGGCCGCCATGAGTGCGCCACCAACGCACCACCAAGCGGCCAAAGCGGCACCATGGTCAGGTTCCCACCGGTGCGTACAGCCTCCCAATAACCGCCCACCGGAACTCGACGCCGCGCTAAATGTCCGTGGTGCGGAACAGGTCTTCGATCGTTTCGGCCCGCCGGATCTTCCTGATGGCACCCTTGAGCGTGATCATGTATTCGGCGCTGCGCAGGCGGTTGTTGTAGTTGTTGCCCATGGCGTAGGAGTGAGCGCCCGCGTTGTGGATGACGACGATGTCGCCCACCCGAACGACGGGCAGCAGACGGTCCTTGCCGAACTGGTCGTTGTTCTCGCACAGCCGGCCCACGACGCTGACCTTCTGCTTCCTGCCGCCGGGCGACTTGCCAAGCACAGTGATGTGATGGTAGGCGCCGTAGAAGGCCGGCCTTGGCAGGTCGTTCATGCCGGCGTCCACGCCCACGAACTTCTTGAAACTGTCCTTGATGACGTTCACCCTCGCAACCAGCCATCCCGCGTCGGCGCCTATGAAGCGGCCCGGCTCGGCCATGAGGACGGGTTCGCGGAGGCCATGGCGGGCGCATTGCTCGTCGACGACGCGGCGTATGCCTCGGGCGACCGCCTCCAGGTTCAGGCTGCGTTCCGCCGGCCGATAGGGGACCCCGAACCCCCCGCCGATATTCATGCACTCGAACTCGATGCCGACCTTCCGGTGCACTTCGCCGGCAATCTCCAGGAGCTTCGCCGTCACCTCGACGAAGTACCGCTCATCGGGCACGTTGCTGCCGGTCATCATGTGGATGCCGAAGCGCTTCACGCCCATCGCTTTGGCCCCTCGGTAAGCCTTGACCACGGCGCTGGGCGGCACGCCGAACTTTGCATCCGGCCCGGCCAGCAGCAGGCTCGCCATGCTGCCCTTGCTGATGCCGGGATTGACGCGGAACGAGAGAAACTCCGGGACGCCGATGCGCTTGATCGTCGGCAGCATGCTGATGTCGTCCAGGTTCAGAAGCATCCCCGTGCGCGATACAAAGCGGAACTCATCGTCCGTCGTGTAGTTGCCCGTGTACATGCCCGTGGCGCCGAGCTCCCGGGTGATCCACGCCTCGGCCTCGCTTGATGCATCAGCCCCGAACCCTTCCGAGAAGACGACCTTCAGCACCTCGGGATTGGTGTTGGCCTTGACCGCAAAGAGCGGGCTGAATGTGGGGAAGTAGCGCCGGAACGACTCGCGGAATCGGCGGCAGTTCTCGCGCAGCCTCTTCTCCTCGTAGATGAAGAACGGCGTCCGGAACCTCTTGGCAGCCCGCCGGATGTCCGCAGCGGGAAGATAGACGACTTGTGGATTTGTCTTCGGCATGGCCCTCGGCGTCCAGGTAAAGAGGCTCCCTCAACATCCCTTCCGGAATCCCGGAGAGTCCCGGCATTGTAAGGCATCTATTGTATTCGCGCTCGCTCCGGGTTCAAGCAGAAACGGACCGGCGGCGGTCCTGGGGATGCTGGCGCGGGGGGCTTGCGCCCCCCGGCACGCACCGACAAACAGCGCCGCAGACGCGCCGGGGCCCCAGGGGGGGGGGTTTT
>CAZHPE010000196.1:0-5062 GCA_964534775.1 uncultured candidatus Brocadiaceae bacterium
TAGAGCCCTTGATTCGCCTGAGTACGCTGACAGAGAGGAAGAGGTTGTTATACTGTTCTGCAGAATCTTGCACGACCGGCTGAAGGCGTCTCCTGAGCAGGAGTCCACGGCGGGGCACGGCGCCGAGCTGTCCGGCACCGCAGCGTGCTCGTCAGTCGTCCGCGCAGGGGGAGCGGCATACCGACGGACGCAGCAAGAGAAGGGGCGCGAGCAGAAGACAGCGTTGATGTTGCCTCTCGGGGCCCGAGAGGCAAGGAACTCGCTCCCGCACTCAGCATGCCGCGCAGGCAGCGGGAGTCAAGGGCGCCGGAGATGACACTTCCGCTGTGCGCTGTGAACGCGGCCCTCCTGAACCAGCGCCGACCGGCGGGACGGGTAGGTATCATACGGTGTTCTTGATGATCCTCCATTTGATCCGGCGCGGTGCTGGCGTGCAATTCAGTGGCACACGTGGCTCGTGCGAATGCATTTATTATCGGTTCAAGAGCGCTGACGTACGGCAGTATCTGGACGATAATTTCAACGAGCATCGAAACGAGTTCAATAACCGCGGGCCCAGGCAGCCACAGCGGTTCGATAGGCTTGAGCGGGTTCACGAAGTATTCATGAAGGGCGGCTGAGGAATCTCTTGGGTTTCCCACGGCGTGCAGGCCCGCGCTTCCCTTTGCCTCCCGGTCCAATGGAGCACACCCGTAATGAATGGAGACAGGGCAGATTCGTTAGTGCCGAGGGCGTTTGAGCCGCTGGCGCTGGGCAGCATACGACCGACCGGGTGGCTCAGGCGGCAACTGGGCATCCAGGCCGACGGGCTGAGCGGGCACCTGTGCGAGTTCTGGGAGGACGTCGCCCAGAGCGGCTGGATCGGCGGCAAGGGCGAGGGCTGGGAGCGTGGGCCCTACTGGCTGGATGGGGCGGTGCCGCTGGCCTTCCTGCTCGGCGATGAGCGCCTCAAGGGCGAGGTGCGCCGCTGGATGGACTACATCCTCACGCACCAGCAGGAGGACGGCTGGCTGGGCCCGGCGCGCGACCTGAAGCACCTGAACCGCCAGCCCCTCGACCCTTGGCCGACATGGCCATTCCTGAAGGCCGCCACCCAGTACTTCGAGGCCACGGGCGACGAGCGCGTGGTGCCCGCCCTGCTGCGCTACGCCCGCAGGCTCAGCGCCGTGCTGGACGAGACGCCCCTGTTCTCGTGGGGACAGATGCGCTGGGCGGATCTCGTGGTGACGCTCCACTGGCTCTACGAGCGCACCGGGGAGGAGGGCCTGCGGGAGCTCGCGGCGAAGGCGAACGAGCAGGGCTACGACTGGCGCGCGCACTTCGCGGACTTCCGGCACACGGAGAAGATGAAGTCAGAGAAGTGCGTCCTGCCCACGCACGTGGTCAACAACGCCATGGCGACCAAGGCGGCTGGCGTGTGGTATCGCCAGTCCCGCGACCCGGCCGACCGGCTGGCGGCGCTCGATGTCCTCGCCACGCTCGACCGCTACCACGGGCAGGCGACCGGCGTGTTCAGCGGCGACGAGCATTACGCGGGCACGAACCCCTCGCAGGGCACGGAGCTGTGCGCGGTCGTCGAATACATGTTCTCGCTCGAGGTGCTCGTGAGCATCATGGGCGAGCCGGCGCTGGCCGACCGGCTGGAGAGCATCTGCTTCAACGCGCTGCCGGCGACGTTCTCTCCGGACATGCGGGCGCACCAGTACGACCAGCAGGCCAACCAGGTCGTCTGCTGCCTCGCCGAGGACCGTGTCTACACCGACAACGGCCCGGACGCGAACCTCTTCGGCCTGGAACCCAACTACGGCTGCTGCACCGCGAACCTGAGCCAGGGCTGGCCGAAGTTCGCCTCGCATCTCTGGATGCGCTCGCCCGACGACGGCCTCACGTGCGCGGCATACGCGCCGTGCGAGGTGGACACGAACGTTGCCGGAACGCGCGTGCGCATCGAGGTGGAAACGGATTACCCGTTCGGCGACGTCGTGCACCTCGTTGTGCACCCGGAAGACCCCGTCCGGTTCCCGCTGCGGCTTCGCGTGCCCGGATGGGCCGAGGGGGCTACTGTGCGGGTGAGCAAGGAGGACGCCGCCCCGGCCGAAGCCAGCACGTTCCACGCAATCGAGCGCACCTGGGAGCCAGGCACGGCCGTGACGCTCGAGCTGCCGATGGCCGTGCGGGCCGAGACGCGCTACAACGGCGCCGTCGCGATCGAGCGCGGGCCGCTGGTCTATTCGCTCAGGATCGGCGAGGAGTGGAAGAAGATTCGGGGCGATGAGCCTTACGCGACCTACGAGGTTCATCCCACTACGCCGTGGAACTACGCACTGGACGTGGACCGAGAGCGTGTGGAGCAGGGCATCGAGTTCGAGGCCGGCCCGGTCGGCGAGCGCCCGTTCTCCCCAGACGGCGCGCCGATCCGCGCGCGCGTCAATGGCCGCCGGATGCCGGACTGGGTAATCGAGCACAATGCCGCCGCTCCGCCCCCCGAGAGTCCCGCGGCATCGGACGAGCCGCTCGAAGAGCTTACGCTCATCCCCTACGGCTGCACGAACCTGCGCGTCACGGAGTTTCCGACGGTAGGATAGCAGCCTGTTGAAAGACCGCGATTGCCGGGCTTGGCGTAGATCGATCGGTCCTGAGGCGCACGAACCCGGCGTTGAGAAACGGGCGCGGGCGCGGGCACGGCATGCCGTGCCCCTGCAACTATTTCAATAGGCTTATAGGGTCCTTTATCCGCTTCATCGGCTCGCCAAGCTCCGTCAGTTCGCGGATGAAATAGCACGTGTTCCATTGCAAATCATACACATACAGCTTGCCCGTCTTCGTGTCGAAGAAGCCCGTGAGCCCGCTCGCATACGTGACAATCCTGAGGTGCGACCAGTCCCTGGTGGGCTTCTCCTGTGCTCTGGCCGACGAAGCCGACCAAGCTAGGGCCGACAAGCCAACCAACAGAACGACCACGACGGCCACCGTTCCAGCCCCTGTCTGCCATGATAACGCCTCCCGTCCCGATGGAATTGGGCGTCCCTGCCAAATGGGCCCTTTCCTATCGCCGGCCTGCCGGCACTATGAGCACGGGGCAGGCGATCTCGTCGAGGATGAGCTGCTTTTCGCGCGCCATCAGGTCGGTCTTGACGGTGGTGGCGCGGTAGGCGCCCATCACGAGCAGGTCGGCCTTGCGGCGGTCCTGCTCCTGGAGCACGGTCGTGTGGCATGCCCCGCGCAGCAGCACGCCATCGTGTTCGACCGCGGCCTTGGCGGCTAGGCGCGCGAGGTAGTCTAACTGCTTCTGGCAGGAGGCCTCGATCTCCTTCTCGTACTCCTGCATCTCGTCCTCGACGAAGATGCGGTAGGTCAGCAGTTGCCGGAGCGTATTGGTGTCGACCACGGAGATTATGGCGAGCGTGGCCTTCTCGTCGTCGGCGAGCTGAATGGCGTCGCGCGCCGCCTGCATCCCTTCGTCGGTCCCCTCGGCAAGCAGCAGTATGGTAGAGAATGTCCGTTTATCCATCGCGCCCCTCCGATCCCGGCGGGCCGTGCGGCGCCCTGCGCGCTGCCAGCCGCATGGTCTTGACCTTCTTCATGACAACCAGGTCTTCCCTCTCGCGCTCTTCCATGGACTCGGCGATGAACTTCAGCGTATCCTCGTGGTTTGGAATGAGGGTTTGTTCGAGCGCATTGGCGCGCCTCTGGGTGTGTCTGACCTCGCGCGCGAGGCGCAGCACGGCGTTCTCCACCTCGGCCAGACGCGCGATGGGTTCCAGGGCCGCCCGGAATTGCCGCAGCACCTCATCGGCCCCGGCCGCGCCCGAGGCGAATCCGAAGGGCACGCGCTGCTCGGCCCGCTCGAAGTCGACCTGCGGCACCTGCGCGCCCATGATGGAACGGCTGCGCACCTGGATGCTCTGGCCTTCGGGTATCCCGGCGCTCGCGCGCACCAGGCACTCGGCGCTGCTGCCGGAGGCGGCCTCCTCCAGGGCCTCGTAGGCGCCCGCGAGGGCCTCCCGCACGGCGCGCTGGGCCTGCCGGGCGGCCTCGACGCGCCCCATGAGTTCGAGGGTGAGGATCTGGCGCTTGCGCTCCAGCATCTCGCAGCCCTGCCGCGCGCGCTCCAGCGTCGTCGTGATGCGCAGGTAGTTGCTGCGCGTGGGCGGAATGGGGAGCCTATCCATTCGGCGCGCCCTCCTCTTCAACCTCCGGCGCCGCCTCGGGCCCGGCCGGCTCCTTCTGGTAATACCGGTCGATCAGCTCCTCGCCGAGCTGGGTGAGCGCGCTGCGGGGAAGCATCCCGGCGACCTTCCAGGCCAGGTCAAGGGTCTCCCCGATCGTACGGTTCTCGCGCTCTCCCTGGTGGACGTAATCGCGCTCGAACGTGGTGGCGAACTCCAGGTAGCGCTTGTCCTGCGGGGATATCTCCTCCTCGCCGATCACCGCGGCCAGGGCGCGCACCTCCTCGGCGCGGGCGTAGGCCGAGAAGAGCTGCGCGGCTATGGCCGCGTGGTCCTCGCGCGTAAAGCCCTCGCCCACCCCGTCCTTCATCAGGCGCGAGAGGCTCGGCAGCCCCGCCACCGGCGGGTAGATGCCGCGCTGGTGCAGCTCGCGCTTGCACACGATCTGCCCCTCGGTGATGTAGCCCGTCAGGTCGGGCACGGGGTGCGAGATGTCGTCGCTTGGCATGGTGAGGATGGGCAGGAGCGTTATGGACCCGGCGGCGTCCTTGATGCGTCCGGCGCGTTCGTAGAGGTTGGCCAGGTCGCTGTAGAGGTAGCCCGGATAGCCCTTGCGCGCGGGCACCTCGCCGCGGGCGCTGGCTATCTCACGCAATGCGTCGCAGTAGTTGGTCATGTCCGTCAGGATCACCAGAACGTGCATGTCCTCCTCGAACGCCAGGTACTCCGCCAGGGTCAGAGCGCTTCGGGGCGCCATGAGACGCTCGACGCTTGGGGCGTCCGCGGGGCTCAGGAACAGCGCCGCGTGGCCCATGGCGCCGCCGTCCTGGAGGTCGCGCTGGAAGAACTGGGCTATATCGTTCTTCACGCCCATCGCGGCCATCACGACGGCA
>CAZHPE010000197.1:0-4994 GCA_964534775.1 uncultured candidatus Brocadiaceae bacterium
GCGTTCTGAATCTCCGTTTAGTCCGGGTCCCTCATATGCCGCTTCTGGAGCGGGATACCTTGTTGACCCCGCTCACCAAGGGCCCACATTCTCGGGCATTGCCCTGCATTTGGCAACCCGAGAACCGAATGTGACGGATACGCTGGGTTGCGGGTTCCTGCTCGCCCTGTTAATGTATGCTCTGGACGACAGACTGCGCAGGAGTGCATCGGGCTGTTCTTGCGTCAGTCGTGCACTTGCGGATACGAGTCGAGAGCGGCAGCCATAGAGTTGCAACTCGTGGATTCCCACAGGAAGGAGGACTTGGCTATGCCTTTCTCATTGGCTAGCGCCTCGTCCATGCAGAGGGTCTTTCGGGATCGGCCGTTCGACGGCCCTGTGGGCAAGCCGCTGGAACTGGCGGCCGCGATGAACGGTTGGACCAGCGGCCAGGTGGTCATCATAGCCGGCGAAAGGCGACTGCGAAACGTCCGCGTCGAGGTCAAGGACCTGAAGTCCTGGGAGGTGAGCGAGCACCCAGTTAACGAGGACAAGGACGAGGGCATCAAGCACGCGCTCATCGAGGGGCCGCCCATACCGGGGGAAGCGTTCCAGGTCTCGAGAGTTCATTACGTCGAGATCGAGTGGCCGTCTTCCGGCAAGACGAGCCGCCCCGGATGGTATCCCGACCCGCTCGAGCCGCTCTCAACGGAGAGCCGGTTTGAAGTGGAGGCGGGCACCGTCCAACCGATCTGGCTCGCGCTGAGGGTGCCGCCTGACGCGCGAGCGCGTAATAAGAGCCTCTACCGCCGCTGGTACAGGCTGTTTCGTGGGTCGCTCGTGGTGCATGCCGAGGTCGAGGGAGAGGGGCAGCAGTCGCGGGAGATCGACATTGAGCTTCGGGTCTTCAAGTTCAGCCTGCCCCGCCAGCGGATCCTGCGCATCTGGACCCTGCTGGACGGCTCGTGGGGAGGGTTCTATAACTGGTTGAGGGCGGAGGAGAATGCCGAAGTTCTCCTCAAGGCGGCGTTCGAGCTGGCAAGGTATGGGATATCTCCTGCTTTCGCCGGCCAGACACTGAGCGCTGAAGGCCCCCCCAGCCCGGAATGGTACGAGTGGTTCTACGAAGAGATACTGAACCTCGGGGTCTCGCACATCCACGTCGACGATCACAGCTGGCCGGTGGTGGTGAAGAACGGGTGGGAGGACATCGCCTACCGATACTTCGGCAGCGAGTGGCCTCGCAGGGAGAATATCGAGAAGGCGCAGCGCATCCGCACGCAGATGGCAACAACGCCGCTGGCGAAGATTGGGGCCGCTGGCGTCAAGCCTTCCGAATACATTGAGGATATCATCAGCGTCTGGGTCTATCCGTCGGATGAGACTTCGGATTCCCTCACGGAGAGGTTGGCCAGGGGAGACGAAGTGCAGTGGTATTCCTGCGGCCGGCCGGAAGGATCCTACGCCAACCTGCTGCTCGATTCCCCTCAGATCGGCCCGCGTATCCTTTGTTGGCAGCTCTTCCAGTACGGCGTCTCTGGGTTCTACTACTGGCGGGCCACTCGGGTCGGAGAGGAGAACATCATAGGCAACACCCCGGAGGAAAAGTGGCCGAACAGGCCGTGGGACACGCGCACCGGCCTGCCATATGCCCAGAATAGCGGGCTGCTGCTCTATCCGGGCCCGGGGGGCGAGCCGTGGAGCAGCATCCGGCTGGAGAACCTTCGCGACGGCGCCGACGACTACGACTACCTGTGCATACTGCGCGATTATGTGGCGAAGCTGCAGAAGGCCGATTTCTCGCCCGAACTCGTCGAGCGGGCCGAGCAGGCGCTGAAGGTAAACCCCGATGTGTCGGCCTGCAAGACGGAGTACACCAAAGACCCGGCAGTGGTCGAGCGCGAGAGGCGGTGCGTGGGATCGTACATCGAGGAGGCGCGCGCAGCACTGGGCGAAATCGGCCCGATCTTCCCGTCCGGATTCTCTTCGGAAGAGTAACGCGAATCCCATCAGCCGAGCACTCTGGCGAATGGAGAAGGACCCGATACCAACCCGCGACCTGGTGCCCGGAATGGCAGTTGGAGAGCGTTTCGGAAGGGATCGCGACAGCGAAGAGCGCGAATGGAAGCGATAGGGGAGGGCGGCTCACGCCGGAAGGAGACTCTGGCAGAAGTCTACGTAGCAAGGCAGGTTGCGGGAAGTGCGGCGGGCGTGTCGGCAGCAATACGGATGCGACGGCGCTCGAAATCGAAGTCGATGACTCCCAGTTGGGGCGTGATCCGTTGAACTCGTCCTCAACGGCGGCCGGCCATCGGCTTGCTCAAGCGCAGCCGTGGCCGCTCTTCTCTCTTTCGTCGCGGCCCTGATCGGAGTAAGATCGCGGCGTCAGGCGCTCGCCATGCGCTTGGCGGCGGCGCATTGACAGTTGGTGGCGGAAGCATCTATCGCTCGTCGGGACCCAGTTCCCGGCCGCCATCGTCCATGAGTTGCCCCGGCTATCTCTCCAGGACAATGCCTTCCTGCTCGATACGTTCGAACATGGCCAGGTACTCGGGCGAGCCGTCGTCGTCCCAGTATTCGGTCGATATGGGCGCGTCATAGCTCATGTCTATCTGACGGGCGACGTCCGGCCGCACCATGAAGATCGAGTTCGCGACATCGGCGATGTTGTACATCCCCGCGCCGTTCTTAAACCGGGACTTGACGATCCACCTCTCCTGTTCGGGCGACTCCAGGCTCTCCAGCCGCTCCAGTTCCTCCCGGTTGAGCGTGACGCCCAGGCCTGGTCCTTCCGGGACTCGGACGAACCCGTTCACCGGTTCCAAGCGCTCGTTCACCACATCGCTCTTGAAGGTCTCGGCGGTGGTGATGAAGTGGAACTTGGCCGTGGGGAATGCGGCCATCATGTGGGCGGTCATCGCGCGGGTCATGTTGCCGCCGGAGTTCTGGAGCATGAATGGGATATCGCCGGCGGCGAACAGCCCGGAGCGGTGCATGGCGTCGCCGATCTTGAAGTGGCCCAGCATGTAGGCGTCGGCCGCACGCATCATGACCTCGTGGCTGCCTCTCAATGGCATGTGGTGCAGCACGATCGGCAGCTTCGAGCGCTTCGTCAGCTCGATGTAGCCAGGAATGTCCTGTGAATCCAGGACGTCCTCGAAGCAGCCGGAAATGGGATATCGCGCCAACTTGTCCAGCAACCCCAGCATGTGGTCGGTGGTACCGTGCATGGTGAAGTCGTAGTGGAGCTTGAACCCCTCCGGCGCCACGGCCTGCATCGCTTCGATCTGGTCGATGACGTTCTCAAAGGGCGAGAGGTGAAACTTCATCCACGTGAAGCCCCTGGCCGCATACCGCTCGACCGCCTCGGCCATGCGCCGGGGATGGGTGGAGACGGTCCAACTGGCCATTGGAACCCAGGAACGGCATTTCCGCCCGATTAGCTTGTAGACCGGCACCCCGGCGGCCTTGCCCATCAGGTCGTACATGGCCGTGCCGAGCGCGAGCGAGGTCTCGTCGCCCATCCATTCGAACGGGTTCGTGCCTACGTACTGGTCGATTACCTCCTGCGGCTCCGTTGATCCTCCCTCGCCGAGTCCCACCAGTCCATCGTCCGTGTGCACCACGTACACGGTGCGCTGCCCGGCGCCGTAGAAGTGGCTGAGCTGGTAGGCCGACCAGTCCGCGTACTCCGTAGTTATCTCGTGGATTTCAATGTCCGTGACCTTCATAGAGTCACCTCCGTAGTTATCTCGTAGACTTCTATGTCCGTGCCTTCATGGAACCACTCCGGGTGCTTCCGTCATTGCCTGTTACCCGCTTGCCCGTAAGCCGCTGCCATAGTACAACTTACCACAGGATTTCGCAATACCTAACTTCGGTTCGCGGGGGCAACCATGGGCAGGGCAGTCACGGATCGACCGTGTCCGAACGCGCAATGCGCTATGTCTGGCAAGATCGGCAGGGGTAATATCGTCCTCCACGGCTTCCTCAAGCTCACGCGCGGGCGTCGCCGTCGCCACCAGTGCGAGGCCTGCGGCAGTCACCCCCGATTGCCACGGAAAGGCGGCACGGACCGTTCGGTCTCAGGCAAGCCCCTTTCCGGGGTCACTGGCGGGGATGTACAAGTGGAGGGGAGCCGCGGCAAGCATTACAATACGGCCATCGTTCGCCATCGCTCGATGCCCACTTGCCCCATATCCTGCAAGGTCTTCTCCCGTCGAGAAAGCCCTCATCGTGATTGCCGTGTCACGGCTGGCCGTGGCGTATCTGGTGCCCGTAAGGGCCTCACAGAAGTCCAAAGAGGGCGATGGAAAGCATAATCACGCTCGCCTAACGAATTGAGCCTCCACGAACGCGTGCATTCCGGCCGGGTGGTGTGATTGCCAAATAGGAACGCATACGAGGAGGCCCAATTCATGCAAAGCCGAGGTTCGGGACGAGTGATCTGCGGTCTTTGGGCCTGCGCCTATGGCGTTGTTTTTGCCTTGCCCTATTCGCAAGACGCAGTATTCGCGCACAACCAGCACACAAAGTTCCTTGCCGGCCTTGCCCTTGCGGGGTACGGCGATGTTGCGGCCGACTGGATGGCCTGTGTTGCCGACCCATTCCCCTCGTTTTCGTGGCTGCTGAAATGGCAGCATCGTCTTCTGGGAGTTCATCTGGGGGCTCATCTGTCCTTCTTTGCGCTTACGGGGATCTACGGCACCATCGCACTACGCTTGGCAAGGGCTTGTTTTCCGGTCGCCATTCGCAGGCCGATGATGTGGTGGGTATTTGGGTGGATCTGGTTGGTGGTTCACAGCGTACACATGAGGTCCATCTGGCTGGACTGCTTCCCGACAGGCCTCGGTGGGTTCTACGTGCTGGGCAGTTACTACCAGCCATGTTGCTTTGGGATCTTTGTTCTTGGCGGCATCGCCGCGTACGCCGAGGGGCGATGGATGCTAGCCGCAGTGTGTGTCGTTGTTGCTGCGTTCTTTCATCCCACCTATGTGCTCCCGTCAGGTGTGGTG
>CAZHPE010000198.1:0-4944 GCA_964534775.1 uncultured candidatus Brocadiaceae bacterium
TCGGCACCCCAGCAATGGACCAGTCCTGCTTCATCCAGGGCACAGGCGCTCACGCTCCCCAACGCAAGCTGGGTAAATGCGCCTTCGGGTGGGATGGCCTGGCCACATTCCTTGTTTCCAACACCATAATGAGTGCTGTAATCGCAGGGACCGTCATCTGTGGCACCACTTCCCCAGCACTGGATGGAACCCGAGGTCGTTGTGGGGCACGCCGCCAGCTGCTGCCCGCCGGTGCAGCGGAGCCGAGAGAGGGCATCATCTGGGTCACCTCGCTGGAGGATGCGCGCGCGCAGGCTCGGGAAACGGGCAGACCTGCCATGGTCTACTTCCGGGCCGAGAGTTGTGCGGTGTGCGTGAGGCTCAAGAAGAGGACATTCCCGGACCCTGCGGTTGTGGAAGAATCGAAGCGCTTCGTCTGCGTTATGGTCGACGGCACCGACTGGCCGGGCGATCAGCAGGTGCAGATGCGGGAGGATTACGGTTTCCTCGGCTTTCCGACGACCACTTTCATCACCTCGGAGGGCGAGGTGCTTGCCGACGGGCCGCTGGTCGGCTACGTGTCGGCGGAGAAGTTCCTGAGTGCCATGCGGGCCGTCCGGTAGGGGGGGGGGCTGCACTGCAGCGCGCCTGCAGCACTTGCATTGGGGCACGGGAGTTGACATACTGAAGTAAGGAACGTTTCGCGCTCATTTCCGGTGCCTGTCGGGCTACCGACAGCACCGGTGGATATGAAGGAGGAAGGATCGGATGATCGACAGGGAGAAGGTTTCGCAGTTGCTGGAGGATATTCGGCCGTCCCTGCAAAGCCACGGGGGCGATGTGCAATTCGTGGACGTGACAGATGACGGGGTCGTGAAGGTCGTGCTCGAAGGGGCCTGCAAGGGCTGTCCGATGGCCGCACTGACGGTCAAGGAAGGCATTGAAGCGCGGCTAAAGGAAGAGATACCGGAGATCACGGAGGTCGTGCCGGTCGAGGCCGAGTGATCGCCGTGCCTGAGCGAACGCAGCGTACGCAAAATGACGGGCGCGGGCCAGCTACAGGGTCCGCGCCCGTTTTCTGTACCCCGACGCTCCTCGCGGCACCGGACTATTTCTTCGCGGTGCCGGCGACGTAAGGGCTGGCCGCCACGGCCTTAGGCACCGGCACGGCGGGAAAAGCGTCCAGTGAGTAATGGGGGATGGCAGCGGGGCCGCCGATGAGGTAGATGAACTCGTCGATGAACTTCTGGGTCGGCCCGTCCAGTCGCTTGATGTAGTCCGTCGGCACGCTCCGTTCCTTGGCTGCGATGTTCTTCATGTCGGTCAGGGCGGTCTTCGTGACGCCGTCGGCGCGCTTGAGGATGACGGACTTGCCGCTGGCGCCCTTCTCCAGGGCGTCGACGCAGGCCGAGCCGACCATGTAGGCCTCCGAGGCGTCCACGGGCGACATCATGCAGCTTCTCTGGATGTGCTGCGGCACGAGGGCCACGTCCTTGATCTTGCCCGGCACGGCGTCGACCTTCAGCTCGGCGCTGATGATCTGTGCCAGGAAGAGGGCCGGCGAGAAGGAGGTGCTACGGCCGTGCTCGACGTTGCCGTGCGCGTCCGTGGCCACGCCCTCCGCGTGAATCTTGGCAAGGCTCTGCTTGGACCTGGCGTCCGTCAGGTCCTCCTGGACCACCACCACGGCCTCGCCCTGGCGCGAGAGAACGTTGTCCACCTTGCTCAAGAATGCGGCCTTGGAGAACGGCACCTCGCGCGAGAGGACGATGTGCGGCGGGCGCTCCGGGACGATCTCGCCTTTCGGGTCCACTTTCGCAAAGCCCGTGGCCTGGGCCAGCCAGCCCGCCTTGCGGCCCATCACCTGGTATATGGCTACCGGCGCGATGTCCCAGCCCTGCACCACCTTGCCACCCCGCTTGTAGTTCGCCTTCACGCGGTAGCACGCGAAATCGCTGTGGACGTTCTTCAGGGCCGTCGCATTGAAAAGCGCCGCCGACCCGAAGCCCGGGCTGTGGTGCGTGACGGGCAGATCGTTGTCGATGGTCTTGATCCCGTGTATCGCAAGCACATCGGCCTGCCGGGAGAGACCCAGGAGCTGATCTGCGGAATCGTTGCCGCCGAAGTAGATCATTGCGCTCACCCCCAGCGCCTTCAGGTTCGCGGCCATCTTCTTGTACTGATCCGGCTTCGGCTTCACGCGCGTGGTGCGAAGGCATGCCCCGGGGCCGTTGAATGCGAACGACATGGGGTCGATGCGAGTCAGGTCGACGATATTCCCCTCAATGTTGGCGTTGAGCAGACCCTCGAGGCCGTTGATCATGCCGTAGACATGCCAGCCGCCCTTCTGTGCGGCCGCAGCGGCGCCTGCCACTTCCCAATCGATGACGGGCGTCGGCCCGCCGGACTCGCCAAGGATCAGTCTCTTTGCCATTTCAAGGCGCTCCTTCGTGCGGTAGTGGGGCTCCGGAGTTACGTCGGCAAGCGCGGCCTCAGTACGCCGCACGTCACAATATACGAAAAACCCTTCTCACTCGCAAATGTCCGTACGGCGGCTGACGGCGGCTGTTTCAGCGCGGCAGCGGCCGGCCGAACGCGCTTTATTGCCGGGGCTCTTTTCGCACGGCTGACCGCACTGCTGACGAGGAAGTTCAAAAATTCGTTTGACTCCGATGCTCATTCCTGTATACTTGTGCTCCTGCGCTAGCAGGGGTTGGTGCTTGCTTGAGCTAGTGGCCCGCCTTAGTTACTCCTCTGTTGAAAAGCCTGCGGCTCAAATCCATGCCGGAAAAGGCTCTCAAGAAGCTCGCCAAGCGTTACCATCTAACCGATGGGCAGTTGGACGAGCTGCAGCAGTTGTTGCGCGATGAAGGAAGCGCGCAGTACGTCCTTCGCTACCGCAAGGACCTGGCGCCCAATCTCTCCGCTGAAGGCGTGGACGAGATCATCGATGAGAGTCGCCAGATCGAAAACCTGGCGAGGGAACGCCGCAAGATCCTCAAGAAACTCGCCGAGCAGGAAGTCCTGACCGATGAGGTGAGCGAGAGGATCGAGAGCGCCGAGACGATGCGCGAGCTCATCGACCACTACGTCCCCTTCAGGCCCCAGAAACGCTCGCTTTCCCGTCAGGCCCTTGCACAGGGGCTTGAGCCGCTGGCAAAGGCCGTCCTGGCGCAGGAGGATGACCTGGCCCTGATGGGCGAGGCCGCCAAGGCTTATATTGACCAGGAAAAGGAGCTCGGCGGCATAGGCGAGGTGCTGGACGGGGTCTTCCACATCGTATGCGACCGTATGGCCGAGGAGAAGGCCCATCGCGACAAGCAGCGGGAACTGTTGCGCGCCGATGGCAACGTCGTTTCCCGTCCGACGGGTAAGCACATGTCGCCTCGCATGTTCGGGGAGTTCAAGGCATGCCTGTCTTTGCGCCTGGGCATTGGCGCGGTGCATCCGTCCCAGATGCAGGCGCTGGTGCGCGGCAGGCGGCTGAGGATCCTTGAGTTCGAGGTTGAACCTCCGCTGCTGGCCATGTGTCGGGCTTCTGCACAGATGTTCATGACGGGCGGTGCGGACAGGTTCGACAATGTCGATGGGCGCTTTCACGACGCGGAGACAATACCTCAGGGCGAAGCGCTGGGCGAACTCAGCGGTGCGGAATTCCTCTACTTCTGCATCCGCCAGAGCCTGTGCGACGTCCTGGCGCCGATCCTGGGCCGGGAGCTGGAGCGGGAGCTGTGCAAGAGCGCTGAGGACTTCGCGGTAGGCGTCCTGCGCCGAAACCTGCGCAGACTCCTTATGATGGAGCCACTGAAAGGGCGGCGGGTTCTGGGTATTTGGCCCGGCTATCGAACGGGCTGCAAGCTCGCCGCGCTGGATGAATCTGGATCGGTCCTCGAGACCACCATCGTCTTGCCCCACACCCCGCAGTTGGAAGTCGATGCCGCCAAGAGCAAGATCGTCGAGATGATCGGCGGTCATCAACTCTCAGTGGCCGCCATCGGAAGCGGAACGGCGTGTCAGGAGACCGAAGCCCTGGTGGGCGAGATAATCGCCGAGAGCTGTCAGGAGTTCGCCTACGCCGTGGTGGACGATGTGGGGATAAGCACGTATAGCGAGAGCCGGCTGGCGGGGAGCGAACTGCCCGGCTTGAGCACTGACCTGCGGGCGGCGGTAGCCACGGGGCGGATGCTCCTTGACCCCTTGGCGGAACTCACAAAGCAGAACCTGCGAAACCTGTGTCCGGCGCAGCAGCTTCAGGACATCAATAACGCCGCGCTCAAGAAGGCCATCGCCGGCGTCGTTGAGCAGTGCGTGGCCGATGTGGGGGCGGAGATCAATACTGCGCCCGGGACGCTGCTGAGATTCGTGCCCGGCCTCAGTGCGGCGACGGTCGATGAGTTGGTCGCGCAGCGCGAGCGGACGCCCTTCGCGCAGCGAAGGGACCTGCGCGACGTGCCGAAGATAGACGAGGACGCCTGGCGCAAGGCCGTCGGCTTCCTGAGGATCAAGGCCTCCGTGAACCCGCTCGACAGGACCCGGATTCACCCGGATCACTACCCGGTTGCGGAAAAGATATTGCAGGACTTGGGGATAGCGCCGGAGAACCTTGAGACGCAAGAGGCCCGTGCGGAGATCGCCAATAGGCAGGGCGAGGTTGACTTCGGCGAGTTTGAAAAGGAGTTCGGCGTACATTACCTCGTGCTCAAGGACCTGCTCGGCGAGCTTGTCAATCCCTGGCCAGATCTCCGGGCGACCGAGAGCGGTCCCGTGCTGCGCAAGCGCCGCCTCACCTTCGGTGACCTGGAGCAAGAGCAAGCGCTGATGGGCATGGTGCGGAAGGTGGTGGACTTCGGGGTGTTCGTTGACGTGGGCGTGGGCGAGGACGGCCTGGTGCATATCAGCGAGATGTCGGACAGCTTCGTGCGCAGCCCGCACGATGTGGTTTCCGAGGGAGAGTTGATCCAGGTC
>CAZHPE010000199.1:0-4893 GCA_964534775.1 uncultured candidatus Brocadiaceae bacterium
GCCGAGCGTGAGGTAGCCGATCCCCACCTCGCGCATCGTGCGCAGGCGCCGTTCGATGGCGCCATGGTATCGGAAGAAGTCCAGCGCCTCCTCCACGGTCATCGCCAGCACCTCCGCCATGTTGCGGCCGCGCAACATCACGTGGAGCGTCTCCTCGTTGTAGCGAGCGCCGCCGCAGGCCTCGCACCGCACGCGCATGTCGGGCAGGAAGCTCATCTCGATTGTTTTGTAGCCCATCCCACGACATGCCTCGCACCTGCCCCCGCGCACGTTGAAGGAAAACCGTGCCGGGCCGTAGCCGCGGATCTGGGCCTGCCTGGTCTGAGCGAAGAGGCGGCGGACCTCGTCCAGAACCTTCGTATACGTGGCCGGGGTGGACCGCGGGGTCTTGCCTATTGGGCCCTGGTCGATGTCCAGCACCTTGTCGATGTGGTCGGCGCCGGTTATGGACCGATGGCGACCGGGTTTGTCGGAGCTGCGGTAGAACCGGCGGCGCAACGCGCACAGGAGGATATCGTTGACCAGCGTGCTCTTGCCGCTCCCGCTCACGCCCGTTACGCAGATGAACGTGCCGAGCGGGAACCTTACGTCCACGTTCTTGAGGTTGTGCTCGCTCGCCCCGCGCACCGTCAGCCATCGCTTTCCCTTGGCCCGGCGGCGGTGCTCCGGCACCGGGCTGGCCTTGGCCCCGGTCAGGTACTGCGCGGTGAGGCCGTCGGAGTCCGTGGTGATGCGCTCGAACGGGCCGCTGTAGACCACGCGGCCCCCGTCGCGTCCCGCCCCCGGCCCGAGGTCCAGCACCCAGTCCGCGCGCCGGATCGTGGTTTCGTCGTGTTCGACCACGGCCACCGTGTTACCCCGGTCACGCAGACGTTCGAGGGCGTCGAGCAGTCGGTCGTGGTCGCGCGGATGAAGGCCGATGGACGGCTCGTCCAGCACGTAGCAGACCCCAGTCAGGCCGCTGCCGATCTGCGTCGCCAGGCGGGTGCGCTGGGCCTCTCCGGTGCTCAGCGTGCCGGTGAGGCGGTTTCCGGTCAGGTAGTGCAGTCCCACCGCCATCAGAAAGCCCAGCCGCTGGCAGATCTCCTTCAGCACCGGCGCGGCGATCTGTGCCCGGGCGCCGGAGAAACTCAGCCCTTCGAAGAAACCCAGCGCCTCGCTCACCCTCATCCGCGTGATCTCGTCGATGCCGCAGGAACCGACCTTCACCGCCAGCGCCTCGGGCCGCAGCCTCGACCCCTTGCAGTCCGGGCAGGGCGAGGGGCTCATGTATCGCGTCAGACGGCCCCGCGTGCTCTCGGAACTGGTGGCCTCCATCAGCCTCTCAAGGGCGGGGATGACGGCATCGTCGCGGTCGGCATCCACCTTTCGACCCTTCGGCCCTCGGACCTTGCCTTCGGCCAGGCCCTCGCCCGCAAGCAGCGTCTTGCGCGCCCTCGCCGACAGCTTCTTGAACGGCCTCTTCATGTCCGCCCCGACCGCGCCGGCCAGCCGCCGCAGTCCCTGCTGCAAGCGCCGCCCGGTCCGTCCGCCCCAGGTGGCGAACGGCTCCACCGCCCCCTGGGCGATGCTCAGGTCCGGGTCCGGCACGATCAGTTCCGGGTCGAACCCGTCCAGCGTCCCGCGGCCCCTGCATGCCTGACACCTGCCGTAGGGGCTGTTGAAAGAGAACAGGTTGGGAGTGGGCTCCTCGATGCCGAGGTTGCACTCGGCGCAGGCGAAGCGCTGGTTGAACAGCATCTCGCGCCCGCCCTCAAGCAGGGCGATGCACACCCCGCGCCCAACGCTCACCGCCGTGCGCACGCTGTCTATCAAGCGGTTCGACCCGCGGCGCTTGATGACGAGGCGGTCCACGACCACGTCCACGTCGTGCGTCTTGTAGCGTTCCAGGCGGTCCACCTCGTCCAGGTCCCGAAGCTGCCCGTCGACACGCACCTTCACGTAGCCGTCGGCGCGGATGCGCTCGAAAAGCTCGTGGTAGTGCCCCTTGCGCCCGCGCACGAGGGGAGCCAGCAGCGTCACCCGCGCCAGGGCCGGCAAATCGTCGATCGACGCCGCGATCTGCTCCAGAGTCTGATGGCGGATTTCCTTGCCGCACCGGGGGCAGTGGGGCGTGCCGGCGCGGGCGAAGAGCAGCCGCAGGAAGTCATATATCTCAGTCGTCGTGGCCACCGTCGACTGCGCGCCCGCCGCGCCGGGGTGCTGCTCGATGGCAATGGTGGGCGGCAGGCCCGTGATCCGGTCGCAATCGGGGCGCGGCATCTGCTCGATGAACTGCCGCGCGTAGCTGGACAGGCTCTCGATGTAGCGGCGCTGACCCTCGGCGTAGAGGGTGTCGAAAGCCAGTGAGGACTTCCCGCTGCCGCTCAGACCGGTGACCACCACCAGCCGGTCCCTCGGCAGGGCGACGGTAATGTTCTGCAGGTTGTGGGTGCGGCATCCGGTCGCTCGGATCCACAGGTCTTCCGCCCCGCCTTCGGCGGCCTCCGGCATCGGTCTGCGAATGGTCTCAACGCTCATGTTCCGTTCCCTCGTCCGCGCGCGCCCGCCGGCGCGTCGCGAAGCGGATGGGTACGTTCGAGAACGGGAGCCGGGCCCGCAGTTGGTTGGCCAGGTAGCGCTCGTAGCTTGGCGTGATGCGTGCGGAGTCGTTGACGAAAAGCGCGACCGTCGGCGGCGCCTCGCCGACCTGAGTGGTGTAGAGGATGTTGCCCGGCCGGTTACCCTTCGACGGCGGGCGCCTGCGCGCCGTGATCTCCCCCATCGCCTCGTTCAAGTCGCTCGTGCGCACGCGGGCGAGCGACTGGGTGCGAAGCTCCTGCACCGTCTCCAGCAGCACCCGCACGCTGTGGCCGGTCTCCGCACTGATGCATACGATGGGCGCGAACCGAAGGTTGGGCAGGTGGAAGTGCGCGTACTCGGTGAATTCCGTCGGGCCCACGCCTTTCACCAGGTCCATCTTGTTCACGGCAATGACGCAGGGCCGGTAATGCTCCAGGACGAAGGCGGCAAGCTGCTTTTCCACCTTGCCAACATCGCTCGGCGCCTCCAGCATCAGAACCACCACGTCGGCCCTGCGCACTGCGGCCTCGGTGCGCACCTGGCTGTAGAAATCCACGGACTCGTCGATCTGCTTCTTCTTGCGCACGCCGGCGGTGTCGATGACGATGAAGTCGCTGTCGCCCACCTTTACCCGCACGTCCACCGAATCGCGCGTGGTCCCAGGCAGCGAGCTCACGACCACGCGCGGCTCGCGGGCCAGGCGGTTGATCAGCGTGCTCTTGCCCACGTTGCGCTTGCCGACCACGGCGAGTTTCACCGCGGCCTCGTGCGCCGGGGTGGCTTCGCTCTCGGGCAGCTCCGCCTGCACGCGCTCCAGCACATCCCCTATTCCGAGCCGATGAGCGGCGGAGATGGCCTGGGGCTCGCCTAGCCCGAGGGCGTAGAAATCGCCTACAGACTCCTTGTTGACCTCGCGCTCGGCCTTGTTGGCAACCAGGATGGTTCCCTTGCCCGCCCCGCGCAGCCGCTGCGCAATCGTCTCGTCCAGCGGGTGCGGCCCCACCTGCGCGTCGACCACGAACAGGACGAGATCGGCCTGGGTGATGGCAATCTCGATCTGCATCTCGACGTCCTCGACGATCTCACGCACGCTCTCCATGCCCACGCCCCCGGTGTCGGCCAGCTCGATCACGCGCTCGCCGAGTTTCACCTCGCGCACGATGCGGTCGCGGGTGACTCCGGGGGTCGGGTCGACGATGGCGACGCGCTCGCGGCAGATCACGTTGAAAAGGGACGATTTGCCGACGTTGGCGCGGCCGACTATAACAACGGATGCAAAGTCCATCATTTCGGATGCCCCGGGGCAACGGGAACCATGGAGAACCTGGCGAATAACGGATCTGACAGAAGTCGGTCTATCTTACCACGAAACGGGCTGGGGTGCAGTCGTAAGGCCGGGCCGCTCAATCGGCCCACTCAATTGCCGCGAGCAGTCTCTGCACATCTTCGGGGCTCGCCACCAGCACGAAGCTCGATTCTGAGCCGGTAACGTAGTACCCCTCCTTGCCGGCCCTCTTGCCGACTACAAGCTGCTTGTCCGCGACCGCCTCATCGTCGAACGTGACGGTCAAGGTCGGCCGGTCCAGACCGAAAGCCACGCCGTCGGCCAGGGCGTAGGCGGCGATGCGGCTGGCGCGGAAATCCGCCAGAAGTCGCCGCACGGCCCCCAGGCGCGCCCGCACCGCCTCGTTGACCGCACCCCCATTCTCGTCCCGCCACGCGCTGGTGCGCCCCTCCCGTTCGAAGGAGAGCGACCTGCCGGCCGCGCGGAAATCGATGCGCCGCAGCTCGCGCACGCGGCAGATGATGCGGCTGGCCAGCGGAGCCGTCATGGCAGCCACTGTGCGGCCGTCGAGGAGGAAGACTCGCGGATCGCCTTCGAGCTTTGCGTAGCGGCCTTCGGTTCCCGACTCCCGCCCGATCAGGAGCGTCCTGACGTAGGTCCGGCCCCCTTCGGAATCTTGCTCCCCGGCCTGCTTTCGGTAGGTGATCTCGACCGTGGCGAACGGCGCGTCCAGGCCGTGCGTGGCGAGGTTGCCTGCCGATTCGCCCACAAAGCGCCGTGCCCGCAGTCCCGCAAATGCCCGCACGATCTCTTGCGCGGCAGCTCGATCCGTCGGACCCTCGACGGGTTCAACCATACGCCATGATTCACCCGGCCCATTCCGCTCGCATCGGAAACGCTGCCCGCCGCCCCCGGTCACGATCGCCACGGAATCCCGTGCATCCTCGCTCAGCACGGTGCGTTCCAGCAGCGCCAGCCGCCCCGCGCGCAGGTCATCGATCCACGGCCCGCGCGCGACCGAGAGCACGGCGTCGTAGTCCGGTCTG
>CAZHPE010000200.1:0-4875 GCA_964534775.1 uncultured candidatus Brocadiaceae bacterium
GACCATGGGCAAGTACGTCTACGGACCCGTCCCCTCGCGCCGACTCGGGCGTTCGCTCGGCGTGGACCTCGTCCCGCTGAAGACGTGCAATTACGATTGCATCTACTGCCAGCTCGGCCCCACTCGGCAGACGACCCTCACGCGCGCCGACTACTCGCTCGTGGACGAGGTCCTTGCAGAGGTCGAAGCCCGCCTCGCAGAGGTGAGTGCGCCGGACTGGATCACGCTCGGCGGCTCGGGCGAACCGACGCTTCATGCCTCCTTCGGCCGGCTGGCCGAACGCATCCGCGCGATAACGGATGTGCCCATCTGCCTGCTGACCAACGGAGGGCTGCTCGCGGACCCCGAGGTGCGCGCCGGTTGCGCGGCCCTGGACATGGTGGGGCCCAATCTCGACGCCGGCGACGAGGCGACCTTCCAGCGGATGTGCCGCCCCCATTCCGGCGTCGCGTTCGAGGGCGTGGTCGGGGGCCTTGAGGCACTGCGGCGCGGGTTCGCGGGGCAGATCTGGCTCGAAGTGTTCCTTGCGGCCGGCATCAACTCATCGGACGCGGATGTCGAGCGCATGAAGGCCCTTATCGACCGCATCCGGCCGGACAGGGTGCAGCTCAACACGGCGGTGCGCCCGCCGGCGGAGGCGTTCGTGCGGCCCGTGCCGCCGCAGCGGCTGGAGGCGATCCGCGCCATGCTGGGCGAGCGCGCGGAGGTGATCGCCGACATAGATGCTCTGCGCCAGACGCCCGCGGCAGCTGCCACGGAGCAGGAGGTGCTCGCGATGCTTCGCCGGCGTCCCTGCACCGTCGATGACATCGCCACCAGCCTCGCCATCGGCCGCGATGAGGCGATCAAGTTCGTGCGCATCCTGCTTGAAGCGGGCCACATCGCCGAGCAGCGACAGGGCGACGTGGTGTTTTTCAGCGTGCGTTGAGTTTGGGAGCACAATCAAGCATAATCTGGTACCGGAGGACCAATGTCGAGCGGCCTTGTCATCGCTGAGTAGCTGCCAGGAGGACCTTCGATCATCGAAGAGCGAAGTCAAGCCTGAACGCCCGTTGCTGGTGGATATTAGCCATTGTGGGCGATCCGGTAACGGCTGTGTCGTGCGCAGTAGCTGTCATGGAAGAGCCGGCGCGGTTTGCTGAAACCACTGTGGAATCGGCCGTGGGCATGTCGCTAGTGTGGGGCATCGGCTTCCTGGGCATGAGGTTCGTAGGAGTGCCCGGCTTATGCAAGATACTGGAGGCGTTTCACTGGTTTGGGCAGGAGAGGGGAGCAGTGCTGCTGACGAGGACGCATTGGCTGAATGCGCTGTGGGGTTACATGCGGGTGGAGGTGCGGTCGGAAGACGGCGGCGAGCCCACAGCCATCCTCTGCTACGGCCTGCCTGAGCAAATCCGCCAGTTCAAGAGGGGCGATACGATTACGATCATAGACGCCAACGGTCAGGCTTTGTGGGGAGTTGGGTGGTTTGTCCGCCGCTGGGGTTTGGGAGGCGCGCTCGGTGGCCGGGTGTTCGCCTGCCTTCCCGTATGGACAGCAGTGGAGACGGGACCCCAAACATGAAGATCGGCTACCTGGACTGTTTCAGCGGCGTGAGCGGGGACATGATGCTCGGGGCGCTGGTGGACGCGGGCGTGGCGCTGGAGACGATTCGTGCTGCACTGTCCGGGCTGCCGCTGGAGGGATACCGGCTTAAAGAGAAGAAAGTCACTCGCGGCGGCATCGCGGCCACCAAGGTCGACGTCATCCTCAGCGACGAGCACGAGCACGCGCATCGCGGCCTTACCGAGGTGACGAACATCATCCGGGCAAGCGGGCTCAGCACCGAGGTCGAGGGCCGGTCCATAAGCGTCTTCCGCAACTTGGCGGAGGCCGAAGCGAAGGTGCACGGCACAACGGTCGAGCACGTCCACTTCCACGAGGTGGGCGCCGTGGACGCCATCTGCGACATCGTCGGCGCGGTCGCCGGCTTCGAGGCGCTGGGGCTGGACGAGCTGCTGTTCTCGAAGGTCACGCTGGGCGGCGGGATGGTCAGGACCGAGCACGGGGCGCTGCCGGTGCCCGCGCCGGCCACGGCGGAGCTTCTCAAGGGGCTGCCGACGGCGGGCGGGCCGGTCGAGTTCGAGCTGACCACGCCCACGGGCGCGGCGCTGCTGCGCACGCTTGGCCGTCCGTCGCCCGGCTGGCCAGAGATGGCCGTCGAGCGCCTCGGCTGCGGCGCGGGCGGGCGCGATATCTCGGGCCACCCGAACGTTCTGCGCCTGGCGGTGGGCACGGCCGAACGCGCGGCCGAGTCGGACGAGGTCTGGGTGCTCGAGGTCAATCTGGACGACATGACGGGCGAGGAGATCGGCTACCTGGCGGAGCGGCTGCGCGAGCGGGGCGCGCTGGAGGTATTCACCACACCCGTGCAGATGAAGAAGAACCGGCCGGGCGTGCTGCTCACGGTCCTGTGCACGCCGGAGGGGCGCGGGGCGATGGATGAGGTGCTGTGGCGGGACTCGACCACGCTGGGCGTGCGGCGAAGCCGGCGCGCGCGCTCCAAGCTCGCCCGCCGCCACGAGACGGTCGAGACGCCGTGGGGCGAGGTGCGCGTAAAGCTCGGGCTGCTTGGCGACGAGGTCGTGCGCTGCGAGCCGGAGTGTGAGGACTGCCGCCGCATCGCCGAAGCCGCCGGCGTTTCCCTCCGCGAAGTCAACCGCGCCGCCCGCGCGGCCTGGCACCGTAGGGGATAACGACGGAGGTCGTCAGACGGGTTGCGCTTGGGTACAGCAGTGAACCGCGTTTTGTACGAAGGTACCGTATGAGATCAGAATTGCTCAATTACCGTATGGTCGCGATATTCCTCATTGCTCTTACCAGCTTCTCGGTGCCCGTCGCGCAAGGGAGCCTGGGACAAACCAGCGCCGCTGGCAACTGGTCTGAGCAACAACGCTTCGACCCCGCGGGACGCAACAATCCTGAAGAGGCAAGAAGGAACACTCGCGTTGAGGACACGCAAAGTGCGCGGGCCATTGCAGCGACTCGATCTTTGATGAAGGGCTGCTGCACGTGGGTCAAGGCGAACCTGATGACCAGCTTGTCTTTTGCCATAGCAGTCGCTGCCTGCCTTTCGGCTTGTTTTGTCTGGAAGGCAGCAAGAGCTGCCGCAACGGCCAATCGGGCCAGTCTTGCAGCTCAGGTCGTACGGATGTTCGCCCTGAGCGACGTGTGGGACGCGAGGAAGGAGCTTGAGAAGATCGCGAAGAAACACCCGAACGACCTCGGCCAACTGGAGAAGAATCATACAGACCTCATCGAGGCGAAAAAAGCGATACGGAAGTACTCACAACCCTTTCTTTAGATAGAGGCCGCACTCAGGATGGCGCTCTGCGGGACGAGGACGTTTCCAAATTCGTTCCGGCTGACCATGCAAAGCTTTTTGTTTGCGCGATTGGACCTCTGTCTACGCGTTGCGGTTGCGCGCGGGTGAAAAGCACGCTTGGCACTTTCCGGCATATATTCCCGAACGCGGAATCTGGCGGCGAAGCGAGGCGAATGGCAGAAAACTCCAGAGAGGAAGGCACATAGGAATGCCGTTGAAGATCCAAAACGGCGAGACGATCCTGTTCATCGGCGATACGTTCACCGACAGATCGAAGCCGAAGGCGTCAATCCACTCGGCCGCACGTCATTCCTGCCGCAACTGGGCCTGAATCCGCCCGCAAAGGCCCGCGTCCTCCATCGCGGCGGTCGCAATCGCCACGGCGCCGGCGCCGGCCTCCAGCACCCGGCGCGCCCCTTCCGCATCCCTGACGCCGCTGCCGCCTATCAGGAAGCGACACCTGCCGGAGAGCCGGCCCAGCATCTGAAGCCCCTCCGAGCCGGGAGCCGTATCCCCGACAGCCATGTGGACGATGGGCACGCCGCACTCGGCCAGCGCGTCCACCGTCTCGGTCGTCTCGGCGGGTTCCCGCAGGCCCACCTTGAAGATGAAGGGTATGCCGAGGGCCTGGAGGATCGCGGAGGCCCACTCCTTCAGCAGGGCGCGGTTCTCGCGCTCGCACAGCGCCACGCCCACGCCGGCGTTCACGAACATATCCATGTCGGAGAAGGCGCAGAGCGAGGCATAGTCCGCTCCGGCCTCCTGGGCGGCCACGAGGAAGTCGACCGTGTCCGACAGCCCGACGCTTATGACGCTGACGCCCACCCCGGCGCCGCCGGCCCGCGCGGCCGCGACGTTCTCGCACAGATATGCCGCGTAGCTCGCCCTGCCGGGCTTGAAGACGAACTTCGGGTCGTAGGGCACAGAATCACCCGCGTCCACGATGTAGGTCCCCATCACCACGAGCGCCGCGCCGGCGCCGTGCCTGGCGCAGTACGGGCCGTCGCCGTAGCCGCCAAGCTCCGCGAGCACCACCCCGCTGCGCAGATCATCGAAATCCTCGGTCACTTTGGCCCTCCTTGGGTCGCTCTGCCGCCAGCGGTGCTCATGGTACGGCCGGGGACGCCCGCGTGCAACAACTGATCCCGCGAAACGGGGCAGCATTGCGATGCGGCACGAGACCGGCATCCCACGGCGCTAGCCCGATCCTCGCTTTTCAATTGAGACGCCAGCCAATATGATTGGGCCCTCGGGCACGAGTTTGCGCCACTAGCGAGCAAAGGGGCCGAAAATGAACCTTAGTCGATTACTGCAGCGCCGCGCGGATGAGGGCCGCCCGGTCCGCGTTGGCCTCATCGGGGCGGGCAAGTTCGGCTCCATGTTCCTGGCCCAGGCGCGGCAGACGCCCGGCCTGCACGTCATGGCGGTCGCCGATCTGTCCCCGGAAACGGCCCGCCGGGCGCTGCTCACGACGGGCTGGCGGGAGGAGCAGATCGGGGCCAGCACCTTCG
>CAZHPE010000201.1:0-4871 GCA_964534775.1 uncultured candidatus Brocadiaceae bacterium
GCATCTCCCGCGTAGTGATCCGGGAAGTTGGCATACCAGCCCACGGCGGTCTCAGAGCCGGGCAGGTGCGCGAGGCGTTCCTGCGCCTGCCCCGCATCGGGGTCCTCAGGCACCGAATCCATCTTGACAAGATCCGGCCTCATTGCCAGCATCGCGCTTGCCTCGGCCTCACCTGCATGGTAATCGAATTCGCTCTCCATGTGCGCCTGCCACTCGGGGCTCTGGATCACCGGATGCAGATAGTCCCCCAAGCGCACAGCATACAAGGCGTAGTCCCGCTTCTTCTCCAGCCTGGTCGTTACGAAATGTGTCAGCATGGCCTCGTTGCCACCGTGGCCGTTGAGAAGGATGATCTTGTCGATGCCGTTGCGCCTGATCTCGTCGCAGATGCCCTCCAGAAGCTCCAGCACGAGTCCGGGGCTCAGGGCCACCGTGCCCGGCCAGTGCTTGGCCTCCAGGATCTGACCCAAGTAGAGGCAAGGGAAGACGATGGCCGGTTCCTTCTCCGCAGCCCGGTCGGCGATGCTTTGCGCCCAGATGCTGTCGGTGCCGAGCGGCAGATGATCGCCGTGTTTCTCGATGACGCCGCACGGAACCACGCAGACACCCCTGCTCTCCTTCACCGCCCGCTGGAACTCGGGTGCAGTCAGGTTCTCCCAGCGCATGAAATCCCTCTCTCAGTATTGAAGTAGTGGCATCCTGCGATTGGCCGCAACGCTACGTTGGCGCCGCACCGCAAGGCCGGCCGCGCATTCGGCACATGAATGTACGGGAGCGAGGCGCCCTTGTCAACGCATCGCGGCGTGCGGCGATTATCGATTGCACGGTGGCCCCTGCGGCGGTCTACGCCTCGCGTAGAATCAGTCCCGCCGCCGCTCACATGTCCTCGGCCACAAAACCAGGCCGGAAGCCTTCATCCCCGGCAATGTCTCCCGCCGCGAGGAAAACCACCTTGCATCCTGCGGCCCGGCCGGCGCCCACATCGTCCGGACTGTCGCCGATCATCCAGGATTGTGCCAGGTCGACCCCGAAGTCCCTCGCAGCCCGTAGAAGCATGCCGGGCGCAGGCTTGCGGCAGTCACGCCGGAACGAGTAGCCCGGCACCACCCCTTCCGCATGGTGCGGACAGTAGTAGACGCCATCGATTCTGACCCCCTGCTCTGCGAACATGGTAACCATGTGCTCGTTGAACGTCACAAGCTCTGTCTCCTGGAAGAATCCCCGCGCCACGCCCGACTGATTGGTGGTGACTATGGGCAGGTATCCCGCCTCCTGAAGCCTCCGCAGCCCGTCGACAGCGCCTCGCGCCGGGCTCAGCATGTGCTGGACGCCGCGCCCCACGCTCTGGACATAGCCGATTAACGCGTCTTGACGGTGCTCGGACGCCCGCAACCACCACGATGCCATCCGTGCCGGAGCAAGGGCTGCGAAGCTGATCTGCGAGGGCATCGCCCTGCCGGTCCCGGCCGAGCACGCCGCAGACGGAAACCTCCGCGCCCAAGCCAGTGAGGGCCGCAGCCACCACGTTCCCCGCCCCGCCGGGCCGACCATCCCTTGCGCGCACTCTGAACGCCGGGATCGGCCCCTCCGACGAGACCCGAATCGCGTCGCCCCACACGTAGCGGTCGAGCATCAGATCGCCCACAACCACAACGCGAGGGTTGCCGGCCTTCTCAACCAGTTCGATCAGGCGCTCCGACATCGGCCCTCTCTCCCCCCGGACAAAGACCTCGGCCGCGGCGCAGGTTCACGCCTACCGCGCCCCGCTGCACAGTGTCCCTCGTTCGCGGAGGGCGTCGAGCAGTGTCTCGCGGTTGGCCTGCACGCAGGGGGTCCAACTCGTCACGACGATGCCTGTCCCGCCGCATTCCAGCAGGGCGTCCCGCATCTTCTCGATGAGCGCGGGGCTGCTGCCGGGCGCTCCCCAGAGCTCAAATCCCTCGCCACGAATGCGCTGGAGGATACTAGGCACCACTTCAGCGTAGTCCCAGAGGACCTGAACGATATCGCGGGAAATTGACTTCTCGGCCTCTAACGACTTGTCGTTGTGTATTTCCGCCTCGGGCCACATACAAGCCGAATCGTTCCAGATGACAGTACGCATGCCGCGTTCTCGGAGGCCCTCTTCGAGCGTA
Organism: uncultured candidatus Brocadiaceae bacterium; assembly: GCA_964534775.1. Taxonomy (GTDB): domain Bacteria; phylum Planctomycetota; class Brocadiia; order SM23-32; family SM23-32; genus CAZHPE01. Next base: position 2,136 of record CAZHPE010000201.1, read on the forward strand.
TCGATGGCCTTGACGTACTGCCGGTAGCTGCGCCAGTGGTCCTCGTCCATGCCGATATGGAAGAAACGCTGCGGCTGCACAACGGTGTGCAGCTCGTCGACGAGCTCCAACGCCAGCTTCCAGTACTCCTCGCTGTCGAAGAGCAAGTGGTGCGGCCGGAACCAGTGGTTATGCTCATGGAGGGAGCTCTGGGCGAAGTTCAGCTTCGGCATCACTTCAATGCCGTGTGAACGGGCGCGGTCCACCAAGTCCTTCAGCACGCTCATCGGCACGCTGTAGTGCCGGGCGAGTTCAGGGTGGGACTCGTACTTGACGCCGTCGGCGCAGTCTATGACGAGTAGGTTCAGGCCTGTTTCGGCCATGGCATCGACGAGTTCGAGGCCAACTTCGAGGTCGAATGGTTCCTCAACATCCTTGCGCTGAATCCACCGGGGGTCGTAGTGCGTCATGTGGATCAGATAGGCGCGGACCGGAAGCACGTCGTGCTCGGCCATTTACCAAACCTCCCGTTCGCGGGCTTAGGGATCTCTACGGCAAGCGCCCAAATTATGCCTAATGAATGACCGAAGTCAAATGAAGATGATGACGGTATCCTCCTGCTGCGGCCCCGAGGTACGGCGCAGGTATTTGACCCCGCCCGAACGTGCTGCTATCCTTGCGCCAGTAGAGCCCCGACAAATCGCCGGCCGTGGCGCGCGCACCGCAATCGAGCAGCAAGAGGAGTGTTGATATGCCCAGCACCGTTTTCTTCGCTTCCGCAGAGGTCTCCAGGACACGCAAGAGTCTGGTGGCTCAGATGGGCAATCTGTTCAAGGAGGCCGGCGGCGCTGGGATCATCGCCAAGGGAGACCTGGTGGCCCTGAAGCTGACCTTCAGCGAGATCGGCAACACCGCCTACATGCGCCCTCCCCTGGTGCGCGGGGTGGTGGAGCAGGTGAAGGCCGTCGGAGGCAAGCCGTTCCTCACCGACGCGAACACCCTCTACGTCGGCGGGCGCTCCAACGCGGCAGCGCACCTCGAGACGGCGATCCGGAACGGTTTTGCGTACTCGGTCGTGGATGCGCCGATCATCATAGCGGACGGCCTGACAGGGAAGTCGTACGTGGACGTTGACATCAATCAGGAACAATGCAAGAGTGCCCGTATCGGCGCGGAGGCCTATCACGCGGACGCCTTCATCAGCCTTGCGCACGTGCATGGGCACGGTGGCACGGGGCTGGCCGCGACCTTCAAGAACATCGGCATGGGGCTGGGCAGCCGCGGCGGGAAACAGGCCATGCACTCGCAGAAAGACCCGCCGACGGTCGACCATGAGAGCTGCGTCGGCGACGGCGAATGCGTGGGCTATTGCCCAGTCGACGCCATAGAACTGGCCGGGGGCAAGGCGGAGATCGACGGCGATATCTGCATCCGCTGCGGCGAGTGCACCGTCACGTGCCCGCATGGGGCCATCGCCATACGATGGGGTAACGAGCCGGGCCTGCTCCAGAAGCGCATCGTGGAATACACGCTCGCAGTGCTGAAGAACAAGGGCGACAAGTGCCTCTTCTACGCCATTCTTCTGGACGTCACGCCGGGGTGTCTTTGCGGGAACACGAGCGAGCGCCCATTCGTGCCGGACGTGGGCGTCTTCGCCTCGAGGGACCCGGTGGCCCTGGAGCAGGCGACGTTTGACACGATCAACGCGCAGGAGGGCATCGGGGCCAGCAAGTTGCCCGGCGCGCATGAGAAGGGGGCCGACAAATACCGCGCCCTCTTCCCTGAAATGGACAGCGAGCTGACGATGCGCTATGCCGAGCAACTCGGCCTCGGCCATCGCAGCTATGAGATTAAGGAAGTATAGGCGCGCGGCGCCCCCCCCCCGCCCCCTGACCCGGCCTGTGGCGTGTCTCGCGCCAAGACATGAGATACGGAAGGCACAACATTTCCTGCAAGGCCATGGAGGTGAGAGACAGGCATTCAAGAGGCCCCCGTGGGACATGCAGTTACCCCTCCATCGGCCTCGCAGGCCGACTGAGACCAATGAACGGGGATATGCGCGCCTCTGGCCCTGTATTCCAGAGGGTGGTGTGCCAAAATGGATATGCGTTTCCGTTTCCCGGATGACAGGCGGGCGCAGAGCCTGGTGGAATACGCGTTAGTCCTTGCGCTGGCGACCTGCCTGCTGCTACCCGGGATGGCCATGTTCAAGGGGGCTGCTGGGAGCGCAGTCCGTAAGGCGATTGGCGAAACGCAGGCGGACGGCGCTTCACCGAGCACGCAGACCTACACCGCATCCGAGGCGTCGACAGCGAATCCGGCAGCAGTGGACGCGCAGAGTGAGGCCGCTCTTGCGCCGTCAAGTGGCGCCTACTACGTCGACGCCGCAGGAGGGAGCGGCGCCGACGACGGGCTTTCACCCGCTACGGCATGGCGGACCCTGGACAAGGTCAGCGCCATGGCCTTCAACCCCGGCGATAGCATTCTGCTGAAGCGCGGCGCCGTCTGGCGAGAGCGCCTTGTCATTTCGTCCTCCGGAACAAGCGAGCAACCCATTACGTTCGGGGCGTACGGAACCGGCGCTCGGCCGCGAATAAGCAGCGCAGACGTCGTCACCGGTTGGGTTCAGGCAGTGCCCAGCGTTTAGACGGCCTCGCTCAACGACTCATCCTATCAGGCCCGCATTTCCCAGATGGTCCTGTTTTTCGGCCGTGGCAGAGCGAAGAATGGTGCCCCAGAGGGCGTTCTGGGCGTGTT
>CAZHPE010000202.1:0-4862 GCA_964534775.1 uncultured candidatus Brocadiaceae bacterium
CCGACTCGCCGTATCGTAAAAGGACCATGGACCGACTACTTTCACCTCGGGCTGCATTGCCCCATTGGATGTTCCCGCTCCGGACCCCCGAAACACGCTCAGAACACCATCTGGGGCACCCTTCTACACTCTGCCACGGCCGAAAGATAGGGCCATCTGGGAAATGCGGGATAACATAACCTCGCTAACAAAAGGCATAAGAAAGGCGCTGAATAGAGAACGCAGCAACGTTGGCCGGACCGCCTATTCCGACAGGGTGAAATCTATCCTTCTTGCATGTACAAGCACAACCGTTGCCAAGCGGCTTGTTGAGGGCCTGAGAGGATATGAAACCGGGGCGCTTCACGACGAGCCGGCATGGACAGATGTCAGTGTTCACGCCTGTCAGTTGCTAAACGTTGCCGAGAAGGTGGTGTTTCTTACGCCGACTGAACTCATCTCTGCGATGGAGGTCGTTGATCGGGCGAGGGCAGATGACTACGACATAGTCACAGTCCCCGAGAGTATAGAGCGCAAGACAAAAGGGATGCTTGATGTGTCGGGCAATGCGATTATGGACATCGAGCAGTTTAGGACAGAGTGGAACAGAAGTTTCAGCTTTTATTTTGTTGACGAGAATCACTTGACCCCTAACGAGTTGCGCGTCCTAAGAATGACCGACAATATCTTGGCTCTTGCGGGTGGCAAGCCCCCGCAGGTCAAGAGGGTAAGGATGTCGGAGACTATGAGGCTGGACCCCAGTTCTCTGAGGGAAGCGGAAGGACTTGGGGACGAAGCAACGGGGGCAATAATCATCAAAAGGGACCAACTGAGAACTCTTGAGGACTATGCCGGGACTTTGTTACACGAGACCGCTCATGCCGGGACGGGAGTCTCAGACGTCTGTAGGGAGCTTGAGGAGGAGCTGACGCGGTTACTTGGCACGATCGTAGGGAACACCTTGTCGTAAACTCCTGGGTTTAGGCAAATCTAACATTCAGCACTCATTCCGAAGAACGGCATCCCGCACGGCGGGGGTGGAGGAGGATTCCAGATGCAACCGACTGGGCCGCAAAAGCCTGTGAAGCAGAACCCGTCGATGCTCTCGGCGTCCAACTTAAACGAGCAAACAGGCCGTTCTGGCTGGGGGCGACCCTCGCCTTTGTGGCCATGGCCGCAGGCGTTCTGCTCATCATTTATACCCCGGCTCGCGATCCCAGGCTTATTGCGTTCGGCCTTTTCATAGCGTTTTGTGGCGCGCTGACCTGGGGCGTGCTGAAAATCATCGCGTATTTCAAGGTGGCGGCGACGTGCGGCTCTGCATTCGGGGCGAGAGCGAGCACGAGCGGGTCTGGGGCTTCGCTTGCCGGGTGCGACGCGGTCGGCTATGATTCGGGGGCGTGTGGTGGCGGGCAAAGACCTTTCTGACCCATGAAGGGGCGAACGGATGGATACGCCGCAGGTGGTGATGGAGACGAATCTGGAGGGGTTGGAACTGTTCAACCGGGGCAAGGTGCGCGATGTCTACCGCGTCGGCGAGGACCTGCTGATCATCGCCACCGACCGCCTCAGCGCCTACGACAGCGTCCTGCCTACCGGCATTCCCTGGAAGGGGAAGGTGCTGACGGCCCTGACGCTGTTCTGGCTGGACCACCTGGGCGAAATGGCGCCGAACCACCTGATCGCCGCGGACCCGGGCGAGATGGGCCCTAAGGTCGCGCCTCACGCCGAGCTCCTGCGCGGCCGCTCGATGCTGGTGCGGCGGGCGGATGTGGTGCCGGTGGAGTGCGTGGTGCGCGGCTACCTGGCGGGCTCGGGTTGGCGGGAGTACCAGGAGAGGGGCGAGATCTGCGGCGTCAGTCTCCCGGCGGGGCTTCGCCAGGCCGAGAAGCTCCCCGAACCCATCTTCACCCCCAGCACCAAGGCCACAAGCGGCCACGACGAGCCCCTGACGATGGATGAGGCCGCCGAGATTGTCGGCAGGGACATGGCCGAGGACATCCGCGGGCGCTCCATCGCCGTGTATGGGAAGGCGGCCGAGTATGCCGCCGGGCGCGGCATTATCATCGCCGACACGAAGTTCGAGTGGGGCCTGCACGCGGGCGGGCTGATGCTCGTCGATGAGGTTCTGACGCCCGACTCATCCCGTTTCTGGCCTGCCGACAGCCACCGGCCCGACTCATCGCCCTTCGCCTTCGACAAGCAGTACGTGAGGCAGTGGCTGGACGATTCGGGCTGGGACCACTCGCCTCCCGCCCCCTCGCTGCCGCCGGAAGTCGTCGAGAGGACGGCCGAACGCTACTGCGAGGCCTGCCGCCGCCTGACGGGTTCGGCGCCCGAGTAGCGCGCCGGAGCGTAGGGAACGGCATTCTGACAGGATAACAGGATGACCGTCTGACACCGCCATCTCACTCCGATCAGGGCCGCGACGAAAGAGAGAAAGGCACCCACGGCCGTGAAGACGTCGCGGTGGGTGAGCCGCGGCGGCCAACCCCGCCTGCATGCCCGGTGTTAGCGTCTCCCGTCCGAACTTCGGCCCGCCGTGTGGCCGGACGAAGTCATAGTAGCACCAAGGCAGCTCCAGACGAACCTCCTGAATGCGGGGACTCTGCAACGGTCTCCCGTGGCCCGAGGACTGTTCCCCTCTTATACTATCGGTCGAAAAGCGCGGCGGGCGTCGACGTCGACATGGGATGTCGTGGACGACGTCCAGGGCCTTGATCTTTACGGGACTCCCGGCAGAAAGGTGACGCGATGCATTTCCTGATCATCGGTGTCGGCTCGATCGGCGAACGGCACCTGCGGAATTTTCTTCGCATCGATGGCGTGCGCTGCTCGTTCGCCGAGGTGAATCCGGCCACCCGTGAGCGGATCGCCGCCAAGTACGAGGTGGGGGCTTCCTACCCGGACTACCGCGAGGCGGACCTGTCCGCCTTCGGCGGGGTGGTCATCTGCGTGCCGGCTAATCTGCACGTGCCCATCGCCACGGACGTGGTATCGGCCGGGACGCACGTGCTTACGGAGAAGCCCCTGGCCATGTCGCTGGACGGCGTCGACGCGCTCAAGCGCCTACGCGATGAGAAGGGAGTCGTGGTTTCGGTGGCGTTCACGCTTCGCACGGACCCGCTGATCCGAGAGATCAAGCAGCGTGTCGAATCGGCGGACCTGGGTGTGGTGCGCGTGGTGAACTTCTATTGCGGCCAGTATTGGCCGCGCATGCGCAAGGACTACCCGCCCCGGTACGCGCAGAAGACTGAGACGGGCGGGGGCGCCATCCCCGACCACCTCGTTCACTTCGTCAACTTCCTGGAGTGGGTTTTCGGCCCGCCCGAGGAGGTCTCGGCCAAGCGGTGGCGGCTGGGGCTGGAGGACATCGCGACCGAGGACACGGCCTTCGTCACCATGCGGTTCTCCGGCGGGCAGGTCGCACAACTAGGCATCTGCCTCTTTCAGCGCGACACGAGCGTGCGGCTCCAGATGATCGCCGACGCCGGCACCATGCAGATGAGCTTCGGCTCGGATGCGCTGGAGATCTTCGAGGCCCGGACGGGCGAGTGGATTCGGGGCCGCGAGCGCAAGGGGGAACGCGATGACGTGATGCGCGATCAATCCCAGCATTTCATCGACTGCATCCAGGGCAAGGCCACGCCGCGTTGCACCGTCGAAGAGGCCGAGCAGACGCTGCATACCATACTGGCTGCCCTGGAATCGTCCGACGGCGACGGACGGTTCGTGAAGGTCGGGAGGGCCTGAAAAGGAACCAGGGATTTCACGGCTGGACTCACGCAAAACCAGAGGTTGCGAAGAGGGGCGGAAAGTTGTAGCATTAAGGAGTCGTCGTGGGCTGGACGAGAACGGTTGGCGATGGAAGCACGACGTAATCCCGTGCTGACAGAACTGGGTTGCCTATGTTCGTCTGGTTCGCTGGCGGACTGAAGCTGAACGAAGGGGCCCTGCTCGGCAAGAGGCCTTTGGGACGGTACGAGCCGATCAGGGCGGAGGATATCGACTGGGTACTCGAATACAGTTGGGGCGACCTCCAACTGCTCGTAGTAGCCGAGGGGCACGCTTACGGCGTCCGCCCTTGGTCGCGTCACTACGATAGCGTCGCGGACTGGCTCGAAGAGCACACCGGCTTCAAGGTCAAGGACACCAAGGCGCACCGGCAGAACAGGCTGCTGTTCCGCCTGAGTCCGCTGCGCCTGTTCAGGCGTAGTGACAAGTGACCGGCCCCGCCGTCCGCCCCATGGGGACCCCCGCCTCCCGGCCGGCCCGTGCGACTTACGCCTACTGGCGGGCGCGCATCAGGTCTTCGTAGCCCCCGGCGTTGAAGATGTTCCGGTAGCCGAGTGGCGGCAGCGACTCAGCCGCAAGGGCGGACCTTCGGCCGGTGCGGCAATAGAGTACTATCTCCGCGTCCGTATCGCTTGCTGCGGCCGTGATCCCGGCGGCTATCGTGTCGAAAGGGATATTGATGGCGCCGTCAAGATGGCCGGCATCGAACTCGACCCCCGTCCTGACGTCGATCAGGATGGCCCCTGCGTCGATCTTGCTCCAGGCGACGGCCGCAGTGCTTGGCGGACCGGTCTTTCCCTCATCTGGTGCTGCAACGGCGCTCGGCTGGCCGGTTTCCTCTTCCTCTTGCGCCGCATCGCTTTGGGATCCACGATGACAACCCACAACCAGCACCATCGCCATCAGCACCCATACGGCCTTTTCTCTTGCGCTTATCACGTCCCTCCCAAGACTACCTGTAACGGCCTGAACGAGAGGCATCGACATCCTGTATCGTACGGCGCCGGCCTCGGTTCTTTAGACGCCCTGTTAACCGACGTTCTCTATTTTCCAATGTCGGTCAGGCCTTCCTGCCGACGGTTCGCAGT
>CAZHPE010000203.1:0-4857 GCA_964534775.1 uncultured candidatus Brocadiaceae bacterium
GCCCAGACCGCTTAGACCAAAGGCTGACGTCGCGTCCTCAAATGTTCCGTCCCCCCTATTGCGGTACAGCCTGTTGGGTTCGGGATATGCAATCAGATAAAGGTCAAGGTCTCCGTCATGATCGATGTCGGCCCAAATGCCCATCGCAGATGCGGGGCTCCGCGAAAGGCCAGGGCCGCTTCTGTCGGTCACATCCCGGAACTTCCCTTGCCCGTCGCCGAGGTAGAGCATGTTGCGCAGCCCTGAACGCGACGACTCCGAGCTGACAAACAGGTCAAGGTTGCCATCGCCGTCCACATCACCGAAAAAAGAACCTACCCCACTGTGTGGAAGGAGGACACCCGCTGCGGCGGCCATCTCGGTGAAGTTCCATTTGCCATCGTTGCGATAAAACAGGTTGCCCGCCCCACTCATAACAGTGGCAAAGATATCAAGATCGCCATCATTGTCAACATCGCCCATAGCCACGGTCTTACTCAGACCGGCGTTGGCCATCCCACAGACGTCGGTCACGTCGGTGAACTGCTCGCCCTTGCTTTCGCGGGCGGTTGCGATTGCGCTTTGCCGCCACTCGGTTGTCCTCGTCGCGCCCTCGGCGAGCCACTCGATAGCGTTCTTCAACAGAGCCAATTCTCCGCCTACCAGGCTATGTGGACCATGGGAGCGATCAGCGGACATCTTTCCGTCGGCAGGGAAGTTGCCCATGGCCAGAACCTTGCCCTTTCCCACCTTGCCGGCTATGACCACGGCGTTACCGTCCTCGTCAGCGAGCAACACAGTGCCCAGCTTCCCCGCGTCCATGTATACGTGACTGGAACACGCAAGGCCGAAATTGTTGGGCAATCCTTTCGTAACCGTATGGTCTTTGTCTTTGACCACGAAATTAGTTGTGCCCATGCCCTTGAACCGCCAGACGTCCGGAAACAAGGGATCAGAGGCCCTGCCGCACGAATTGTACAGGAACAACGCCGCGCCACCGTTATAGACGTAGTCCATGAGCAGCGGCGTATTCGGGAGATACCTTCCCCCGGCCAGAACCACCACCGGGCACTCCTTCAGCTCCCTGTCGTCCAAGTTCTCCATGCGTATGGTCCGTTTGCCAAGTCCGACGAGAGCCCTGACTATTTCCTGAGGGTGGTCCGACGCGGAGTCCTTAAAATCATATACTCCGACAGTTATCTCTTCCTGCATCTTCATATCCGCAGCGCCGACGAAATCCGCTTTCGGCTTCAGAGAATCATAGGCTTCAACCTCCGCCACCCACATGATATTCGTCCGCTTTTCCGGCCCGCCGCCCGCCGGTTGATAGATTCTCAGCTTTGTCGTAGTTACCGGAGTAAAGTTGTGGACTGTCATAGCCGACACGGGATTACTATCCACGATGAGAATGTCTTGATACCTCTGTCCATCCCAGGATTGAAGACCGTATCTTTGCGAGGTCCACGTAGTTTCCCCCTCTACGTTCCAGAAGATCGCCACCGTCTGAATGGTCACCGGCTTTGTGAACTGCAATTCTATCCAGTGCGGTTGGTTCGTCTCGGCCGAGGCCCACTCACCCGAAGGCGTACGCACGCCATCGGTCAGAAAAAGTGAATAGTCAGGCGGCCGGGGGGCAGAGTGCCGCGGAAGACTGCTATCCACTATTACTCTTTCCGGCACCAGCGGGAACGCCTTCTCCATCCCTCCTCCTGCCCAGGCTGTTGAGCAGACGAGGCTTATCGCAAGCAGCAGGCCGGCGCGGCCCGCCGCCGTAGGATATTTGCGCCTGCAATCCGACATTGACTCAATCCGCGTCTCCATCTTGTTCTCGCTTGCCGTCATGATCATGTTTCTCCATTTGCCCATTGTCTTGCCATGTCCGAACGTGCAGTGCCCGCGTGGGGCGCTCCCAGTACGAGGGCGGCCTCAGCGGCTCGCCCAGGGTCTCGCGGCGGCTTAGCAACAGTCAGTGACGGGAGCGCTAAGTATATGCTCCCTACGTTTCGGCGAGGGCCTCCTCGAGAATCTCCTTGAGCCGCGCCGTCTCGCGCTTGAAGTCCCAGCCGACGTCCAGGAGCGGCGGGCTCGTGACGAATTCTACGCAGATCATCCCGTCGAAGTCCTCAACCTTCAGCTTGCGAACGAGGCGGGCGAAGTCGATCACGCCCTCGTCGGGCTTGGCCTGGAACTGGCCAGGGGCGGATTGCTTGGCGTGGAAATGCTTCGCATAGGGATGCAGCACCTCGATTTCATCGTGTCCCATGCCGAGCTGCACCTGGTGGGCGTAGTCGAGCGTGAGTCCCAACCCCGGCACGGCTTTCACCAGCCTGATGGCATCGGCCGGTCTTTCGGCCAGCGACCCGGCGCAGGGCTCGATGTTGCACTGCAGGCCTTTCCGAGCAGCCACGGCCACCATCGCGCGCAGTTCTTCGGCGGATGTATTAAAGGCCTGCTCCGCCGTTTGCCCCAGCTCGTCATGCACGTGACCGGGAATCAACATGACGCTCTCGAAGCCAGCCTTCTGGGCGAAGGTCGTGATCCCGTCGAACATGCCGCGGGACCAGTTGCGCACTTCCGAATCGGGGTGATTGATCGGCTTTCCGAAGTGCATGATGAACAACTCGGAGATGCCGAGACCGTTCTGGCCCATCACCCTGCGCAGCCGCTGCGCCTGGCCGTCAGGGTCATCTACGGCCTCCTGCGGCATAACTTGGTGGTAGCTGCCCCACCCGGCGCCTACGTCCGCCAGGTCGAACCCGATGTCCCGCAGGATGTCCGCAGACGCCTCCAGCGGTATGTCGCCGAAGCTGAACGTCGCTCCGCCAATGCGTATCATTCACTCCTCCTTGGTCTCCGAAACGGTGCTTCCGTCATTGACCGTCAGGCCGTTGGCCATATGTGACTCCCATGTTACAGCCAGCGTCCGGCTCTTGCAATGCCCTGCATCGGTTTCGGTGGCATCGATGAGCCGGGGCGTCGTGAACCGGCCGTGTCCGACGGTGCAATGCGCCTTGTGGGGCAAAGTCGACTCACTTTCCGCACCGTCTTCATGGCCGGGGGGGGGGCTCGCCTGTCGCAGCGATGGTCATTCAAGCAAGATGCCGGTGTCAAAGGCTCATTCCGCGCCCCTCACCGGCATGGCAGCAGTTGCTGGAGGAGGCGCTGGCTGCTTCCCACGCGCTGCCGTTCATCACTTCGATCTGTCTACGCTCATCCTTGCGTCTCTCAGGCTTGCCCGGTCAGGATTCCGGCAGCCACGTCGTCGAGTCCGAATTCCCTGTAGTTCACGCGGACGGATGGTACCGCGCCGATGCGCCGGTGCCAGCGGTTTGCGCGTTCTGTGGCCTCGACCGCGCCATAGTGCTCAACATACCAGTAGTAGGCTGGCCAACTGTCGCGCATGGGGACAGCGCCCGGCATTCCCATATGGGCAAGCATGACGAAGTCACCAGAGAACAGATCGCGCCACATCGTGGCATGTTCCAGATCTTCTCGGACGGGCAATCCGCACCACGGTGTTCCCCATGCTTGCCAGAGGGGCAGCGATCGACAGCGTTCGTGGAAGACCTCGCCGGCCAGAGCGGCCCCGGGACAGGCCGTTTGGATGGACTCGATGTACTGCGCGGTAGCACGATCGAAATCGCACTGAGGATCATCCGCGAACCAGCCGATCTGATCGAGGAACAGCGCATCCACCTGAAACCGCGAGACGAATCGGCGACAGGTGCCCGCCATCAGGTTGCGCCAGGCGTCACAAGATGGCCGAATGTACTCTATTGGCGGTTCACCTTCGGTTCGCCATCCCTGCGGCTCACCGCTCTTGTCACGAACCTGTTCCTCTCGAAACTGCTTATAGACTGACAGGCGTCCGTCGCATCCCCAATAGTTCAGGTGCGGCATCAACCGGTATCCCAGACGTGCGGCAGTTTCAACGACGCGAAGCAGGCCGGCTTCGCCCCCAAGTTCCTCCGCAGGCCAGTATTCCGGATACCTTGTGTCGAACGGTCCGTGGAAACCCCAGAAGTATAGCAGGGTGCCCCTCGGGACCGCCTTTTCACACATCGAGCCCAGCAAGCGCACCAAGTCGTCGAAAGTATGGGTGATGGTTCCTTTGCCGGTCCACATTTCGACAAATACCGCAGCCGGCAGGTTCCTCGTCCAGTCTGGTGCGAAGGCGGACGCACGTGGCCACGCCTGGTCCATCCATTCGCGGTAATCCCTCCAAACGTCAGCCATGTGCTTGTGCTCGCGCAGGGTCAGTTCAGGAGGGGGGCATGCCGGCTCGTCCTGGGCATAAGATGCATGCCTGAACGTCAATGACAACAGAAAGGAGCCAGGCTCACGCCGCACCTCGGCGGTCAAGAAGGCTTTCTTCGGGCATCGGAGGCTTAGCTGCAGGGCAGCTCCGTCCAACTCTACGCCGATGCACGAAGCACGGAGCCGGCCACCCCAGGGCAGAGCATCCTCTGCCAGTGTCCTGCGTTCCACGATCCGTCCGTCTTCGCATGGCACATACAGCCGTGCATCAAGAGGCAATCGCAAGCTCTGGGTCCAGCATCCATCAGCTCCTGGCTGCCAACGGCCTTCCTGAAGTGAGATAGCGTTCATCATGGTAACAGGTGCGAACGGGTACCCTTTCACCTGCGATGCAGCAGCTTGCGCTATTGGCTCTCACGCGCTTGCGCGTAACGTCCTGCCAATGGTACAGGTTGTGTGGGGGTTCCGCAAGACCTGACCTCGGTTTCGGGGGCACCCGTGGGCGGGGCCGTCGTGAGTCGACCGTTTTCTAACGCGCAATACGCCATGCATGGCTAGGCGCCTACGGCCTCAGGGGCTGCAGGCCCGAGGGCGTCACGCGCAGGTACTGCATCCTCATGA
>CAZHPE010000204.1:0-4800 GCA_964534775.1 uncultured candidatus Brocadiaceae bacterium
GATCGGCGAGGATCGACATGACGCCGGCCGGGTCCAGGGCGCCCCGCGCACCGGTCATCCCGAAGGCGAGCAGGAGGACCGAGGCGAAGAGCACGGTGATGATGACCATGCCGGAGACCGGGTTATTAGAACTGCCCACAAGGCCCACGATATAGCTTGAGACTGCGACGAAGAAGAAGGCGGCGATTATCATGGAGACTCCGGCGATCAGGCCGGTGCCTGTCCCGCCCGTCATTTGGCGGTACAGGATGAAGATCGGGATGGCAACCACGATCAGGCCCAAGCCGATCAGCCTCGAGGAAAGGTCCCGATCGGTCCTCTCGACTCCTCCGGCTTCTGCGGCCCGGTAGCCGAGCACGGCGCCCCGGAACCCCCGGACGATGCTCCGGCGCACCTTGATTATGGACCAGACGCCGCCGACCACCATGGCCCCCACGCCCATGTAGCGTATCTGCGCGCTCCAGATGTCGTGGAACGCATTGGTCAACGGCCCGGCAGGCAGCCCGTAGACCAGCCCATAGATCGGAGTCCCCAGCACCCAGCCAATCGCGCCGCCGATGAAGATTAGAGTCGCGATGTTCGGACCCACGATGTATCCAACCCCGACAAGCATGAGGGACATGTTGCTCCCGAAGTAGACGGCGGTCTTCCCGAGGCCTACAGCGCCCTCCAGCGTGTCCTTGATGAATGAGAACCCGGAGATCAGCAGCTTGAACACCGTGCCGAGCACCAGTCCCATGAGTACGAGAACGATGCCCGTCCCACGCTCCTCGCCGGCCTTCAGCACCTCGGCGCATGCGACGCCTTCTGGGTATACGAGTTCCTTATCCTCGACTATGAGCGCCCGCCTCAGCGGGATCATGAAGAGCACGCCCAGCAGCCCGCCGAGCAATGCCACCAGGGTGGTCTGCCAGTAGTGGAAGTCCATCCATATCCCGGTTATCAGCAGCGCAGGGACCGTGAAGATGATGCCGGCAGCTATGGATTCGCCCGCCGAGGTGGCAGTCTGCACGATGTTGTTCTCGAGGATGGTCCCCCTTCGCAGGACCCCGCGCAGGATGCCCATGGAGATGACCGCCGCAGGGATGCTGGCGGATACGGTCATCCCGGCGTAGAGCCCCACGTAGGTGTTCGCAGCGCACATTACGAGCGAGAGCAGGACGCCCAGCCCGATCGCGATAAGAGTGAACTCTGGGATGGGGTCCGGCCGCGATGTCGAGTCAGCCTTTGGCGCCATGGCAATTCCTGTTCTCAGAACGTCAGATAGAGGGTTGGTCGGCCCGGCGAGTCACCCAAGCCTTGGCAGGAGGATACCAAACAAGCTGCCGTTTGACAAGGGCGCGCCCCCGGATGTGCCAACCGGGAAATTGCGGTTGACGGGCCGCCTGAGAGGCGCCAACATGCCGGCACAATGGCAGGGTTCATCAGAGCGTGGCTTTGGGGTCGAGGTATTGCGGGCGCGGTTCGCGCCGCGTCGCAGCCCTCATGGACGGAATGCGCGGCAGGTTCGGGCAGACGGCTCGTGATGATTGCCGATGCCGCCGGGCAAGTCCGGCCTTCTATTCTGAGATAAGGCAGACAAGCTCTTGAGCGAGGAACCGCTCCTTTTGCCGCCTGATCCGCCCGACGCCGAGGCCGTCTGGTCCGTCGGGCCCGGCCGGAAGGTACGATCCGGCCCGCGGTACCTGATGCTGGCCGTCCTCCTCCTCGTGCCGGTGACGCTCACCTGCACGCCGGGAAGCATCAGCTTTCCTCCCCCGACGGGACGGCGATCGTCAGCTTCTGGCCTGCGGCTGCGCTTCAGATCGTCTTCACGAGCTGTTTGGGATCTACGGGGCCCTTGCCGGAATCATCGGCCCCATGCTCGGAAACGGCATAGTGGGCGGTTCTCCCTTCCTTTACATCCCTGCCAACGCTGTGCAGTGCTGCGTGGCCGGCCTTTGGTTCCGCTACCACAAATTGGGCCCACGCCTCAGGAGTCGGCGAGACTGGCTTGGTTTGATCTTTGTCGGCTGCATCCTGGGCAACGCGCTGGGCGGCACAGTGGGCGTTACGGAGAGCTACATCCGCACCCTTGGCATGGAGGAACCCGGCCTCGGCCTGGGTTCCTGGCTTGGCAAGCTCCTGACCTGGTTTGGCGGCAACACGTTGCCATGCCTGTTTCTTGCGCCGGCGCTCCTAAAGGCGGCCTCGCCGATCATTGTGCGCGGGCCGCTATTCTGTCAGAGCTTCTGGGGCGGCACGAGCGTGGCCTACAGGAGGGGGACGCGGCTTCACTTCGCCGACCTGCCCATGGTAGGTAAACTGATGGTGCTTGCAGTCGCGGCCGGGCTCCTGCCGCTATTGCTGGTGGCCGCTTGGTCCATCTGGGGCTCGGTAAGGGCAGCCGACCACGTCGCGATCGAGATCAATCGTCAGGCAGCCCACGAAATCCGCAACGAGACCGAGCGGCACGAGTTGATGCTTCGGCTCTGGGCGGCAGAGTTGGACCGCCCGGAGCTCAATGACGAAGGCCGCGAGAGGCTCCTTGAGCAATAGCACGCGACCCCGGAAGCCTTTGAGCAACTGGAAATTGCCGACCTGGGAGCGCTCAAGCAGGAAATGGCGTCGAAGACGCGGGAGGCCTTCCGGGATCAAGTCGTCACCTTCTACAGCGTCGGCAAAGGTAACGAGGGCGTTCAAGACGGTGGCGAAACCGGCCAGTCGCAGTTGCGAGCCGTGTTCCGCCTCATCTCTTCGCCGGGGAAGGTGCTTTGCCGCAATGCCTCGACCGAACTCGCTGATTGGACACCCGAGAAGGAGAACCCGGGGGCAGACGCTTGCCTAACCGCCCGGCACGGGGGCCGAACGTGGCACATGGCGCAAACCAGGCTTTCGCGGCTCGGCTGGCGGTTCGTGACGATGGCGTCCGCGCGCACGGGGCCGTTGATCAGCCTGACCAATATTCCCAATACGTTGGCTGCGTTGATCAACCTGGCCATTTTCGGCTCCGTCATCGTCGGCAGCGAGATATCGCGACGGATCAGCGACCGCGTTCTGGCCATGGCCGAGCTCGTGCGCGAAACGGGGGCGGAACCCGGAAAGCGGCATCTGCCGGTACGTGGCCGCGACGAGTTGGGATACCTTGCTACGACGCTGAATCGCATGAGCGAGGAACTTGCCGTATCCGTGCGCCGGCTTCAGGAAACAACCGCCGAAAAGGAGCGCCTGGCAGCCGAGATGGAACTCGCCCGGCAGGTGCAAAGGAAAAGCCTCCCGGCCGACCCGCCCTGCTGCACGACGGCCAGATGCGCAACCTCGAATCGGCCGGCCTGCCGCTGGCGGTCTCCCAGGACAGTGATTACCGCCTCCACCGGGTCGAACAGGCACCCGGCGATGCTCTCGTACTCTACACCGACGGTGTGACAGATACCGTCAATGTGAATGGAGGCTTCTTTGGCATCGCACGTCTGGAGACCGTGGTCAGCCACCATCCCTTCGCGCCCGCCGCCGAGTTGCTCGACGGCGGGCTCGAGGCGCTCCTGGAGTTCGCCCACCGAGCCCCGCAGCACGACGACATCACGCTGCTGATCCTCCGCCGCCGCAGCTGAGACGGCCTTCGCCGTCAACGGTTCCCTGCCTCGCTCTGCCCTGTTCTTGTCATTTACGCCTGCACTCCCGGATTCATGGCAGCATGCCCCTGCCCCATCGCCCGAACCCCGCGGACGGACCTCACCGAAGCAGGAGCCTTATGGGCAGACGCATCAGGTGAATGAAGCCAAGGTACCGCTCGAGCATCGTTGCATAGGCCCTCGCCGGTCGATGCGGGTCCAGGAAACCCACCGAACGTCGGCAGCACGCCATGACCTTGAGCCACAGATACTGAGGCGTGCGCTGCAAGTACCGGCGGTAGCGTCGCAGGGAGTCGGCCTCCGTCTGGCCGCTTATGACGGCATCCGCCGCAACCTGCCCGGCCATCTGCCCACTGAGCACCGCGAAGATAAGGCCGCCCCCGGTCAGGGGGTTCACGAGGCCGGCAGCGTCGCCCACGACCATCGCACCGTCGGCGACCAGGCGGCGCGCGACTCCCCCCGGCAGCAGGGCAGCCCGCCTGCTGAGCACCTTGCGCTCCCGAAGGTCGGGGCGCGTTTCCAGAAAGCTCTTGAGCCTGGCGGGAAGCGGCCGGGCGCTGCTGTGAACGGGGGCTCCCACACCTACCTGGACGCAGTCGCGCTTAGGGAATACCCAGAAGTAGCCCGTGGCTCCGGCACCGGTGTCGACGATTATCTCAATGCTCCGGCCGTCGCCGTAAGGACCTTCAAGTTCGAGGACGAGCCCGCACGTGGTGGCCGGGCCGGGCCTGTGTCCGATCCCGCAGGCACTTGCCGCGAGTGTGCGCGGGCCGTCAGCGAAGATGATCGTTCTCGCGGCGACCTCGTGTTCGCGGCCGCTGACGAGGTCCCGGAGCCGCACGCGGCGCTTGGCCGCGTCCACGCCGGTCACGCGCGTCGAGACCAGGAGCTCAGCGCCCGCCTGGACGGCTCGTTCGGCCAGAAACGCATCGAAGTTGGCGCGCCGAAAGGATATGAAGTAAGGGCGTTCTGAGTTGAACTCCACGCACCTTGAGTCGATGCGCAGGATGGTCCTCTGAATCCGGCATTCGACGACATCCGGGCCCAGCTCGAGCGCAGCGCACAATGCACTGGCGACCAAGCCGCCGCAGGCGTTGCCGGCCCCGGGAGATTCGCCCCTCTCCACAAGCAGGGGCGAAAGGCCCCGCAGCGCCGCCTCCCTGGCCGCCATGGAGCCGGCCGGGCCGGC
>CAZHPE010000205.1:0-4719 GCA_964534775.1 uncultured candidatus Brocadiaceae bacterium
CCTTGTCCAGGCGCACATCGTTCTCGACGTGCAGACGCGCCTCAAGAACCTGCGTCTCGAGGAGAGACTGGTGCGCTCGCAGGCAACAGGGTACATCGAGCAGATGCACGTGCGCGAGGCGGGCGAAGTGCCGGATCGCGCCCCGCCGGTCTACCGCGTCAGGGTCACGGCCCTGGTGCGCCCTCTGGAGGGTTTTCCCATCGATCCGGCGCACCGTGGGCCGTATGGGTGGCCGCCCGTTGTGGAGTTGGCGCTCACGTCGGACATGTCCCCCGAAACTGAACGCGATTTCATCGCTTCGCTGAACAAAGCCCTGCGTCGCTGCGGCATCGAGGTTGTTGCGCCGACCCCTATGCGTGCCGGCCTCGTCACCGAAGTGAAGATGTCGGGGTTTCCCGGCGCAAATGGAAAAGCGGCCCGGATTGACTGGGAGATGGGGTATGGAAGGGCGCCCGGGGCGAAGGCTGCACAATCCCCCGGCCCCGTCATCGGGCACAGGGAGAGCGCCGATGGCATGCTCCCTTCTTCCGAGTCATGGGAGCGTTTCGCGGTATTCATGGCCCAGGACGCGCTCCGCCTCTGGGCGAAACCTCGGGCTACAACGGTTGTCTTGTTCGACGCCAAGGAAGCCGACACCGTGGCCCTCAGTCGGGCCTTCGGGCTCGCGGCGAACGTCTACATGGACAAGGAAGCCGGTGCGCCCACGCTCGTGACGGAATTGCCGCTCGCGGGCAATCCCGTGCAAGCCTTGGAGCCCGTCTTTAAGAAAGCCGGCCTTGCGGGGAAAATCGAGCTCGTTCTGGCGGAGATGACCCATCTCGTCTTCCGACTTTCGCCCGCCGGTAAGGCCGCCGCGCCCGAGAAGGGGGCTTGTGCCGCAAGCGGAGCGGTGGACATGCCAGCCATCAACTTCGGGCCTCAGACGTCGGCGCCTTGCCCCCCCCCTACTCGCCCCGGGATGGCGCCTCGCTGCCGAACTCCTGCTTCCCGTGGACGAGCCCGCAGTGCGGGCAGCGGATGCGCTCCTCCTTAAAATCCGGCGGAAGCTTAAGCACCGTGCCGCACGCGCAGGCAAGGAACAGATAGCGGCTAAGCTGCCAGAAGAAATCGTTTACCTCCCGGGTGCGTTGGCGCGCCTTCTCCTTGCGTTCGGGTTCGCGCTTGCTCAGCCGCGTTGCCGCGGACGCGGCGGACGCCGGCAAGACCGTGCGACCGTGCACGCGGCCGCACGCATCGTCGTAGTCCGCCATGGAAGCGCCCCCCATGGAGCGCAGGATGCGGACGCGCTCCGAAACCGGGGGATGCGTGCTCGAAAGGTCGGCCGCCTTGAGGCCCGCGCGCTTCAGCGGATTGATGATGTAGAGCGGGGAAGTGGCTCGCGTGGCGCGCCGGAGCTCCTTGGGCGAGGCGGCCAGCTTCTCAAGCGCCGAGGCCAGGCCATCCGGGTAGCGGGTGAAAGACGCCGAAGATGCGTCGGCCAGATACTCGCGTCGCCTCGATATGGCATAGTAGATCAGGTGCGCCACGATCGGCCCGAGGATCATCAACGCCAGCGCCACAACGACGATGATGACCTGGGCCCCTCCGCCATCCCCGCCGCTGCTGCTACGGCGCCGCGACCTGGACCGTCCCCCGCCGGTGAGCCACATGGCGCGCACGCCGACGTCGGCTAGGATAACGATCGACCCCACCATCACGCCGGCCGTGAGCATCAGCAGGGTGTCGCGATTCCTGATGTGACCAATCTCGTGAGCTATCACGCCCTGGAGCTCGTCCCGGGTGCACATGGTCAGCAGGCCGCTGGTTACGGCCACAGCCGAATGACCCGGGTCGCGTCCCGTCGCAAAAGCGTTGGGCGCCGCATCGTCGATCACGTACACGTCGGGCATCTTGCCCAGCCCCGAGGCAATGGTCATCTCCTCGACCACGTTGTGGAGCATGGGCAGATCGTTCTTCTCGATCTTCCGCGCGCCAGCGACGGACAGGAAGATGTTGTCGCCGCCGTAATAGCTGATCGTCAGCAGCAGCACCCACAGCACCAGCGCCCCGCCAAGCCCGATCAGGCCGGCGCCAGGTTCAATGGCCTCGGCCCCGGAGTAGCCCACGGCAAAGAGCACCGCCGCCATCCCGGCGACGAGCACCACCGACCTGCGCCTGTTAGATCGAATCTGCTCCCACATATTCCGCCCGGCCCGCCCTTACGAGAAATCCACCTTCACGACCTCACGCTCTTCGGGCGCGGTGATCTCGAAGAACTCCGCCTGCCGGAAGCCGAACATGCCCGCCACGACGTTGGACGGGAACATCTGGATCTTGTTGTTGAATCGCATCACCGACTCGTTGTAGTACTGGCGGGCGAATCCTATCTTGTTCTCGGTCGAGGTCAACTCCTCCTGCAGGGCCAGAAAGTTCTGATTCGCTTTCAGGTCCGGATAGGCCTCGACGACCGCGAACAGCCGGCCCAGCGCGGCGCTGAGTCCGCCTTCGGCCAAGCCGCGTTCGCCGGCGCCCCCGGTGGCTCCGGCGGCTGCCGCGCGCGCCTGCGTGACGCTCTCGAGCGTCTCGCGCTCGTGCGTCATGTAGCCCTTGGCCGTCTCCACCAGGTTGGGGATCAGATCGTGCCGCCGCTTGAGCTGCACGTCGATCTGCGACCACGCCTCCTTCACCGCGTTTCGCAGGCGCACAAGTCCGTTGTACATCCCTATCAGCGCCAGCGCGATCAGCACCGCCAGCACAACGACGACTATCACGACGATCGTCCCGCCTGCCACTGCCATGCTATGTTCCCTCCTCGCGATCGGGTCCCTTCGGTGCGCCCAGCACGCGCCCCATGAACTTCACCGCCCTGCCCTGGGCCTCGGGGAGATTTTCCGCGATCTGCTCGGCGAGTTCCCACACTTCCGCCTCATCGAACCAGAGCCCGTCGTCCCGGGGGCAGGCGTCGATGAGCACCCCGCCCTTGCCGCCGAGGCGGATCTTGCGCATCTTCCTGCGGCAGGTCGGGCAGCGGCGCCGGGTCTCTCCCGTTTCGGCCTCCGGCAAGGAAGCCAACTCATCCGGTAGCGCAGCGCGCGCCTCGGGTCCCATGCCCTCCAGGAGCAGCCCCAGCTCGTCGCGGTCGAACCACGTCCCGCCGCACGCGGCGCAATGGTCCAGCTCCACGCCGTCGTGCTCCACAACCATCATCGGCGTTCCCTTGCACTTCGGACAGTCCATGCGCCCGCGCCCTCCCCTGTTCAGCTCTTGCTCGGCCCGGCCTGTACCTTGAAATCATAGCGCAAACGTCCTCAACAAACCAGTCATAGTGCTCGCGTTGACAGACCGCGCGGGAGTACCTATAATCAGCGCTTTCGGGCGGTCGCCTCATCGCCCCTTCCGCCCTGTTGCGATGTCCCTGTGACGAGGGATGAGAGAATGATCGTCTTTCCCGCCGTGGACATCCAGGGGGGCCGGTGCGTGAGGCTCCTACAAGGCCGCCCCGAAGCGAGCACCGAGTACTACGCCAGCCCCGTTGAGGCGGCCCTGCACTGGCAGGCCGAGGGAGCCGAGGCGCTGCACGTGGTGGACCTCGACGGCACACTGAGCGAGTCGACCGAGAACTGGCCCCGGGTGGCGAAGATACTCGGGGCGCTGTCTATCCCTGTGGAGGTTGGCGGGGGGCTGCGCGAGCTGAAGGACATCGAGCGGGTGCTTGAGGCCGGTGCGACGCGCGCGGTGATCGGGACTCGCGCGGCTGCGGAGCCCGAATGGGCGGCCGAGCTATGCCGCACATTTCCCGGCCGCATCATTGTCGCCCTGGACGCCCGTGACGGGGAGGTTGCCGTCCGCGGATGGCAGGAGGGTTCCGGGGTGACGGTGTTAGACCTGGCGCAGCGCCTGGAGGAGGCCAGCCCCGCGGCGTTTCTGTATACGGACGTTGCGCGCGACGGCATGCTGACGCGCCCGCATTTTGAAGGGGTTCGCTCGCTGCTGGACGCCACGACGGTGCCCGTCATCGCATCGGGCGGGGTCGGCAAACTCGACGACATCCGCCGGCTGGGAGAATGCGGCGCCGATGCCGTCATCGTGGGCAAGGCCCTGTACGAGAACCGTTTCGAGCTGGCCGAGGCCCTGGCAGTCGCACGGCGCCATCCGTCGCGCCTCGTGCCGCTGCCGGAGTGAGCGTCGTCGAAACGCGGCGAGGAAGATACGTACACGCAGATGGGTCGCTAAGGGTCCGTTGAGTTGGAGGTAGTTAATGGCAAAGCGGAGCGTTCTGCAAACGAGAAATATCGCGCTACTTGGACACGGGGGCGCCGGCAAGACCACGTTTGTCGACAACGCCCTGCACGCGGCCGGCGCGGCGAATCGGGCGGGCAGTGTGGACGATGGCACGTCGCTGAGCGACTACGACTCGGAGGAGAAGGAACGGAAGTTCTCGCTCGAGAGCGCCGTCTTCAACTTCGAGTATGAGGGCCGCACGTTCAACCTTATCGATACCCCCGGCTACCCGGACTTCAGCGGCCCGGCCACGGCGGTTCTTCCGGCAGTGGAGACCGCCGTCATCGCCATCAACGCAGCGGACGGCCTGCAACTAAACACCCGCCGCATGTGGGAAGCTGCCGGCAGGGCCGGCCTGGCCCGCATCCTGCTGGTCGCGCGCCTGGATGCCGAGAACGTCCAGTTCGAGCGCATCTTGGCCGACATTACCGAGTCCTTCGGCAGCCAGTGCGTGCCGGT
>CAZHPE010000206.1:0-4646 GCA_964534775.1 uncultured candidatus Brocadiaceae bacterium
CTGGCCTGCCCATGGTTGCCCCCGCAAACCGAAGTTAGGTATTGCGAAATCCTGCGGTAAGTTGTAGCATAGAGGACACTTACGGGCAAGGCAGTAACAGGCAATGGTGGAAGCACCAGGCCTTGGGCAGAGGCGTTCAGTCACGCTCGACAACCGGGCGCACCTCCGGCCCCCTCGCCCAACCGCCCCGGGCGGCCCACAGGATCCTCGGCCAAGCCTTGAACCACCTTCTAAGTCGTAGCCCGATGCTCAATGGGTGAAGAAACACGGCGGGGAGAGACAGGACGCTCACGAGGGCCGCGCGGAGGCCCTTGCGCCTGTAGAAGTTCTTCATGATCCTCCAGCTGGCCCGCTGCATCTGTTCCGCCGTGAGCGGCTCGTCAGGCCTAATAATGGAGAACCCCGGGTGGTAGTACTGCCAGCCCACCTGGCTTGCCGGGTAGAGCCTGTTCTGCTTCTGAAGCCGGTCTCTCAGCTCGGTTCCCGGCAACGGCAGGGGCAGGGAAACTATTAGTTCACTCAGGCGGGCTTTCTTGATGAATGCCTGCAGATGCCGGACCCTTTCCTCGGCACTCATGGCGAAATGCGTGCCGTCGCCCAGCGGATAACCGAAGATGAACAGGCCTGTGACCTGAAACCCGGCCTGGCGATACTCTCGCGTCAAGGCCAGCATCTCCTCCGGGTTCACGCCTTTGTTCATCGCCTTCAGTTCCTCGGCGATCGGCGATTCATAGCCGATATTGAGCCTGTCTACGCCCGCCTCGCGCATGGCTTGCAGAAGCTCTCCGTCCGTGGCTTTGTCGAGCCTAATCTGAACCGTCATTCTGAAGCGCGTTCCCACTCGCCTCTGGTAATCCTGCAGCATCCGGCACAGGCGGATGGTCTCGTCGCGGTCCTGCCCGAACAGGTCGTCGGTGACGAAGAACAGCCTCGCTCCCCACTTCTCGTGCGCCGACGCCACCTGAGCCATCATATGTTCGGCGGAGGCGTATCGCGGCCTCCCCCTGACGGCGCAGAACTCGCAGTGCATGGGGCAGCCCCGGATCCGACTGATCGGAAAGACGGTAATGCGCGCGTGTCGCACGAGCGAGAAGTCTGGCTTGGGAAGTCTGTCCAATGGCAGCGCCTCTCTCTCGGGCGTTCGCACCACGCGCCCGTCCTCCATGTAGGCTATGCCCCGGATGTCGGCCTTGCCCCTCTCTCCGTCCAGGTGCGAAAGCAGCTCCCTTATCGCCTCCTCCCCTTCTCCCGCGACAATGAAATCGACGCCCTCACACAGTGCCTCCTCGATGGTTTCGTCGACGAAGTGTCGCCCACCCGCAATGGTCGGCACGCCGAGGCCCCTGTAGAATTTCGCTATCTCGAACAGGCGGGGGATGAGACACGTTACGCCGCCGTAGAGGCCGACGGCATCGGCGGGCCTTGTCGCTTGAAGAGCGCCGTGGTCCGGCCTCCCTTGGGCGTCCGTGGGTGCAGGGGGGCAGTAGCTGTTCTCGTCGACGACCTCTGCATCCCACCCTTCGACGTCGCCGATGGCGGTGGCAACACAAACGGGGCCGAGCGCCGGCCGGCGCGAGAGGCCGAAGGGGTACCGCCAGGGCGAGCTGTGCGCAGGGACGATGATCCTGAGCCTCTTTCCCGACGAGACCGCCGGTGCTACGACGATGGCGCGCTCCGTCGTCCCCTCATTCACTGTCGTTTCTCCATGAGATGTCACCCCACATTCTCCGGGTGCAGCCGTCATGCAAGAACCCGCCACTCAGTCCGCGAGTATACTGCCAAAACAGGTGCCGGGTGCTTCCGTCGGGAACTGTTAGCGTGCCGCGGCCAAGCGCAGCGCGAGCCACTGACGCCGCCATCTTACTCCGATCAGGGCCCTGACGAAAGAGAGAAGAGCGGCCACGGCTGTGGACACGTCTCGGAAGGCCAGGCACCTTGCGAACCGGCGCTTCCAATTCAGCGTATTGGTCGCACTCGGTTTTCGGGTTGCCAAATGGAGGGCAATGCCCGAGAATGTAGCCTCTCGGCTGGCGGGGGTCAACAGAATGTCCAGCTCCAAAAGCGGCATGTGAGGGCGCCCGGTTGAAAGTGGATTTGGGCCGCATGTGGCGGCGCGCCCGCCAGCAATGGCTGCAACGCGCGGGCGGTTCTCACAACGAAAGGAAGACTAATGGGCCTTTTGCGGATTGGCGAACAGGAGTGGGACTTGGTGGGCAGTGAAGGGGGCGAGACGCGCCTGCCATCGGAGGCCAAGGCAGCCGTCGAGTTCCCCACGCGCTGGCGCGTCTTCGGGCCGAGCAGTGCGGAGACAACGAAGATCGACTGGGCGCGCAAGGAGAACTACAAGTGGTACAAGGAAGCTATCCCGCAGGTTGACGCGGCGGTGGATGAACTCTCAGGAATTCCTGAGACGCTGAAGGTGGGCGACCAGACGCTCAAGGGCCAGGACGTCTCAATTGAGGGGGACACGCTCGATTTCAGCGCGCTCTTCGGTGGGCACGCGGCCGGTCAGCAGGTCTACGCTATGGCGGAGATGGAGGTCCGGAGCGAGACCGACGTGGTCTTCGGCGCGGGCTGCGACTGGTGGATGCAGTGGTGGGTCGACGGAGAGGCCGTCTTTGACACCCTCTCGATCGGCAACAGCCCGGGATTTCCCTGGTCCAAGAAGTTCCACAACACCCACATCGGCTCCACGGACCACTGCTTCCGCCAGCGGCTCGCGGCCGGCAAGCACCTCATTGTCGTCAGGACGATCAGTGGCCTGACGGCATGGGTGCTGCGGGCCGGCATCGCGACCCCTCGGGACGAAACGCTGTATGCGCTGCCGCGCTCGAACCGCTGGGAGTTCCTGCCTGATCTGGACGAGATTCGCCCGCCGGCGCTGGACTATTGGACGCACACGATGGCGATCCGTCCCGACCTGTGCTTTGGCGACGTGACCCTGGAGTGCGAGTTCAAGCAGCCCTTGAGCAGCGGGAACGTCGGATTGATCTTCGGCGCTCAGGATAGCGCGCACTACTACTGGGCGCAGATTCCGCACTGGGGCCAGTTGTGGCAGGCGCGCGCGCTGTATGCCGCCATATCGGTCGCTGAGGGCAACGGCTACTTCCGCAACCTCAAGATGGAACTCGTGCCCAACGTGCCGTTTCACGGTAACGTGTGGCGTACCCTGAAGGTCGAGCGCCGGGAGAACTGCATCCGGATGTGGGTGGCGGGCGTCAAGGGCCCCTGCATAACGGACGATACCTACGGCGCGGGGCGGGTCGGCATCGCCGGCTTCTCGAAGTATAGCATCCGCAACCTGAAGATCGACGGTAAGCCGGTCGAGACCGGCCCCTGGCCCGAGGAGGACCGCCGGAGAAAGCCCTGGTTCGAGCCGGTCCAGGACCTGAACCTCGGCGATTATCAAACCCCCGGGCAACTGGTGAGACTTTCCGACGGCGAAGTTATCATGAGCGTCAACATCGGCCGGGATGCCCTCAGCGCCAATCGATTAAGCATGGAGAATTACTTGGCGCACTGCTATCGTTCCCTGGACGCCGGGCGGAGCTGGTCACAGTACGCCGGGCCTTTGCGGCTGGATACGGTGCCTCCGGGGCGGTGGTTCGCCCTGGAGCCTGGACTCCTCCGGAGCATCATCTTCGAAGCCAAGGACAAGCGCTTTGTCCTGCATGATTCGACGGACAGGGGACTCACGTTGTCCGAGCCGCGCTCCGGCAGGCTGATGGGCGACTGGGACGGACTGATGTTCCGCGAGAAGATGGAATGTGACATGTTGAACTGCATCCGGTTGAACGACGGCACGTTCTTGGCGGTGATGCTGCGCGGGTTTCCGCATATGAATTACCCGCGCGTCACCGACATGATCCCCGACTGCGGGCAGGGCACATGGGGGACCGGGCTGGCGCAGCCCTATTGCACCCTGTCGAAGGATCAGGGCCTCACGTGGTCGGAGCCCGTTCCGATGGACGACGCCACGCTGCGCGACGGCGATCTGCCCGACAGCCCCTGCGGCGGCTTTTCCGAGACGGCCGTGGCCCAGCTTCCCAGCGGCCGGATTGTGGCGGTGTCCCGCCCCTATCGGTCCCCATTCATGTGGCAGACGCACTCCGACGATGGTGGGCAGACGTGGCGCGTGGCCACCTATGCGCCGTTCTCCGGTGCTGGTGGGCCGACGCTGGTGGCGACGCGTTCGGGTTACCTTGCGCTCATCAAGCGCGGTCCGGGACTCGGCCTGCATGTCAGCGTCGACGGAGGTACGAACTGGGACGAGGGCACGATGATCGATTTCCCACACATCTTCAGCGGCCAGGCGATCGAGGTAGAACCCGATGTCGTCCTGGTGGTTTATCCGCGAGCGCAAGACGAGGTGCGCCCCGCGCTGATGCGAATCCAGCGCATCAGCATAACGCCCGAGGGCCCGGTGCCGCTGGCACCGCTTGAATGGAGAAGACGAAACCCCTATCGGGAGATGAAGTCATCACGTCGAGTCTTAAGATTCGCGACGGACAGGGATGGACGTTCATGTACGGCAGGTGGACGGATGGTCCGGACGGGGAGCTGATTCCGCCGCGGAGGTGCGGGAGAGGGCGTTCCCGTGGCTGGACAGCCCGGAAATGGGCGCCTGGGGCTGGTTAGCGGCCTGA
>CAZHPE010000207.1:0-4640 GCA_964534775.1 uncultured candidatus Brocadiaceae bacterium
CCCATCGCCATAGAATCTCTCCAAAGGTGGAGTCGCAATTCACTGTGGCGAGTCTAACATATCAGGCAAGTACCAATCAGGACAAAACGTGACTTTCACCACAGGCAGCTAAGGTGCGGTCTGAGGTCGGGAGGGTCGAGTTTCAAGGCGAGTTCCTCCCCTTTCGTGTGCCGGGGAACCCTTGTCGCACGACATTCGATGTGCTATCTTCTTGGTGGTTCCGGCGGTGCGCGGGACAGGCATCAGCATTTGCGGCAAAGGAAGATGGGCACATGAAGGTGGGAATCATCGGGCTGCCGCAGGCGGGTGCGACGACTGTCTTCAACGCCCTCACCGGCGCGCACGGCGAGGTTGGCCCCGGGCATCGCGCCGACTCCACCCAGATGGCCGTGCTCAAGGTGCCCGATGAGCGTCTGGACTTCCTGGCCGGGCTCTTCCGGCCAGAGAAGACCGTCTATGCCACCGTCGACGTGGAGGACTGCGGCAGCGTGTTCGCCCACGTCGGCCAGGCGGGCGTGCACGAGAGCGCCCAGGCCGTGTCGGAGGCCCGCGCCCAGGACGCCCTGCTCGTCGTTCTGCGCGCATTCGATGACCCCACCGTGCCGCATGCGCTGGGCGGCGTGGACCCCGCGCGCGATGCCGCCCGTATCGCCGAGGAGCTGCTTCTGGCGGACCTGGCCGTCGCAGAGGGCCGCATCGAGAAGTTCCAGGTGGACATCAAGAAGTCCCACCCGGCCGCCGAGCGGCAGGTGATTCAGGAGAAACTGGACCTGCTGGAACGCTGCCGCGAGTCCATCGAATCCCAGAAGGGCATAAGCTCGGTGGAGATGAGCGCGGCGCAGGAGAAGATGCTGCGCAGCTACGCCTTCCTAACGCTCAAGCCCCTCATCTGCGTGCTGAACATCGGCGAGGGCACCATCGGCCGCGCGCCCGACCTTCCCGGCCTCGACGGGCCGCTCGTGCCCATGTGCGCCGGGCTCGAGATGGAGATCATGGAGCTGGACGAGACTGACCGGGCCGAGTTCATGGCGGACGCCGGGCTCCTGGAGCCGGCCGCCGATGCGGTGGTGCGCGAGTGCTACGCCAAGCTCGGGCTGCGGACCTTCTTAACCTACGGCGCGGACGAGGTGCGGGCCTGGACGGTCCGGGCGGGCGATACCGCCCTGGCCGCCGCCGCCGCCATCCACACCGACTTAGCGAGGGGCTTCATCCGCGCCGAGGTCGTGGCGCTGGAGGACCTGAGGGCCTGCGGCTCGATCAAGGAGACCAAGGCGCAGGGAAAATTCCGCCTCGAAGGCAAGACCTACGAGGTCCAGGACGGCGACGTCATCATCATCCGTCACAGCGGATGAGGGTATCTTCGATTTGCGATTTTGGATTTGAGATTTTCGATTCGCGCGCGCTTCAGGGGGTTCTGAGCGTGACCAGCGGCGGGGACATAAGCGAGGTGCCCTTTGAACTGCCCACACGGGTGCAGGCCGGGCGGAGGAAGCGCTGGCTAATATATGCCGCGGCCCTTGCCGCCGCCTCCGTGTTTTTCGTCGGTGGTGCGTTCACGCTCGGCACGAACAATATCAATTTCCCTGCTATGGCACTTACGCTTATACCCTTCCCCGGCTTATGGGTTGCCATACAAGGGGCCGACTGGGTTCCTATGAGGGCTGAGGGCACGTTCGGATCCGCCATAACGTGGGCATGGTTTGCACTTGTTTACGCTTTCATTTACCTCTTCGTCCTCTGCCTTCCGACGTTTTACAGGCGCAAAGTGCTCGGCGTCCCCTGGTGGTTCTTGCAGATCATCCTTCTGCTGCCCGGGATCGGCTGGGGGATCGCTTGATGGTGATCCCACCATTGACGCGCACTCCACGAGATGCGATTTGCTTCCAAGTCAACAGCAGGGGATGTCTCATGGGCAAGGGGGCGCACTATTGATCCCTGCAATCTTGGATGCAAGGCGTAGGGGCACGGCATGCCGTGCCCTATCTCTTGCCGTTGTCACGACTTTGGGCACGCCATGGCGTGCCCCCACAGTGTCATTCGTTGTTGGAACATCAATAGGCGAATTGTTCGGATAGGGCGTGCGTATGCGGCGGATTGCGATCAAGATCGAATACGACGGGACGGAGTTCTGCGGCTGGCAACTTCAGGCCGAAGGGCGCTCGGCGCAGGGCGCCATCGAGGCCGCCGCGGCGAAGGCCACGGGAGTCGAGGAGCGCGTGCCGGTCCAGGGCGCAAGCCGCACCGACGTCGGCGTGCACGCACTCGGACAGGTGGCGCATTTCGACACCGAGTCGGCCCTCGCCTGCGGCGTGCTCGTCAGGGCCATGAACCACTGGCTGCCGGAGGACGTGGCCGTGCTGGCGGCCTCCGAGGTTGCGCCAGAGTTCAACGCACGCTTCTCGCCCCGCTCGAAACTCTACCGCTACCGCGTCCTGCCCTCGCGCATCCGCCGCCCGCTCGTGCAGCGCTACTCGACGCGCGTCTTTGGGCCGCTGGATCGGGCCGCGATGCATCGCGGCGCCGGGGCGGCGGTCGGCACCCACGATTTCGCCAGCTTCGCCACTGAGGTTCAGGAGGGCCAGAACACCGTGCGCACCGTCACGCGCAGCGAGTGGCTGCCGGCAGGCGATGAGCTGCACTACGAGATCGAGGGCGATGCGTTCCTTTACAACATGGTCCGCGCGCTGGTCGGGACGATGCTCGAAGTCGGGCGCGGGAAGCTCACGCCGGCCGGATTCGCCGGCGTACTGGCCCAGCACGACCGCCGCGCTGCGGGCCCGACCGCGCCCGCGCGCGGACTCACGCTCGTCGAGGTGCGTTACGGCGACGAGTGGGGCGTGTTCCGGCCGGATGAGCCCGAATGACCCGGCCCGCGGGCTTCCCGTGCGCTTGCAAAATGGGGGGACTTGTCCATAGACTAGCTGTCCACCTGCACGCGGGAGCAAGAGCCATGTGCGGCCACGTGTCCCGGGTTGTGCCCCGTTGGGGAGAAGGGAGCGGTTATGGTGGAGGTGTTCGAGGCCCTGAAGGCGAGGGCGAGCGTTCGGTCATTCGAGGCGTGCGATGTCCCAGCGGCAGACCTCGAGAAGATCGTTGACGCCGGGCGTCGGGCGCCTTCGGGCTATAACCGCCAGCCCTGGGAGTTCATTGTCGTGCGCGACGGGGACGTGCTGAAGGAGTTGGGCGAGATCCAGGGCTGCATCGCGGAGGCTTCGGCGGCTGTGGCGGTGGTTGTGGACGAGGAGGCCAGCAAGTACTGGCGCGAGGACGCAGGGGCCGCGATCGAGAACATGCTGCTGGCGTGCGTGGCGCTGGGATATGCCTCGCTGTGGGTGGAGGGCTACGTGCTGATGCACGAGGAGCGCGGCAAGGAGATCCTCGATGTGCCTGCCCACCTGCTGCTGGCCATCCTGCCGATAGGCAAGCCCGTCAGCTCGCCGCGCCAGGCGGATAAGAAGCCATTGAGCGAGATCACGCATCTCGACGCGTACGGCAAGGCGTGGGAATCCTGAGGGCCCTCGGGCTCTCCCTGCACTGAGGGGATGGGAATGACGGTCAAGTGCGTCCGGCGGTTCGCGGCAGGGCTTTCGATATTGGTGTTTCTCGTTATGATTACGGCGGCAGGATGCGACAGAGCCCCGGCCAAGAGTGCCCCGGAGCTCGCCGTTTGGCGGGAGAAGTACGAGCAGCTGGTCGAGCAGTACGAGGCCGATTTTCAGCATAGGCTCGAGGAGATAAAGAAACTCAAGGCCGAGAAGAAGCAGCTTGACGGGGCGGTCAGCGCGCTTACCAAGAGACTGGCTGCCGCCAAGGAGCGGGCGCGTGTGCCGGAGGCTGCCGAGAGCGAGGCGCTTCTGAAAGAGAAAGAGAAAGAGAAAGAGAAAGACCGGCAGATTGAGACGCTCCTCGACGAGGTGCGCCGTCTCAAGACGAAGTTGAGCGTGGCGGGCGTCCCGGCCGCGCCCGATGAGGACAAGCAGGCTAGTGCGGCCACGGGGGCGGCCCAGGCGCAACTCGTGCTGTTGGCGGCACGGATGATGGATGCCAACCTGGATGAGGCAGCCCTGATGGTTCTGGAGCAGGCGGTCAAGGCGGGCTCCGAGCATCCGTGGGTCCTGTTGCAGTTGGGCAACTTCCACGGTGACGTCGGCGATAACGAGAATGCGGCCCAGTGGTACGAGCGCGCCGCAGAGGCCGTGGAGAGGGACCCCGACACACCCGGCCGGCTGGCGGCCAAGATATACAACAACTACGGGGCGACGCTGGTGGCGCTGGGCAAGCCCGAGGGGGCCCTCCCGTGGTATGAGAAGGCCGTCGAGATCGATGAGCGCTATGCCACCGTGTACTTCAACCGCGGCATGCTCTACGACAAGCACCTCGATGATGCCGAGAAGGCCGTGGGCTCCTACCGCCGCCACGTTGAGCTGGGGGGCGGACACGGCATCACCGCCCGCAACGCCATCCTGAAGTTGCAGGAAGACGGTCGGCCGGACGAGGAACCGGAGGCGGAAGAGCCGTAGCGGCCCTTTCCGCCCTCTGGAAGTCCGTGCCGCCAGGCAGGAGATGTTCCGCGTGCTCGAGCCCGGCTGACCCCTTCCCCGAGAATTGATCCAGTAGTTGTGAGAGAATCCAGAGGTCTG
>CAZHPE010000208.1:0-1186 GCA_964534775.1 uncultured candidatus Brocadiaceae bacterium
GATGTGGCGATTCTTCCGGATGTATGTGCTTCGGCGCGGCTTCCTCGACGGCAGGCACGGCCTCGTGCTCTGCACCCTGGCCACCTTCAGCGTCTTCATGAAATACGCCAAGCTCTGGGACCTGCAGCGGGAGAAAGGAGAGCCGGGGCAGGACCGGGGGGACGGGAGTTGACCTTCGTCCCGGCACTAAGGTGGGCGGATAGGGCGTTATTCTGTGGGCGGGCAGCGACCCAGGGACGGAGTTTCGCGGCCCAGCCGTTCGCCCGTGGGGTGCCTATTCCTTCGCGCCGTAGCTCTTCAGAAGCTCAATCAAATTCTTTCTCTTCTCGGGCGCGCGGGGCCACGGCGAATGTGCCAACCAGCGTTTCGCCAAGCGAAGGGCGGTCCGGCCCTCATCGTCGCGCGCATTGACATCGGCACCTCCGGCGAGCAGCAGCCCAACAATACGCCGATGTCCTTCCCCTGCGGCCCGATGCAGGGGCGTGCGGCCCCAGGCGACCCTCGCGTTCACGCTCACGCCCTTCTCAAGGAGCCCTTCCACGCGATCCGTTGCCCAGCCTGGCAGGCAAGGAGCAGGAAATCTTGTGGCTTGAATGTGGCTTGCAGCGTTTCTCGCTTGGCGACTACGATGGAATTCCCTTCCACCTTCCACGCCGGTCCCGACAACTCGCATAGGTCATCGAGTATCTCAGCCAGCTTGCCCTCGTGCCCGAGTGTTACGGATGTGCCGTCAGGTGGCATATCTTGAAGGAACAGGACGATATTGACCTCGTAGACTTCGTTCAGGATCATCACGACGTGGATCATCGGATCCTTATCGAACTGCAGGTCGACCTTCTGCTCGAGTGCTTGGCGGATCTTGGGCGAGATCTGCTCCGCAGGAGGGGCCTTCGGCCCTCTTCCCGCTTTGCCCGCATAAGCTGTGAGAGTCAGCACGAACAGCGAAGCTGCGATCAGTGCGAGACCCACACGAACCCGTTGCTTGAGCGTGTTCATCATGTTTGCCCTCCTCCCCCTGATTGGTCAAGCCAGCCCGGTGCACACTTCCCCGCAAGCCATTCTACTACTTCGGCCGCGCGTGGGGAAACCCGGAATCCCGGTTCGGGTTCCCGTAACCCCGGAGTCCTCCCGCATTGAAAAACCCGGGCGATGGACTAATATGGACGCAGCAGCCGCGAGACCCGCA
>CAZHPE010000208.1:1196-4612 GCA_964534775.1 uncultured candidatus Brocadiaceae bacterium
GGAGGCGAGACGATGGTGCGATGTGCGGTGGGCGTTGATTTGGGAGGGACGCAGATTCGCGCCGGCGTGGTGAACGAGGAGGGCGAGCTGCTCTCCATGCACAAGGCCCTCACCCGCGCCGAGCGCGATACGGAGGCGATCTTCTCCGACATAGCGGCGACGGCCCGCGCGGCTGCCGAGGAAGGCGCCGGTGGGCTGGGCGGCGTGGCCGGTGTGGGCGTCGGCTCGCCCGCGCCGCTGGACCTGAAGCAGGGCGTGATCGTAAGCCCCGGCAACCTGCCGACGCTCCACGACTTTCCGATCGTCGAGCGGCTCCGGGAGGCGCTGGGCACGCGCGTGGTGCTGAACAACGATGCCAACTGCTTCGGACTGGCCGAGGCGCGCTTCGGGGCGGGGAAGGGGGCGGAAGTGTGCTGCGCGCTCACGCTCGGCACGGGCTTGGGGTGCGCCATCGTCCTGGGCGGCCGCATCTTCGACGGCCCCGGCGGGGCGGCGGCGGAGATCTGGTGCTCGCCGTACCTGGGCGAGATCGTGGAGGAGAGGGTCTCCGGCCGCGGACTGGCGCGCAGCTATGCGGAGCTTTCCGGGGAGACCGCCGGCGGGCTGGAGATCGCCCGGCGCGCCGAGGCCGGCGACGCGCGCGCCCTGGAGGCCTTCCGCGAGTTCGGACGCAACCTCGCCGTGCCCGTCGCCTATCTGTGCAACATCGTCGACCCCGACGTCCTGGTGCTCGGCGGCTCGATCGCGAAGAGCTTTGACCTCTTCATCGACGCCCTCATGGCCGAGGCCAACGCGCACGTAAACGAGATCAACCGCCGCCGGCTCAGGATCGTTCGCAGCACGCTGGGCGGGGACGAGGGCGGCGTTCTCGGCGCTGCGGCACTGGTGTTATGGGCCGCTGGAAGGGTGGCCTGAGGGGGCGAGGCCGTCCCTTTGACAGGTCCGGTAAGCGGTCATATACTATGCGGTTCTTTGCGATGGGTGGTCCCGGCCACAGCTCTGCATGCCAGCCTTTTTGCTGCCTGAACGATGGCGGGCGAGTGCGGGACGGCGGCGCGAGAGGCGGATTCCACCTGCGAGGAGGTAAGTGCAATTGGCCGAAACTAGCACAGAGAAGTCCAGCGCCGTCGTTTTCGATAGCTGCGAGACTTGCCGGGCCGCCTGCCCTGTGAGGACCGATACGCGCGCCTACGTGGACCTGATCGCGCAGGGGCGTTACATAGAGGCGTTCGAGAAGATCCGCGCGACCAACCCGTTCCCGTCGGTCTGCTCGCTGATCTGCCACCATCCGTGCGAGGAGAAATGCCGTCGGCAATTCGTCGACACGCCCGTGGCGCTGCGGAACCTGAAACGCTTTGCGGTGGAGCAGGCCCTGGAGCACCGGGAGGCCGCCCGCGTCAAGGCCGGCATCACCCGCACCGAGACCGTCGGCGTCGTCGGCTCCGGGCCGGCGGGCCTGACGGTGGCCCATGACTGCATCAAGCAGGGATACGCGGTCACGGTCTACGAGGCGCTTCCGAGGCCGGGCGGGATGCTTGCCTGCGGGATACCCAAGTACCGACTGCCGGATGACGCGCTCCAGCAGGACATCGACGACATCACTGCGCTCGGCGTGGAGGTCAGGACGGGCATTCGCGTGGGCGCGGACGTGAGTCTGGAGGACCTGCGCGCGCAGCACGACGCCGCGGTGATCGCGGTGGGACTGAGCGAGAGCCGCGATCTGCCGCTGGAGAATCACGACCATCCCGACGTGCTCCTCGGCATCCCGTTCCTGCGGGATACCGCCCTCGGTAATCCGCCCGAAATGAAGGAGCACGTGCTTGTGATCGGGGGCGGGAACGTGGCTGTGGATGTGGCGCGCACCGCCATCCGCCTCGGCGCGAAGACCGTGAAGATGGTCTGTCTGGAGAGCGAGGACGAGGTACCGGCGTGGGACTGGGAGCGCCGCGAGGCCCTGGAAGAGGGCATCGAGTTCGTTTATCGGCTCGGGCCGATCGGCGCGGCGGTCGAGGGCGGCAGCGTCACGGGCCTTGACGTGCGGGAAGTCGAGCGCGTCTTCGACGAGGACGGGCGGTTCTCGCCCAAGTATTTCGACGAGCGCACGAGCACGATCCCCGGCGGGACGGTGATCCTGGCCATCGGCCAGCAGTCCGACATGGGCCTGGTCGAGTGCTCGGCCGTGGAGCTTGACGAGCGTGGGCGGCTCCGGTTCGCGCCCGCCGGGATGACCACCAGCGTGCCGGGCGTCTTCGCGTGCGGCGAGGTCGTCACGGGCCCCGGCGCCGCTATCGAGGCGGTGGCGAGCGGGCACCGCGCGGCGAAGGCCGTCATGAACTACATCGAGACGGGCGAGAGCACGGTCGCCGAGGATGATGAGGTCGCGGAGGTCGGCGAGCTTCCCGAGGACGTGATCCGGAACGTGCAGCGAATCGAGCGGCTGGCCATGCCGACCATCTCGGCCCAGGAGCGGGTGAAGGGCTTCGAGCAGTTCGAGCTGGGCTACAGCGAGGCGACGGCCCTGGCGGAGGCGCGCCGGTGCCTTTCGTGCACGGCGGGGGCCATCGTCGACAAGAACAAGTGCGCCGCGTGCCTCACGTGCATGCGCATCTGTCCGTTCGGCGTGCCGGCGGTGGACGACGTGGCGGTCATGTGCTCGGAGATGTGCCAGGCGTGCGGCCTGTGCGCCGTGGAGTGTCCGGGTCTGGCCATAAGCATCAAGCGCTTCAGCGTGGGCGACATCCGGGACCGCATCGTGAAGCTCATGCAATCCTCCGAGCGGCAGGTTACCGGGGTCGAGATCGTCTGCGCGCAGGATGCCACGACCAGCGAAGACCTACAAGACCGCACATGCAGCATGAACGGTGACTTGGTGGCGCGGGTGCCGGTCACCTGTGCGGCGCGCGCCGAGGAAGTGGACATAATGAAGGCGTTCGAGCTGGGCGCCGAAAGCGTCGTCGTCCGCCGGTGTGCCAAGTGCCGTTACCGCGGCGCGACGGACCGGCTGGCCAAGCGGGTCGGGAGGACGCAACAGATACTGGACGCGGCGGGTGTCGGCGGCGACAGGCTCTCGCTGGAGTGACGGAGCGCGCCACATAGCAAGAGGAGCCGGGAACAGATGATCAAGGCCAACAGCAAGCCTCTGGAAGAGATTTGGGGCTTCGTGGAAGGCTGCAAGAAGGTGCTGGTGCTCGGCTGCGGCGGATGCGTGACCGTGTGCCACGTGGGCGGGGAGAAGGAGGTCGGCGTGCTGGCCGAGGCGCTGCGGCTCAAGGCGAAGACCAGCGGGGCGGAGGTCGAGTTCGTCGAGAACACCGTCCAGCGGGTGTGCGAGCCGGAGTTCGTCCAGCCCGTCCTCGATGGTCTGGACGGGCTGGATGCGATCGTGAGCATCTCCTGCGGCGTGGGCGTGAACCACC
>CAZHPE010000209.1:0-4579 GCA_964534775.1 uncultured candidatus Brocadiaceae bacterium
TACGCGGCGGGAACATGGGAGGAGGAGCGGCGGGTCGTGGCCAAGATCGAGTGGCTCGGACGCGCCCGCAAGCTCCCCCGGGCAGGCCCTCCAGCTCGGCAATGCGCTGCCGGGTCCCCAGCAAGTCCCCGATAAGCTGCGCTTTAGTCTTCCTCTGGTCCCTCAAGCGTTGGGAGGCCCCGCAGAGTTAACCGCAACGCCCCTCAGATGGTCCCCGCGCCCGAAGTATCTACAACCTCGCCCCGCATGTCAACCCCCAAAACACCACCACGGCCCACCCAGGCGGCCCCTACTCGGCCTTCATATCCGGGGGCATGATAGCCGTGCGGACCGTCTCCGGGGCCAGCGCCTGCATCTGAACCTGTGCCTGAAGGCGCGTTGGCAGGCCGTGGAGCGCGATGAATCCGAGCGCAGCCTGATGGTCAAACTCGTCGCCCACGTCGTAAGTGGCAAGGGCCTTGCTGTAGAGGCTCAGCGGGCTCTCCACGCCAGCCTTCACCGCCTGCCCGCGGTAGAGGCGCATCCGCACCGTGCCGGTCACTGCGCGCTGGCTGGAGAGCACGTAGGCGACCAAGTCCAGGTGGAACGCGCTGTACCAGAGGCCGTCGTAGATCAGGTCCGCATACCTCTGGCTGACCAGCTCCTTGAATCGCTGAGCCGGCCGCGTCAACGTGATGCCTTCCAGGGCGCGGTGCGCCGCGTGCAGCACCACGGCCGCGGGCGCCTCGTAGACCTCGCGGCTCTTTATGCCGACCAGACGATTCTCGACGTGGTCGATCCGGCCCACGCCGTGAGCGCCGGCGCGCCGGTTGAGCCGCGCGATCAGCTCCGGCCCGCTCAGACTCTCCCCATCGAGCGCCACCGGGATGCCGGTCTCGAACGCTATCGCCACCTCCTCGGGCTCATCCGGCGCATCCTGCGGGTTGACGGTCCACTGGTAGACGTCCCCGGGCGGGGCGGCCCAGGGGTCTTCGAGCGCGCCGCACTCCACGCTGCGGCCCCACAGGTTCTCGTCGGTCGAGTAAGGACTGCTGCGCGTCACGTCGATCTCGATGCCGTGCTTCTGGGCGTAGGCGATCTCCTCATCCCGCGTCATGCCCCATTCGCGCGCCGGGGCGATGATTCGCAGCTCGGGCGCCAGCGTCTTCACGCCCACGTCGAAGCGCACCTGGTCGTTGCCCTTGCCGGTGCAGCCGTGCGCCACCGCCTTCGCGTCGTGCTGGCGAGCCGTGTCAACCAGCAGCTTCGCTATAAGCGGCCGCCCGAGCGCCGTGGCCAGCGGGTAGACGCCCTCGTAGATCGCCCCGGCCTGGAGCGCGGGCCAGACGAAGTATTTCACGAAGATGTCGCGCGCATCGAACATAAGCGCTTCCACCGCACCCAGCCGCAGGGCGCGATCGCGCGCGGCGCCAAGGTCCTTCTGCGCACCCATCTCGACCGTCAGCGTGATCACGTCAAGGCCGTAGGTGTCCTCGATCCACTTGATCGCCACGCTGGTGTCCAACCCGCCCGAATAGGCGAGCACCACTTTCTCTCTCTCTGCCATTTTGCCCATCCTTGAGCGCTGCAAGCACTCCAAGTGCCGGTTGGACCGGCGCCAATTCGGCATTCGGATTTCGGCATTACCGTGATCGGGCGGGCACGCCGTGCCGCGCCCCTACGGTCGTCCTTCGCCCGGAGGCCCGTGCCATTACGGGGGAGATTGTACCGGTTCCGCGCACCGTCCTCAAACGCGCGCTTTCGCAGGGAGCATCTTCTTGCCGGCCGAGAACGAGTACACCACCGATTCCTTCTGGCGTCTTGAGGCCTCTGCGGCCACACCCGTATGGCGCTGCCGGCGAAGTCGATCTCGGTCTCCTCCACGCTCCGGCGCAGCCTCTCGCCCAGCGAGATAAGCTGCCCCTCATCTGCGTACGGCAACAGGGCCAGGAACTCATCCCCACCCCAGCGGCCCACGACGTCGGAGTTGCGCAAGTTCTCGGCCAGGGTCCGCGCCATAGCCCTCAACATCTCGTCCCCCGCCAGGTGCCCGGGCTCGTCGTTGACACTCTTGAAGCGGTCTATGTCCACCAGCAGCACGCCGAACGGCTCGCTGTAGCGCCTGAGGCTGTGCATGCGCTCCTGCATCGACCAGGCCAAGCAGCACGCGGTTCGGCAGCGCCGTCAGCGGGTCCAGCAGTGCGAGGTCCTCCACCTCCGTGATCAGGCCGAGTATCTCCTTGCGCGTCGTGTCGTCGGCGAACAGTTCCGCCGCGCCGACCCGGTTGCCTTCCTCGTCGTGCACGGGACCGGTGCGCACCTGCACCGGCACGAGACTCCCGTCGCGGCGGCGCTGGTGGATGTCCGCCGAGCGCGCCAGACCGTCGGCCAGGGTCCGCGTGAGGGGACAATCCTCATCTCCGAGCGGACTGCCCGCCTCGTCGAGATGGAGGTTGCCCTCTTCGCAGCCGTGCCGTCCCCGCATCTCCGCACTGCTGTAGCCCGAAATGGTCTCCGCGCCCCTGCTCCAGTACTCGATCAGTCCGTCCGCCGCGACGATGAACACACCCTCTTGCATCGTGTCCAGAAGGTCCCTGTAGAACTTCTCGCTCAGCCGCATCTCATGCTCCTTGGCGGGGATCCATAAGCGCGCCTCTTGCGGCAGCCGTTCGCCGCTCGTGCGCACCCGAGCCGGACCCTCGCGTCCGCTGCCCGGAGGACAAAGCCACAACCGGCTACCCGGGCCTCGGCAAGCGCCGGGCACCCGAGCCGCTCCTCGTTCGCGTACGAGATATCGCAGCATTACAGCAGACAGGACGCCCCACATGAAATATCGTCTTTCGCCGCCGTGCGTTCCGCTCCGGGTGGCCGGTGGTCGGTCGTGAAGGTCCGAGCGGATTCCGGTTCGGGCATCGGCGGGGCAGTAGACCGGGCGCCGAAAAACCTCGGGGAAACGCGCTTCCCACAGAGGGGCGTGCGCTGGGCGCCCTCGATGATTCACGCGCCAACAATACCGTACCACGTCTGCCGCGGGCGTGCTATCCGGCACGAAGCAGCCCCCCCAAGGGGCCCACAACGCCCCCAGAGGCCCTCTGGAAGCCCTCTGGGCAACTCCGGGCCGGCTCCGCTCTCGGCCGCCCTCACCTAAGTCCTTTCGCGCTCGCACTCAACGCGCAGCGGTGCATGCAGTCAATCAGACGGATGTGCGGAAACGCGTTCCAGCAGAAAAAAAATCTCAAACCTTCCAGGTTCCTTCAAGTGGTTCACTGTCAACCGCTTCAGCAAAGCCAGTGGAACCGTCGGGCATGATTGGGGCACGCCCGCGAGTTGACGGGCCGTCGGCGAGGCCATACCATCTGCACTTATCCTCGATGCAGAAGCTGATAGTCGACGGTTGGGGACCGTGGAGGGAACCGCTAGATACCGGAGATGAGCTTGCCAAGGATGGACCCCATTATCGCATACCGCTGGAAGTCAGGTTTACGCGACCCACGGCGCACCGGCTTGGCTTGACCTGTCGGAAAAGACGGGTGCAGATGGGCAACAGCTTCGCCTCCTGCTTTCGGGGTTCCCTGAAGTAACAGAACCGGCTCATCGCGAACAAAGAACGGATAGTGTGTGTCGCAACTGGGGGAGTCCGTGTCGGACGGCGAATATAGCGGCGAGATATTGGACAAGGCACTCGGCCCCGACGGGCGCCTTCAGGCCGGTGGTCCTCAGGCCGCCGCGCCCCCACCCGATCTCGCCGATGCGCCGCGAAGGGAAGAGCTCTGGTTACAGATACAGGAGAATATCAAGCACCAGCTCGGCCTGGAACGATACGCCATCTGGTTCAACAAGACCGTTCTGATGGGCCTCGACGGTGATTCGCTTGTGGTGGGCGTGCCCAACGTGATCGTAAAGCAGTACTTAGAGGAGGAGTACAGGGAAGCCGTGCGGAACGCGGCCGGCGAGTTGCTGGGGCCGGGAGTCAAGATCAGCTTCGATGTGGAGCCGGGGCTCTTGCAGGAGATGAGGGCCCGGCAGCGCGTCGAGGCCGACGGGCAAGAGGGCCAGGGCAAGATCGAAACCGCCTCGGTCGAGGTTGAACCGGCTCGGGAGCGCATTGCCCGCGCCAATGCCGGCTCGCCGCGGCCCGGCCCGGCGCCATCGTCGCGCCTGCGTCTGGATGAGATGGTCGTAACCGAAGCCAACCGCTGGCCTTACCTCGCCGCCTGCGAGATCACGTGCCAGGGGACCCCGCGCTTTGCTTTCCTGCTCGTGCTGGGCGGACACGGCGTGGGTAAGACCACGCTGCTCCAGGCCATCTGCGGCACCGCACTCGCCTGCGGTGCGGTCGAACGATACGAATACGCCATGGCCGAGGGCTGGGGCAACGATTACTACCACGCCATCCAGGGCAAGAAGACCTGGTCCTTCCGCAAGCGCTACCGCAGCTCCGGGATGCTGGCCATTGACGATATGGAGTTTCTGGACGGGAAGATGGGCGCCCAGGATGAGCTCGTGCACACGATCAAGAGTCTTCTGGACGCCGGGCGGAGGGTCGTGTTGAGCTCCGCGATCCATCCGAAAGATTTCGCGGAGGCCCGGCCGGCCCTGC
>CAZHPE010000210.1:0-4547 GCA_964534775.1 uncultured candidatus Brocadiaceae bacterium
GACGCCATACGCGCTCGAGCCCCGCTTTGCCCGACTCGCAATCGCCCTACCAACCCGACTCCACCCATGTCGCACATTCCATCAGGTTCCGATCATCATGGCACATCGGCGGAGCAGCCGCCGTCGACACAAAGGCGGCCGAGGAGGAGGGGCCGCAGGCGCGCATCGCCGTCTCCTTTGGCGTCTGGGCGGCCTTTGGCGCCAGCGTCACCGTGAGACCCGATTGCTGCGCCTGCCTCGTGAGGCGCCCGCGCAGCACCGCGTTGCAGGCCACGCCACCGCCCAGTATGACGCCGGCCGCGTCGGTCTGCTCCGCCGCGAGGCACGTCTTTCGCACGAGCACCTCCACGACGGCCTCCTGGAAGCTGGCTGCCACGTCCGCGACGAACTGCGGCTCGTAACTCGCCCGGGCGATGTCCTCCTTCGAGGCATTCTGGCCCAGGCAGTGGTAGAGCACGGCCGTCTTGATGCCGCTGAAAGAGAAGTCCAGGCTCTCGCGGTCCAACCATGCCCGAGGGAGTTCGACGGTCTTCGGATCGCCCGCGACGGCCGCGCGCTCGATGGCCGGCCCGCCGGGGTAGCCTATGCGCAGGATGTTCGCGACCTTGTCGAACGCCTCGCCCGCCGCATCGTCGGTCGTTGCGCCGAGCAACTCGTGATCAAGCGGCCCCTTCGTCAGAAACAGGCTCGTATGCCCGCCGCTCACCACCAGGCTCACGGCCGGCAGCGCCGGGCCAGCGTCGCCCAGCCACGCGCCGTAGATGTGGGCCTCGAGGTGGCCCACAGGGATCAGCGGCACGTCGAGCACCCAGCTCGCCGCCTTCGCCGCCGTCAGGCCTATGAGCAGCGCGCCGATCAGGCCGGGCCTCGTAGTCACGGCCACGGCATCCACGTCGTCGACGCTCAGATGGGCCTCCTTCAGCGCCTGGTCCATGCAGGGCAGGATGCTCTCGATGTGCGCGCGGCAGGCGATCTCCGGCACGACGCCGCCGAAGCGTCCGTGCAGCTCATCCTGGCTGGCCACGACGCTTGAGAGGATGCGCCGACCATCCTGAACGACGGCGCACGCGGTATCGTCGCACGAGGTCTCTATGCCGAGGATTCTCATTTCGCCCGCACCGCCGCCCACACGACTCGTCAGAAGGACGCGCCAGTTTCCTGGAACCATTCCCCTCCTTCACGTGCTCAGCAGGGGACCGCAGACCTCCCGTGAGGCCGCACGAACATTCTACACCGCCCCGCCCCGAATATCCACGCGCCTGAAGGGCAAGCGTGATCGCACTGCGCCCTAAGGCGGGTCTCTTCCCGCGTCCGGCGCTTCGCCGCTGCGGGGATCGCCAAGGAAGACGAACGCGGCAGGTGAGCCGCTTTGCGACTCCAGCGCATGCACCCGATTGGGCCAGTGATCAGTCCCGGCCGGTGATCGATTCAGGCTTGGATGGGGTTTTCGGGAGGGACAGGTCAGGTCCAAGGCGAGGATGTCCAGGACGAGGCGGAGCGGATGCTATCAGAAGTCTGAGCGGCGCTGACCCACTCCCGGCAACCCCGGCAAGCCGTGAAGTGCAGGTCTGTCGGGGTTGTTACGTTTCTTTGCTCCACCTCCCACCGCTCTGACCGAGAGGGATCGCCGTGATGCGCAGGTAGAGGCGTTGGCACCCGTGGGGGTCTTAGGCGGAGTTGCCGCAAGCGCGGGGACGCGCAGGGATTGTCATCATCTTGTCATCGATGGAATACGAAACATGCCGAATTGGCCGGAAATGGCGAGGATTGCCAGATTCGCCCAAGCCCCTGTTACCGCGGGAGATAAATCGTAACGCATTGGGGGTAGGCAGGTTCGGAGGAGAGCCTGACATGGGTTCTTGAGACCGGCGCGTCTGCCCTTCCGCCACTCTGGCACGGAGTCGGCAAGCTGGTGCGCCACAGTGCCCCGCTCATGATCAATCGCCCCGGGCTTCTCCGCTTGCCACCAGGGGAACTCGCCGAGCACGAACAAAGAAAGCGCCTGCGCCGCAGGGCGGGACTGCGCGCAAGACAATGTAGTCCAAAGCGCGAGGAACGTCAAGGCGGCGCGCAGGGGCAAAGCGCTTTATCACGCGCGCCCTTTGCTGTACAGTGGGAAGAAATGTGCTCCGTTGCGCTGCGCGGCACGTGGAATCAAGGAAAGGACCTCCAATGCCGATGTTCGGCCGCAATCGCACCCTGTTCCGCATCTTTGGTTTCCCCATCAGAATGCGCTTTTCATGGCTCTTGCTGGTGGCGCTCGTCATCTACACGCTCGGGGGGCCGGAGGGCCTGTTCAACAACTGGCTGGACGAGCCGGCGAGCCCACTGGTCTGCCTGGGGCTGGGAGTGTTGGGTGCGGCGGGCTTGTTTGCCTCGCTGCTGACCCACGAGCTGTGCCACTCCATCGTGGCCCGCCGCACGGGGATGCCGGTGCAGGGGATCACGCTGTTCGTGTTCGGCGGGGTGAGCGAGCTGGGGGGCGAGCCGCCAACTCCCGGGGCGGAGTTCTTCATGGCCATCGTCGGGCCCCTGTCGAGCGCTTTCATCGGGGCGGCCTTCACGGCCGTGTGGTTCCTCGGCGGATTCGTGGGGCTACCCCGCACCCTGAGCGCCCTGGTGGGGTACCTGGCAATCGTGAACTGGCTGCTGGCAGTCTTCAACAGCGTCCCAGCCTTCCCGCTGGACGGGGGCCGGGTGATGCGGAGCGTGCTGTGGTGGCATTCCGGGGACCTTCGTTGGGCCACCCGGTGGGCGGCCCGGCTGGGCTCGGCGGC
Source organism: uncultured candidatus Brocadiaceae bacterium (assembly GCA_964534775.1). Lineage (GTDB taxonomy): Bacteria > Planctomycetota > Brocadiia > SM23-32 > SM23-32 > CAZHPE01. The sequence goes on from CAZHPE010000210.1 coordinate 2,778, forward strand.
GGGGCTTGCTATGATGGCAGTCGGAGTGCTGATGATCGTGAACGGGCTCCAGGATCCTGAGTGGGCCTTCCCCTTGCCCGGCGTCTGGCTTGCCTTCATAGGTTTCTTCGTCCGGCAGGCCGCTTCCTCCAGCCTGCAGCACACGCTCCTTCAACACGCGTTGCGCGGCGAGGGCGTGCGGCACCTGATGAGCGCGGGGACCGTAACCGTGCCGCCCTACCTGACGCTTCGGCGGTTCGTGGAGGACTACGTGCTGCCCTGCCGCATCGCCCTGTTCCCCGTGGTGAACGAAAGCGGCCTGCTGGTGGGCGTGGCAGGGGCGCGGGACCCCGCCCGATGCGACCAGGCCAACTGGGATGCCGTGACCGTGGGGGATATCATGCGGACGGCCGCCGCCGACATACTGATCGATCTCGACGCCCCGGCCGCGGAGGTCCTGGTGCGGCTCTCGGCCCGGCAAGCCAAGGGCCTCGTGGTGGTGCGTGAGGGGAGGCCGGTCGGCATTGTGAGCCTGCGCGACCTGATGGAGTTCGTCGCCATAAAGACTGACCTTTCCCTCGGCGCCAGGGCCGACTAGAGAGGGTGAGCGCGGGACGCTTTTCGGGCCAGGAGCCTAACGGATGAAACAGGAGCGCTGGACGCCTCGCGAGCGACTGGACGCGGTTTTCGCCTTTCAGCGGCCGGACCGCACGCCGGTGCTGGGCGGCTGGATCGCCTGCCCCGAGCACATCATGAAGATCGCCGGGGTCGATGAAGAAACCTACTGGGCGGAACCCGGCGAGGTTTCTTACGAGGCCTACCGGCGGCTTGGCACGGACGGGTTGGTTGCGATCGTCACGCCGCTACGCCGTGGGGACTATCGCATCGTGGACCGCGACAGCTACGCCCGCTCTGACAAGGGCCGGAGCCTGACGGAGGCCCTGACAGAGATTGACGCCATGCCGACGCCCGAGCAGACCGAGGACGAGTTCGACCCGGATGCCGCCTACAAAGAGTTCCGCCGCGACCTGCTCGACGGGCAGGCGCTCAGCGGCGAGATGGTCTGGATGCCGGCCCAGTGGGGGACCGGCGCGAAGGTGAGTTGGTACGGCCAGTTCGGCTACGAGAACTTCTTCCTGATCGTGGCGGCGCACGAGAAGCACGCGCGCAAGCTCATGGAGGTGGGCGGGGCGCGGGGGCGGCTGCGTGCTCGGCTCCTGGCGCGCGCTGTCCGGGAGGGCATCTATCCGCGCGCGGTGCTGCTTGGCGAGGACATCTGCACCCAGCGCGGGCCGATGGTCTCGCCCAAATTCATGGAGAAGTACTACTTCCCCGAGCTGAAGCGCGGGCTGGCCCCGCTCAACGAGGCGGGCTGCCGCCCCGTCTGGCACAGCGACGGGGACGTGCGCGCGCTCCTGCCCATGCTCTTCGATGCAGGGATCAAGGGGCTTCAGGGTTTCCAGCCCGAGTGCGGCCTCGACATCGACACCGTCAGCCGGATGAAAACCAGTGAGGGCGAGCCGCTGGTGATTTTCGGGCCCCTGGCCGTGACGACGGAGCTGCCGGTCTGCACGCCCGAGCAGGTGCGCGCGAAGGTCCGTCACGCCATCGAGGTCTGCCGCGAGAACGGAGCCGCCCTGTGCCTGTTTACCGCCAACACGATCAACCCCGACGTCCCCCTCGAAAACATCCTGGCCATCTACGAGGCCGCGCGTGACCAGAACGAACTCGCCTAGCAGCCCGTGGTGAAAGTAGTCGGTCCATAGTCCTTTTACGATACGGCGAGTCGGC
>CAZHPE010000211.1:0-4514 GCA_964534775.1 uncultured candidatus Brocadiaceae bacterium
GCCGCTGACGCGGCGAACGCAACAGGTGTGCGCCAGTTCAAACCAACGTCTCCTCCAGCAGCCCTTGCGCTCCGCCGTCGGGCCTCTGGCCCGACGCATTCGGTTGAACGGTTGGGCACTGCGGCTATAATCGTCTCACTTGCCACCTGCGGATGTGTCTACGCCACAGGGCTCGCAAGATAACGGAGCGAACCGGTCTGGCCGGGGACAATGGGCTTACGATCGGGTTTGCGCAAGCCGTGAGGATCCCATGGTGCGATACGAAACAGCCCTGAGGGCGGCCCTGATCGTCGTGCTGCTTCAGGCGTTCGGATGCTCTCAGAGGCAGGCCATTTACCTGGACGTGCGCCGGAGCCGGACGAAGGCGTACCTCGCCTGGACACGGGAAGAAGAGACCGGCATCAACTCTGGGGCGCTGCTGAGCGGGGAGCTTTCCCTGGAACGGGCGGTGCTGGAAGCCTTGGCACATAACAAGCTAATCCGGGAAGCGATAGAGGAGCAGATACGCGGGCGCGGGCGCCTGTGGCAGGGATACTCCGAGGCTCTCCCGAAACTCAGTGCCAATGCCGCCTACTACCGCCTAGACGAACCCGCGGGCGGAACCGTCCAGGCGGGCGGGAACGCCCAGGCCGTGGGAGACGAAAACAGCTACTCATATGGCTTCGTTCTGAGGCAGCCTTTGTTTCACGGCGGAGCAATAGCAGCAGCCATGCGGGCCGCCGAGATATTCGACCTGATGGCTGAAGGGCAGATCCGCTGGTCGGTCGAGAAGGTGATGCACGAGGTCTGCACCGGGTATCTGGAGGTGCTGCTGGCGCAGAGGCTCTATGAAGTTTACCTGGAGGCCCTGAAATCCGCCGAGGGGCACCTCGAAGAGGTAAGCAAGAGGCGGGTGGCAGGGCTGGCCACCGAGCTCGAGGTCCTGCGCGCGAAGGTTGAAGCCTCCAACGTCCAGGCGGAGGAGGTGAGGCAGGATAACAGGATCAAGCTGGCCTTCGCGGCGTTGCTGAACGCGATGGGGGCCTCGCAGCATAGCGATCTGACCCTCACCACGCCGCTCCAATACCTTAAGAGCGAGACCGACTTTGACACCGCCGTCGGAACTGCCTACAAGAACAGGGCGGACCTCTTCCAAGCGGAGTTGGATGTGCGGATGCAGGAGCAGGCGCTGCGCCAGACAAGGGCCGGGCTTTTCCCGAGTCTGGACGCTTTCGTGAGCAATCTCTGGTCCAGGCCTGACCCTCATGACTCGACGAAAACCAGTTGGGGTCACAGGTGGTACGGCGGCGTAGCGTTGACGTGGAATATTTTTGACGGCCTGCGACGCGAGGGCCAGATCGTCGAGCAAGGGGCCATACTGCGCCAGAGAAAGGTCCGGCTTGAGGCGGTCGAGGAGCAGGTGCTGCTAGAGCTGAAACAGGCGCTGGTGAGCATCCAGGACGCTGAACGGCTGCTCGAAACGCAGAAACTGAACGTGGAGCATGCCAGGGAGGGACTGGAACTTGCCACGAAGGGATACCCGGAGGTGACGACGCTTATGGAGGTCGCCGATGCGCGCGCCGCGCTCGTGCGCGCATGGGGACTCTACTGGCAAACCGTCAAGGACCACTGCAAGGCCAAGCTGGACCTGCAAAAGGGGATGGGATTGCTCGCGCCGATACCGGGCACAAAGGAGCTTGAGCCAGCTGTTTCGCCCGCAGCGAAGATCCTCCCGCCCGTCGAACAGGAGCCTGCGCCGCCCGCCGAGGAGGCGCCTGACGGCGGCCAGATTCAACCACTATCGGCTTTCAAGGAGGGGGAGTGAGACATGAGTGCAGGAGCAGGTTTCTACACGGTCAATGAGATCAGGGAGCGCCTCTCGATCTCAACGTATGCCTTCTGGATGTACCGGCCCATCGGTGAAGTCGTGCTCCAGGAGTGCGCGCGCCTGGGTGTCAAGCAAATCGAACTGTTCGAGAGCCCCGAGCAATTCGACATGGCCGACTCGGCTTCCATGAGGTACATCGGGGATGCTTGCCGCTCCTGCGGGATCCAAATCAGGTCCTACCACGCATTCAAGACGAACTTCTCAGATATCGACACGGAAGCGGACCGGATCGCACGCGTCGACCTGTGCCGGCGGCAGATCGACACGATGCTGGAGCTCGGGGGCGTGCTGTGGGGTTCGCACGCCGGGCCCGTTGACGCGATCGTCTTCAAGAGCCACGAGGAACTGGCGCGGCACGTCGAGGGAACCCCGGCAGCCATCGCGGTTGAGAACTTCTCGCGTGATGGTGTGTCGGTTGAGGACAGGGTGGCCTTTCTGGAACGGATAGACCATCCGCAGGTCGGCATGCTTCTCGACATCGGCCACGTGAAAAACAGCAGCGGCGAGAACCCCATGACGCTTTCCGGCGGTCCCACCCGGGTGCTGGAACTGTGCGGCAGCCGTCTGTCCCACCTCCATTTGCACGGGTTCAAGGATAGCCGAGACCACCACGCGCCGCTTGTAGAAGGTGATACGATTCAGTGGGTGGAGCTGTTCCAGATGCTTCGGACCGTAGGGTACTCGGGGGACATCAACTTCGAGCCGGCTGGCCCGCGCCTCAACGATCACCCGGTGGAGGCCGTGGCCGCCGCACCGGAGAAGATCGTCGGAATGGCGGCGCAGGCCGCAGGGTAACGAATGAGATGACGCGGCCCTATTTTTCGTGCCGCTTGTGGTTGTAGCTCATAACCTCACAGCCCGGAGCGTCGACCAGCAGCTTCCACCGTCCGCTCCACACCTCCCACGTGCGGTCCGGCAGCAGTGGCATGACCGCAATGGTGATCGATCTGGCCGGGAGCACGTCCACGGTGGCATCGGCAAAGACATCTCCATCCGGCCCGGGGTTCTTTAGGCGGAACCTCACGTTCCTGGCGTCCTTCTCGCCCAGGTTCATCACGAAGGCGCGAAAAGTAATCGGCTGCACGAAGGCAATCGATGGATCCTTGGGCGGCCGGGACGTGGAGCCCGGGCCGAACTCGATCCATTCCCCGTCCGGGCCGGGTTTGCCGGCGCTGTAGCTCGGCTGCACCCACGACGGGGAGCAGGCTATGGCCGGTTTCTCGTAGCGCTTGGTGAACTGCTTCGCCACTGCCATCACTTCGGGGCTTATGCCGCTTCCATCGGTGGGGTACTCGCGGAACTTGCTGACGACTTCCTCGACGTCCTTCAGGGTTATCGTGACGCCTTTCTTGCCTCTCGCAAAATGTGGTTCCTGCCCAAAGAAGGTAACACCTGGAGACTCGAGAGCCACGTACCGGATGAGACGGATCTGCTCTTCCAGCTCTTCCTTCGTCCGCGTCCAAAAGTAGCCGCCCTCGACGGGATCCTCGCCAGCCACCGGGGTCTCCGCGCCCAGGCCAAGGCCGATGATGGTCCTGTCCACCAGTCCGTTGAGCCGGGCCGACGTAAGCTGCGCCGGGATGACCCAAGGGTCCTCGAGGCTCGCATAGCTCTCCATCATCACCAAGTCGACGGTCTCGCGGTAGGCCTCTGCGAGCTTCGGCGCGACCGGGCCCCTCATCTGCCACACGGCGATCTTCAATTCGGGACTCTTCTTCTTGGCCGCCCTCAGCACCTGCGCGGTCTTCTGGTCGATACCGCCGCCGTAGTCGAAGCCGAACTCGTCTATGCTGAAGACCGGGCCTGGACCCTTCGCTATGACGTCCGAGCCCTTGTCCACGGTGGTCTTCAGTATGTTGTACCAGGTGGTGCCGGTGGGGACGAAGTTCTGTGAGGGGACATCCTTGCTGTAGTCGCCGAAGAAACCGATGATCGTGTCGTGGCCAAAGATCTTCCGTCCTGCTTCAGGCTCCTGTCGGACGCTCACCGACGTGGCAGCGCAAGCTACGAGGCAGCCTGCCGCCAGAATGGTCACGGCAAGCCCGCAACGACTACGGCAATTCTCTCTCGTCATTCTTCTTCTCCCTGTTGTAAGGACGCCTTGCGAGGGCAAGATGCCCGTGCGAAAAGGCTTCGTCACAGCCCGAGCAGGAGCAGTACTGCCATCAACTGTTCGCGCGCCACCTGTCTTGCGCACCCTCCCGTGCACAGAATGCCGCGTGCGCGCCGTCCTGATGCCGCGCTAGGCAAGGCGCGTCAACCAGAAGCCAGCGACGACCAAGAAGGCTTGGCGGAGGGGTGGGATTCGATCCACCCTCCTTCCGCAAGACTCACAGGACCCTTTGCTTGCGACTTAAGTCCAAGACCCACACGGATTTCAAACGTCCCGCTGATGTGCTATTCCTCCACAATCTCTTACCATCTCATGACGGGTCTTGCGGGCAATTTGAGGGCAATATGCAGAGCTGCCTCCCTGAGCGCCGGCATCGATGCCAGACCTGCGCGGCGAGCACCCAAGAGATGCTACAGCACTTCCGAAGAATGGTCAAGGATGGTCGGCGGGCCAGCTGAATAGGCGCGTTGTGCCAGAGGAACTATGATGCTCGCCAGGATTCGGACCAAGCGTTAAGATAGTCTCGCGAGTCGG
>CAZHPE010000212.1:0-4477 GCA_964534775.1 uncultured candidatus Brocadiaceae bacterium
ACGACGATGACGACGATGACGACGATGACGACGATGACGACGATGACGACGACGACGATGATGGTGGTGTGGTTGCGGCAGGAGAGGACTTGGGAATGAGCCTGCTGACGACGATTCCCCTTTTCGGAGAGCTCGCAAGCCAGGGCATCGAAGTGCGCTTCGGCATCTTCGACGGAGTCCGGATCCTCGGCCTGTTCAGGGCCATGCAGCAGCAGGACAAGGCCAAGACGCTCAGCGCGCCCCGAATCACCCTCATGAACGGAATGCGCGGCAACTTGACGATTCAGACCACCGAGAACTTTGTGGGAAGTTTCGTGACCGGCAGGGACGTGTTCGAGCCCGAGATCCAGCAGATCGCCGAGACGATCCAGCTGGACGTGCGGCCTGTGGTTAGCGCCAACCGCCGTTTCGTGTTCCTTGAGCTCGCACCAACCATTACGGAGGTTCTGGCGTTCGACACCTACACGTTCACGACGGCCGGAACCGGCACTGCGGACGGTGCTGATTCCGGAACCGTGATCAGCAGCACCGAGCTTGTGACCAACGTCATCAAGCTGCCGCGCCAAGTCTCCGAAAGCTTCCAAAGTACGGTTGCCGTGCCGGACAAGGGTGTGCTGGTGGTGGGGGGGCTGACGCGTCATGATATCACGGAGATAGAGCGTGGCATCCCCCTGCTGAGCAAGATCCCCTTCCTCAAGCGCCTCTTCGCCTCTTCAGGTAAGAGCAACAAGCGCACCATGCGCCTGATCATGGTCAGACCGGAGATTATCCTCCTCACCGAGAGGGAAGAGGATGCCTTTGGAGCCGGCTATTAGTGGAGGTCGCCACGATGAAAGGAACCGTCATTGCCATGGTAGGATGTGTGGGTCTGTTGATCGGTTGTATCGCGGGCCAGACAGTGGGACTGCTTTCCACGGCACACGCACAAAGCGAAGGCTCGGCCGGACGCCTGATAGCCATCATGGCTTCGACCGACAAGCAGTATACGCCCATCGTGCTCGTCGATACCCTCGAGCAGACGCTGATGGTCTACACCTATAACCGTAACGCCCGCACGCTGGCGCTCGAGGCCGCCCGGACCTATCGGTTCGATAAGCAGCTTGGAGAGTTCCACAACCAGGGAATCACCGTGGAGGAGGTTGAGCGCTACATCGCGTCGCCGTGAGCACGTTCTGCCGGCGTTACCGCATGCAACCAGCCGTCGCCTGCGCCTGTGCGCGGGCGGCGGCTGCTTTTGTTTCGGCCTACGTCGCCCCGGCCACCGGGGCGGGTTCAGGCATGAGGGGGGAGGGGCGCGCACTTGACGGCAGTTCCTGCGGTGCCCTAGCATGGTTTCTGGGGGCATCCTCTATCGGAAAGGTTGGCCACGCATGGCAATGCGCAATCATTGGGCAGTTCTGATGATCGTCCTGGTTTCCGCCACCCTGGCCGCGGCCCAGGAAGCGCCTGCTCCCGCTGGCAAGCCGGCGGAGCCTGAAAGCCCCGTACTCGACATCGGCCCGGTGGGGGTGAAATACGCCAGGATCCGCATTGCTGGGCAGATTGTCGAAACGCTGCCTACCGTCTATCTCATGGAACCCAGCGGCGCCACGTTGTACGAGTTGATCGAGCGCATCGATACCGTGCGTCGCGACGACTCGGTCCGGGGCCTGGTCATTCGGCTTGACGATGTGCAGGTTGGGTGGGCCAAGGCTCAGGAGATCCGGCAGGCGCTGGAGCGAGTGCGCAAGGCTGGCAAGGAAGTGATCTGCTGCATGGACTCCGGCGGGAATACGGAGTTCTATATCGCCTCAGCCGCAGACCTTGTCACCATTCACCCGGCCGGCGTGCTGGGGTTGATGGGTTTCCGGGCGGAGGTCGTCTTCTGGAAGGGACTGCTTGACAAGGTTGGCGTCGAGGCCGATCTCATGCAGGTTGGCGCTTACAAGGGCGCGACCGTGCCACTGACGCGCACTACGGCCTCGGGGCCATTTCGGGAAGTCCTTCGATTCGATCCTCGATGACTACATGCGCCAGCCTGTCGATGGACTTGCGGCGGGTCGGAAGCTCGAACCGGACGCTGTGCAGGCCCTCATCGACCAGGGTCCGTTCTCGGCGGGGCGCGCCCTGAAGACCGGCCTGGTCGACCAAGTGGCGTCATCTACGCCGTCGGCCCCATCGTCAAGGGTGGTCCCGATGAGGTGCTGATCGGCGAGTCTGTCGTCAACAGCGGCCAGTTCGTCCCCATCATCCGACGGGTGCGCGGCGACGCGAACTTCAAGGCGATCGTCCTGAGGGTAGACAGCCCCGGGGGCAGCCCGCTGGCAAGCGATATCATCTGGACCGAACTGCGTGCGACCGACAAGGTCAAGCCCGTCATCGCCTCGATGTCGGACACGGCCGGGTCGGGCGGATACTACATCGCCGCCGCCGGCCGCAAGATATTCGCCGAAGGAGGAACGCTGACCGGGTCCATCGGCGTGATGGGCGGCAAGCTGGTGCTGAGGGGACTGTTCGACAAGATTGGGCTGAGCGTTGACGTCTTCGAGCGCGGGAAGAACGCGGGTCTCTACTCGGCAGTGCAGGAGTTCACGCCGGCGCAGCGGGCGATCTACCGCGAGATCATGGTGAGCACTTACAACCTGTTCCTCAAGCGCGTCGTCAGCTCGCGAAACGTCCCCCTGGCTGACATAAAGCAGATGGCCGGCGGCCGCGTCTGGACTGGCCACCGGGCCCTCGAAGGCAAGCTCGTGGACGAAATCGGCGGCCTCACCGACGCCCTAAACTCGGCGGCCAAGGAAGCCAGCCTGCCGCCGGAGGCGCGGCCGAAGATCGTGCGCCTCCCCATCTCGCGCAACATCGTGGAGTTCTTCCTCTCCGGAGCCGAGTTGCAGGCCCGGGCGCCCACGATGTTCGACTCCCGGTTGGCGCTGCACGCGCCTGCGCTCGGAAGCCCCCACGCGCCGCCTCAACTCCGCGAGATTCCCCTCTCTATCTGCGGGCGTTCTACAGCATGCGCAGCGAGCACGCGCTGGCGCTGATGCCGGGGTTGGTTTGGATCGAATGATCCCCGCAGTCCGATCGGCGCCGGGCGCCGCGGCTCGCGCGGTCATTCCTCCAGAAACTCCTGGATGCGCGCCTGCCGGTCCCATCTGGCCAACGCGTCGAATATCTTATCGCATTCGCCCATTAGCACGGCCTCAATACCGAAGACATCCAAGCCGATGCGATGGTCCGTGATCCTGTCCTGGGGGAAGTTGTAGGTGCGGACGCGCTCGTTGCGGTCGCCGCTTCCGACCTGAGAGCGCCGCAGGGCATCGCGCTTCTGTTTGCTCTCCTGCTGCTGCAATTCGTAGAGACGGGCGCGCAGAATCTTTTCGGCCAGCTTGCGGTTCTTGTGCTGGGACTTCTCCTGCTGGCACTTCACGATGACGCCGGTGGGCTTATGGACCAAGCGCACGCAGGAACTGACCTTGTTGACGTTCTGGCCGCCGGGGCCCTGGGACCGCATGAATGAAACCTCCAGGTCCTCGGGCTTCAGCTCGACATCAACGTCCTCGGCCTCGGGCAGAACCGCCACGGTGGCAAGGCTTGTGTGGATTCGGCCCTGGGACTCCGTCACGGGCACCCGCTGCACCCTGTGGCCGCCGCTCTCGCAGCGCAGTTTGGGCCATGCACCCTTGCCGCTGATCGAAACGGTGACATCCCTGAACCCCCCTTTGTCCGTCGGGCTGCTGTCCAGCAGCTCCATCTTCCACCCTTTGGCCTGGCAGAATCGCTGGTACATCCGCATCAGGTCCCCCGCAAACAGGGCCGCCTCCTCGCCCCCGGTGCCGCCGCGAATTTCCATTATCACGTTGCGCTCGGCCTCGCTGAGCACGCGCTGCTCCTCCGCTGCGCCGACCGCCATCTCCTCCTGCGCCAGCTCCTGCATCTCGGCATCCTGCCCGCCCTCCCCCAGTAGCTCCTCCGCCTCCTGACGCCGCGCACGTGCAGCGCTCAGGTCGCGCTCCAACTGCGCAAAACGGGTCAGCGGACCGTATTCCTTCCTCACCTGGGCGTAGCGGGCGGTATCTGAGATCAGCTCATGATCCGCCATCATCCGTTCGAGTTCGGCATGCCGCGCAGCACGACGCTCGAGCTTCTCCACGAGCTTCCGTGCCGTCTCCTGGGGGATTTCCTCCATGATGACATACCCTCAGCGCAGGATTGTGGGTGATAGGACGCGGCGCTGCCTCGGGCACAAGGGCCGTGCAACGGCTGCCGAGGAGCCACGCATTGCGCAGACGTGCTACTGGTCCGGCTTCGCGCCGCCGCGGAGGCCGGCCTTCTGCTCTTCCAGTTTAGCGCCGAACCGAACCATGAACTTCTCCACCCGGCCCGCGCTGTCGACGAACTTCTGGGTGCCAGTATAGAAAGGGTGGCACTTCGAGCACACCTCGACCCTGATTTCGGGGGCCGTGGCGCGGGACATGAATCGCTCGCCGCAGCCGCACAT
>CAZHPE010000213.1:0-4466 GCA_964534775.1 uncultured candidatus Brocadiaceae bacterium
ATCGCGGCGTCCCGTCAATACCACCTGCCGGATGCGCCCACGCAGGTTCTGCTGCTCCAGCAACTCGGCTGACAACACCTCCGACACGCCGCAGCCTACGCGTAGGCCTCGTTGGCTAAAGGCCACCCGGGGCCCTTCTTGCCCAACAGTGGTTGCACCGCCGCCGCACCGCTGCGCCAGGGGCCGGTTGGCCATGACCAACCTGAGCCTCTCGTCAAGCACGAGCACGCACAACGGCAGGGCATCGAGCGTAGTGCGCACGAGTTGCCTCTCGTCTGCCACGACCGCCGCTGGGCCATCATTGAGTTCCATAGTCTGTCCCGTGCGTCTCCTCCTGTCCCCAAGCGCAGCCTCGCTGAGGGGGACCGGAATCTGCGCAAACAAAACCCGGCGTGCACGCGCCACTCGGCACGTAGTCCGAATCACGGGCGATCTCGACCCGGTTCCTTCCACGTGCCTTCGCCCGGTAGAGGGCCGAATCGGCCGTCCGCCCCCAGGATGACGGGCAGCTTGGCGGCCGGGTCGTCGAAGTAATCCGCGATGCTCTGCTTCAGGTCCTTCACGTTGACGGGCTTGGTCAGATAGTCCCAGGCACGCAGGCGCAGGGCGTCGACGGCGGCCTCCAGCGACGCATAGCCGGTCAGTATGGCCACCCCCATGTGGGGGTGGCGGCACCGGACCTCCTTGATCACGTCCACGCCCGACATGCCGGGCATCTCCAGGTCGGTAATCATGAAGTCGTAGGTGCCCCGCGAGATCATCGCCACGGCCTCGTCCCCGTCAGCGGCGCAGTGCACCTCCCAGCCGTCCTGCATGAACAGCTCCTGGAGGGCCCACCGTATGGTTTCCTCATCGTCGACTATGAGCATCCGGCGCATACGCCTGCCCCCTTCTCATGGGTGCGCGGAAGTGCCACGGTGAAGCTCGTGCCCTTGCCCAGTTGCGACTGCACCTCGATGCGCCCCCCGAGGACCTCCACAATCTTCTTGCTCACGGCCAGCCCCAGGCCGGTGCCCTTGGCCTTGGAGGTGAAGAAGGGCTCGAAGATCCTGCCCAGCGTGTTCTCGTCAATGCCCCCGGCCTCATCGTGGAACGCCACGGCCACTTCGTCCTCACCGACGCCGTTCTGAATTACGATTTCCAACCGGCTCGCGGCCGGTGCGGCGTCGATGGCGTTCAGGAGGAGGTTGCGAAACACCTGCTGGATCAGCTCGGGGTCCACCTCGGCCTCGCAGGCGCCGTCCGTGCTGCGGACCTGCACGTCGATGCTCTTCCTGCGCAGGTGTGACTGGACCGACTCTATCGTCGCATCCACCACCTGTCTCAGGGGGCTTGGGATCATGTGGGGCTGGTAGTCGCGGGCGAAGAGCAGAAGATTGGCCACGATTTTCTCCATCCTCTCGGCCTCGTGGCGCAGGTTCTCCAGAAGCACGTTGCGGGAATCGTCGGCGTCCATCTTCGTCTGCAGCACTTCCATCGAAAGCATCATGCCGCAGAGCGGGTTTCTGATCTCGTGCGCCACCGAGGCCGCCAGTTCGCCCAATCGGGCGAGCCGCTCCGTGCGGCGCAGGTCCTCGCAGAACCTCTCGGCCATCTCCCTCAGGGCCGCCACCTCCGCCGCCCTCTTGCCGGCCCAGTTCGCGGAGAGTTCGCCGAGTTCCTCCCGCGCCGCCCGCTCGAGGCAGCGTCCCTCCTGGTCCAGCCCACTGACCAACTGCTTTGCCAGGCTCTGCATATCTTGCATGTGATGCCCCTGTCCAATCGGGCCTTGCAAGGCCCCGTTGCCCGACGCCTGCCCGCCTCCCGCTGCGAAGCGATCGGGCGCCGGTCCACAGATTCAAAGGATAGCACGAGCAAATGCTTTGCCAATGCCGCCAGACGGCGTCCCTGCGCCCTCCTTCCGCCGCACGGAACGGTCCCGGTGCGTGGCCTGCGCCGCCTGCTTACGTGCCGCCTGGCCTGCGGGCCTGGAGCGGGCTTGCCGGCGGAAGAACCGCTTTTTCGGCGTCCGATTAAGCAACGATTGTTGAGAGATGCATCGGCCGGGGCCCCGGCTTGGAAGGCGGCCCGTGGGCGGCTGGGGGGCGGATTGTGAGGGGGTAGGGGGGGGGGGAGGGCTGGGGGGAGTATGGCGGTCCGATGGCGGGGGTATGGCGGTCGAATTGCGTACGACAAAGCCCCTGCGGACGTGCCACATTCGTCGGGCACATCTCGCGGGGGCGGTGGCGCTGCTGCCGAACGTCGCCCTATCTGTACACGCCCTGCCGGGGCTGCGCCTCGAAGAAACGCTTCGGGGTGCCGCCGGAGGGCGCGATCCTCGCGCTCACCTCCCGCATGCAGCCCGGACACTTCCCTTCGTAGGCCGTGTGGCCGGCGTTGCGATAGATCCTGCCATAGGCGTGGCAGCACTTGAAGATGATGCCCAGGAATGGTCGTCTGCTTGCTTTCATAGCCCTTGGCTCACTATTCTTTGGGCAGCCGCCCGGAGAGGCCTCCGGGGCGGTCAGCGTGCCGTTCTCAAGCTTCAACGCAACGTCCTGCACGCGCTCCGTGCGGTAGGTTTCAGTCCGGCTGACCCGCTCGATGACGTCCTGCAGATCACCCAGAACCACCTCATCCGGGGCCTCCTGGCCCTTGGCAACGTTCGCACTACCCGGGGCGCCGGGCGTGTGAGGCTTGGTGCCGCGGGACATGGGGTCGGGACCGTCGTAGCCTGCCGCGCCTATCTCATCTACCATCTGACCGAACCTCCGATCTGCTGCTTTCCCCGGCGCGAGACGGCGGCACCGGAGCCAGCACACTTAGCACCACTTCGTTTTATCGGCCATCCCGCGCATTACTTTAGGCCTGCGGCAAGAAAAAACGCGGCTTTTTTTTCGCCAAGCATCGGGTAAGCAAATGCCACGTCGGGCCTCAAGCGCGGACGCGGGCGAATCCATTCAGCACGGGCGGGGGCGCCTGTGCCGCTACCAGTGGTCCCCGGGTTCGCAATGAGTCACGGGCTTGTAGGCAGCAAACGGCGGGCCACAAACTTTTGGCCCGCCCCCACAGGCGCGCAGGGCGCCCGATGACCACCACGGCGGCACGGCTCGGGCTGAGTCACATGGTCCGGGATGCCGCCCGTCACGCGAAGCATGCCCCGGCAAACCCCTTCCTGTTCGGAACATTTCCGCCGGGAAGGGAGTGACGCCGCGTGAGGATGCCGGGGTCGGTATTGCGTCCGGGAGAGCGATTATGCTATCTTTTAGGTGGGCGATTCATGGCGCTGCAAGGGACGCCGGCTGGCGGGGGCATGCCGTACGGGCCTGAAGCAGCGGGTGTGATCCAACGCCGGCGCGGCGCGCGGCGAGGTTGGAGCAGCGAGGTTTCGATGAGACCGGAGGCGAGTGCGATGGGCCACAGGGTCCTTCTGGTGGACGACGAGGAAGCAATTCGCACCAGCATCAATCTGTACCTTACCGACGTGGGCCACCGCGTGTACTCGGCCTCTACGGTCGACGAGGCTCTGGAACAGTTCAACGAATTCTTTCCGGACGTCGTCCTGGTGGACCTGAAGATGCCCGGCAGGGACGGGTTCGAGCTGATCGAGGAAGCGCGCAGACGCCACAGCTCGGCCGCCATTATCGTCATCAGCGGCCACGGCGACATAGAGAAGGCCGTGCGGGCCACCAAGATGGGCGCACACCACTTCATAGAGAAGCCTTTCAGCCTCGCGGACCTGGAGGAGGCGATTGGCCGGTCCGTCGAGAGCGTCAAGCACCTGCTGCGCGTGGACGAGGAAGGGGTGAGAATGGAGGGGCCGGACTGGTGCTTCCTCGGCGTAAGCGACGCCCTCAAGGATGTGTACCGGAAGATCCTCCTCGTCAGCCAGAACCCCCAAGCAACCGTGCTCATCCAGGGCGAAAGCGGCACCGGCAAGGAATTGGTGGCGCGCGCCATCTTCGAGAGTACCAATCATGCCGGCGGCCGGTTCGTGGACGTGAACTGCGCCGCCCTGAGCGAGACGCTGCTGGAGGCGGAGCTTTTCGGGCACGAGAAAGGCTCCTTCACCGGCGCTATGCAGACGCGCATAGGGCTGTTCGAGGCGGCCGACGGCGGCGTGATATTCCTGGACGAGATCGGAGAGATGCCGCTGCGCCTCCAGTCCAAGCTGCTGCGCGTGCTGGAGGAGAAGGCCTTCAAGCGCGTGGGCGGGGTGGATAACATCAAAGTGAACTTCCGCGCCATCACCTCCACCAACCGCAACCTGCGGGAGATGGTGGAGCAGGGCGATTTCAGGGCCGACCTTTTCTACCGGCTGAACGTCTTCGCCATCCACGTCCCGCCCCTGATGGAACGGCGCGCCGACATACCGGCGCTCAGTTCGTTCTTCTTGAAGCAGTGCGCGCGGGCCGCCAACAAGCAGTTCACGGGATTCACCGAGGAGGCCGCCAGACGGCTCGTCGAATACGATTGGCCGGGCAACG
>CAZHPE010000214.1:0-4456 GCA_964534775.1 uncultured candidatus Brocadiaceae bacterium
GGTGCTCTTCTCTCTTTCCTCGCGGCCCTGATCGGAGTAAGATGGCGGCGTCAGGCGCTCGCCCTGCGCTGGGCAGCAGCATGCTGACAGTTAGGGGCGGAAGCACCTTCAATCTGCAAAATGTCGGGTAAGATCAGGAGATGAGCAGGCGATGGATTTCAGCGCAGACAGCCCGCCGGTCACGACGGACCAACGGATGAAGGCTTTGCGGGGGCTCTCTCGAATTGAGCGGGAGCTGGACTATCTGGATGAGAAGGTCGCCGAGGCCGAGCTGCCGCCGCCGCAGTTCGACGGGGAGCGCTACGAGGCCGAAGTCCCCGACACGCTAGACCTGACAGACCACGCCCAGTATGCCATCAACGCCTACACGCGGATGGTGGACCCGGCGCTGGACTACCGGTTCTGTGGCAATGCGAACTTCGTGCGCAAGCCGCCGGTCATCATCATGGGCGGGGCCTACGAATGCACCAGCAAGCAACTGGAATCGCTGGTGCTCATGCGGGTGATGAGCGGCAGCATGTACAACGCCGAGATCGACAACAAGCTGATGGGTTCCATGTTGCACATGACGGCGAAGGACGGATTCTCCTACGCGCCGTGGTGCAAGGTGGCCTGGCAGCCCATCTATCTCTCGGGGGCGCCGGTCGGGCAGGACATGGTTTCGGTGACGAAGCAGCCCTTCACCAGCATCTGGGAAGAGGAGCGGCAGATCCTCGCGCTCTGCATGTGGCACCAGCACGACGGCAACCCGCTGTGGACGGAACTGATCGAGAAGAAGATCCGGCGCCTGGCGGAGCTGGTCGCGCGAAAGGATGACTGCTGCTACTTCGCCCGGCGATTCTACGTGCTCGGCGACCAGGGGCCGGTGGAAGGTCCGCAGCCGATGGGCGACTGGGGACTGTGGGATGTAATGTTCGGGGTCCACGGCCTGTCGCTCTACTACAGGTTGACGGGCCATAAGCCGGCACTCGAACTGGCGGGGGAACTCGTCAGGCGCGTCATGAAGGACGAGAAGTCCTTCGGCAAGGACGGCCGCTGGCTGACCTATCATTTCCACTCGAACGCGGCTGCGCTGATCGGGATTCTTGAGTACGCCACGACGGTGGATGACGGGGATCTCGTGGAGTTCGTGAGGAAGAGCTACGAATTTGGCAAGAGCGCCGGCGAGCCGCTGGTCGGCTACTATGCCGAAAGCGTGCCCGGCTTCCGGCAGGCCCCTGGCCATGGGCCTGCCGGAGGGCACGAGACCTGCGAGACCTGCGAAGTGGCCGACATGATGCAGCTGGGGCTGAAGCTGACTCTGGCCGGCGTCGGTGACTTCTGGGACGACGTGGACCGCTGCCTGAGAAACCAGTTCGTGGAGAACCAGATCACGCGCACCGACTGGCCGGAGCGCTTCCCCGAGGACTCCGAGGAGAATCCCTACAAGACGGGCTACGCCCTGCAGCTTTGGGAGGACGAGACGGACGCCGTCGAGCGAGCGGTGGGGTCCTGGGCCGGGTGGGCCTCCGGCAACGACGGTCGGCACCAGCGGCTGATGCAGTGCTGCGCGGGCAATGCGGGCCGAAGCATGTATCACGTATGGGACGGCATCGTGACCAAAGAGGGGGACGAGGTACGCGTGAACTTGCTCCTGAACCGCGCCTCGGCGTGGCTGGACGTAAATAGCCACCTGCCCTATGAGGGGAAGGTGATGCTGAAGATCAAGGACGCGCCGCGAGTCGCCGTGCGTATCCCTGAGTGGACGGACGTGAGCCGCGTGAGCTGCTGTGTCAACGGGCGGGAGCAGGATGTTTCGTTGGCCGGCCGCCGCGTCCAGGTGCGGAATCTGAGGAAGGGCGACGAGGTGGTCGTGCAGTTCCCCATGCGGGAGGTGGAGCAGTTCGAGAGGATTGGCGGGATTCCTTACAGGCTGAAGATCAAGGGGAACACCGTCGTGGACATCGACCCGGAGGGGAATATCTATCCTCTCTATCAGCGCGATCACTACTCGCAGGACAAGGCCCCATCGAGGAGAGTGACACGATTCGTATCTGAAGACCGGATCGAACTGTGAAAAGCATGCAGGTGCGTGGCCCTGCGCGAGAGGCGCCGCGCCGTGGCCTCTTGGGTCAGCCGGTGCTTCCGTCACTGCCTGTTACGCTCTTGCCCACAAGCCGGTACCGTGCTACACTTTGCCGCAGGGTTCCGCAATGCTTGGTCTCATCCTCCGGGCATCGGTTGGCACGACGGGAAGGAGCAAACGGGCGACATAGCTGCGCTCTCACCATGCAGCGTGCCCGCGCGTTTTCCTGCTCTGAGAGCCGCGCAAGGCAGCTACCCACCTTACCCTGTGCGAAACCCGCTTCGTTGCTCCTGCGTCGGAGAAACGCTCGAGGGAAGGGGTTCGGGGGTTCCTGTGAGCCGCCGGGGTCTGCACGGGGAGCTTGGTGGCGGTTGCTTTGCCCTGACATTCCCACGCCACATACTTATTGAGCGCGCCCCCGGCCATGTGCGGACGCCGACTGCGCAGGCGGGGTTGATCACCTAACGGCTCAGCTTTCGGGACGTGTTCACTGTTGTGGCAGGTCCCTTCTCTCTTGTGGTCGCCGTGCGCTTGGCAGCGGCACACGAAGTTAGTGACGGAAACACCGTTCATTCTGGGACCAACATTGTCTTGCGCTCGTCGTTATGTCACGGCCGCTTGGCATTCCTTCTTGACCACCACGTCGACTAACCGGAAGACGTAGTCGGCCGGATAGCGGTTCTTCTGGTTGAAGGGGTCCTCGTAGTCCAAGCCTCCGCCGCTGATGACAATCTTGTGCGCCGTCAGTTCCGGCCGGCTGGTGTCGCCGATGCGGAAATGGACGGTGTTCTCGTAAAGCCCGCTCATCAAACTGCCTGGCGTGGTGTAATTCGAGGTCATGCCGTGCGCAACGCGCTGCATCTTCTTGATGAAGGCAACCGCTTCATCGAGGGTCTGGAAGTCCGGCAGCTCCTTGCACAGCGCCGACTGAATCCAGGCAGGATGCTGGCCCTTGAGGTTCTCGACACGCTGGCGTTTGACCAGTTGGCTCTTGCTGTTGCGGAGCGTCTCGCCTTCGTTCCACCATTCGATGATGTTGTAGTTGTTACCGGAGCAGCCGGATCCGACCACGATCACTTCCACGATCGGCTGCTGTTCCACGATGGTGATGCTGCCCAGGTCGGCGAGAAACTCTGGTCCTTTTGCGTCATTCCCTTCGCTCCAATAGCGCAGTTGCACATTCTCGTAGTGAAACGGCGTGTAATAGACATGATGTTCGGTTTGATAGACCTCCGGTTGCCGCATCTCGCCATGGGCTTTGTCGCCCTTATCGTGGCTCTTCCAGACGTCGGCGGAAGGGCCGTGCGGGGGCGTCAGCAGATAGCGTGCCTCCTCGAAATCGTACTCCGCGGGATCATTCGATTGCCGGTTATTGCGAACGATCTTAGCCATGGACTGCTCCTTGTTTGGAGAATTGGGTGCTCCGTTCCTTCTGTCGATTGTTCCCAGATGACACTTGGGTGCTCCCTTCCCTGACCGTTGCGCGCTTGCCCATAGGGGAGCTTGGCCGATCGCTCACCGACGGACTGGCGCGGAGGGCGGCGCTACTGATAGCATTTGCCTTTGTCGCCGCATTGGCCTACCGTTGGGTCGTGGCACGGATCTGGGGAGAGAAGGAGCACGAGAGTACCGGCGCAACCCGCGTTGGGGAGTAAGCGGACGTCTGACAGACGCACGTTCTCCTGCCCACGCGCACTGTCTCACAAGTTTGTCCAGAGCAATGAGATATGGCTCCGGCCGCGCGAATACGTCCACGTAAGCGGTCAGCACCGGTTCAAAGTTGCGGCAGTTAGGGGTCACGAATGCAAGATAACCCGCAGTTATCCAGATGCCAATAAGAATGGAATCTGGCGTGTTGGTGTGGGTCGAGATTGTAAAGAATACAATGGCAACTGCGAAAACGAAGGTTCCGGCTACGAGCGCTTGAAAATGCTTGGCCATCCCCATCTCCTGATTTGCGGGGCCAAGTGACCTTGGCTTTACCGCACAACCAGTATACCCCTCACCCCGAGCGGCCTCAAGACCTGTCTTTCAACCCGGCCCCGTCAGGGCCTCGACGACGAGGTTGCCCACCTCGGCCGTGCCGTAGCCCATCTTGCCGGCCGCGAGGCTCTCGAGCTTGTTGGCCGTGACGGATATGACGGCGGTCTCGACGCGTTCGGCCGCCGCTGCCTCGCCCAGCTCCGCCAGCAGCATCCCCACCGCGCAGATGGCGGCCAGGGGGTTGATGATGTTCTTCCCGGTATATTTGGGCGCGCTTCCGCCGATGGGTTCGAACATGCTGACGCCATCGGGGTTGATGTTGCCGCCGGCCGCGATGCCCATGCCGCCCTGGATCATGGCGCCCAGGTCGGTGATGATATCGCCGAACATGTTGCAGGTAACTATCGT
>CAZHPE010000215.1:0-579 GCA_964534775.1 uncultured candidatus Brocadiaceae bacterium
GACGGTGCCGGTCTGTATGTGGGCAATCACAGCGGCGGCATCGTGACGCCGGACTTCCTGCTGTTTGCCGGCGACATCACCGCCGCCCAGGCAGTCTCGGTGCTTCAGAAAAGCCGGCGAGAGCGAGACCATCGCCCACCTGTTCGTCAGCGGCAGGACGGACCGATTTCTGGGCCACCTGCCCTTGCACCGCTTGGTCTTCGCTCGGCCGGAGCGCAAGTTCAGCGAGCTGCTCGATCCGGAAACTTTCTCCGTTACCCCGCAGACCGACCAGGAGGAAGTTGTAAGGCTGGCAACGAAGTACAATCTCCAGGCGGTGCCGGTGGTGGATGAGGGGGGGGGAGATGATCGGCGTAATCACGGTCGACGACATTATGGAAGCGGCCCAGGATGAGGCGAACGAGGACATGTACCGGCTCGCCGGCACGGGCGAGCGGGACCCGGTCCACGCCGGCGTTCTGCGCAGCACCCGCCTGCGCCTGCCGTGGCTGGTGCTGACCCTGCTGGGGGGGACGGTCATCGCCTTCACTGTCAGCCTGTTCGAAGGCGCGCTCGAGGCGACGGGCAAGCTGGCGTTCT
>CAZHPE010000215.1:589-4448 GCA_964534775.1 uncultured candidatus Brocadiaceae bacterium
GGGCGGCAATGTCGCCCTACAGGCCAGCACTATCGTGGTGCGCGGGCTGGCCGTGGGGGATATCGGGCGCGGGCGCATCGCACCGTTCGTGGGCAAGCGATGGCTGGTGACCGCTGTGCTGGCGGTGAGCTGCGGCCTGCTGGCTGGCGTGCTGGGTTACTTCATGCCGGGGATCGGGACGAGACTCGCGCTGACGGTGGGCACAGCCGTGACGCTGGCCATCTCAATGGCCGGGCCGTTCGTCACGGTACTGAACGACATCTTCTGCATCACGAGCTACCTGGTACTGGCACGGTGCTGGTGGCGAGAGCGTGAGGGGTGGCAGGGGCCGCGCGCGGGGTCTATTCGCTAAGCAGCGAATCGAGAAGGGGAGGGCGGCTCGACGCCTTCTGCGCCCTCCGCTCCAGGAATTGCCTCACATACGGCAGCCCACTCTCGCGCACTTCCTGCGGGGTGCCCATCTCCAGGAGCTTGCCCTCGTGGAAGATGGCGATCCGGTCGGCGATTTTCATGCCGCTCTCGATGTCGTGGCACACCACTACCATGGTCGTCCCGATGGTGGCGCGGATGTGCAGGATCAGCTCATCGATCCCGGCGGCGATGATGGGGTCGAGGCCCGTGGTGGGCTCGTCAAGCAGCAGCACCGCGGGGTCCATGACCAGGGCGCGGGCGAGCGCGGCGCGCTTGCGCATGCCGCCGCTGAGCTGGGAAGGCATCATGTCCTCCGTGTCCCGCAGACCCACCTGGTCCAGCTTCATCTTGACCATAATCCGGATTACGGGGTCTGCCAGCCGGGCGTGCTCCCTGAGCGGGAATGCGACGTTCTCACCGACCGTGAGGCTGTTGAACAGGGCGCCGCTCTGGAACAGCACGCCCACGCGTCGACAGAACCGCACGTACTGATGGGCGGTCATCGAGGTAAGTAGCTCGAACTCGCCGATGCGAATCTCGCCCCCCTTCGACTCTTGCAGCCCCATCAGGTGGCGCAGGAACGTCGTCTTGCCGCAGCCGCTCTGGCCCATGATGACGAGGATCTCGCCCGTCCCCACCGTCAGCGATATGCCATCGAGCACCAAACGGTGGTCGTAGGCCGCCGAAAGGTTCGTCACGGTGATCATTTCGCTCACGTCCTTGGCCTCCCCCCTCGGGAGCGCGGTGGTCCTCAGAAGGCGCCGAAGATGGCGCTGGTAAAGGTGAGCACTGGGGACTGCTCGCGGTAGTCGTCCAGAAGCTTCTGAACGCTGTCGGCAGCGGTGGTTAGCTGATTGTAGAGCTTGGGGTCGTTCATGAGCATTGGCAAGGTACCCTTGCCTTCGGTAAGGGTCACGACAGCCTTGTTCAGGTTGTCCAGCAGCGGGATGATCTTTTCGTAGACATCCGAGTCGCCCATGAGGCGGCCAAGTGTGCTGGTCTCGAAGTCCTTGGACGCCTCGGCCAGCTTGCCAGTGAACGCCCTGACGTCCGTGGCGATCTGCTCGACATCAGCGGCAAACTGCGGGTCGCTCAGCAGTGTCGCGAAAAAGCCTTCGCCGTCCTGGAGTTGCGTAGTGAGTTCGTCGATCCTGCCGAATGCATCTTTCGCGTTCGCGACCATCTCTTCAACGCTCGCAGACAGTTCGCCGTCCCCGAGCAACTTCGCCAGAACACCATCGCCGTCGCGGGCCTGCCGGGTCACATCCTCGATCCCGGCGAAGGCCTTACGCGCGTTCTGGAGTGCTTCTGCCGCACCGGCGGCCATCTCCGGGTCTTTGAGCAGATCGTGAAGCAGGCCCTGGCCATCCGTGATGCCGTCGGTAACCTCCTTGACGCCGTCAAAGGCGTTCTTGACCGAGGTCATCGTGCCCTGGAGTTTGTCGTAGGCCGCCCCGTCGTCGCTGGCAAGTTTGCCGATGGTGCTGTCGCCCAAGCCGTCGGTGACCTTCTTTATGCTCTTGGCAGCCTCGCTAAGGTCGGCAAAGGCGTCCTGAACGTCCCCCATGGCCTCTCCGGCCTTTGCCATGAGCTGCGCAATGCCCGGGTGCACGATCGTGGTCACTATCACGCCGCCGGGCTCCAGCTTGGACGCCGTGCGGTTTCCGGGGATGATGGTGAGGAAGGCCCCGCCGAAGACGCTCTTGACCTCAACAGCCGCCATCGCGCCCTCCCGGATTTCCACGCCCTCTCGGATCCACAGCGTTGCCTTCACGGGCAACGTGGTGGTGCCGGTGGCGTCCACCTCAAGGGACTGCACGCGTCCTACCGGCACGCCCGCGATCTGCACCTCATCGCCTTTCACTAGGCCCTGCGCGCTCTCAAAGGTCGCCAGCAGCGTGTAGCCCCCCGGGCGGATGATTCTCTCCCAGTCTTCGATGTAGAACGTGGCCATGGCGAAGATTATCAACGCCCCCAACAACAGCAATCCCACGAGTATTTTTCTTCCCATCGCCCTCGTCACCTCGCTTGGCGGAATGCGGCGCGCGGACCCCGCTCAGAAGGCCAGCAGCACCTTTTCCAGAAAGTAATCGGAAACCAGAACCGCCAGGATGGCGTAGACCACGCTGTCGGTCGTGCTGCGCCCGACGCCTTCGGCGCCGCCGCTCGTGCGGAACCCGAAGTGGCACCCGGTCACCGCCACAATGCTGCCGAAAAACAGGCACTTCACCATGGAGCGCCAGACCTCGGTCATGCTCATCCACTGGAAGAACTGCGCGAAGAAAGCGCTGGGCTGCACGCCGACGTACGTCCTGGCCACAAGCGCCCCGCCCAGCAAGGCCACGAAATCGGCGTAAATCACCAGAATAGGCAGCATCAAGAGGCACGCCAGCACGCGGGGCGAGGCCAGGTACGCCACCGGCTGCACCCCCATCACGGTCAGGGCGTCCACCTCCTCGTAAACCTTCATAGTGCCGATCTCGGCGGCGTAAGAGCTTCCAATTCGCCCGGCGAGTAGAAAGGCCGTGATGACGGGGCCGAACTCTTTGATGATTGCGATGCCGAGCAGGCCGATGAGCCGCTCCTGGTTCAACTTGCGGAGCTGGTAGCCGCTCTGCAGCGCCAGGCTCATCCCTATGAAAAGGCCCAGCAGCGTGACGATCAGCAGGCTGCGGTTGCCCACCTCGTAGAGCTGGCGGAACAGGAGCTTGTGGCGTTTCACCGCGTAGCCCGCGTGCCGAAGGCTCTGCAGGAAGAGGGCGGCCACGTCATGGGCTGTCGTACATGCGCCGACGAAGGCGTTGCTCATCCCTAATCTCTCTCCGTTCCTGTTCCCTCTGCGCCTTCTGTGCGCTCTGCGTCAGGCGTCGTCTTCTTCGTCGCCCCGCGTGCGAAGGGTATGTATAAGAGGCGCCAGCGGCGCTCGCCGTCCTCCCGCCAGGTGCGCTTGAGCAGGCCGAAAAGGGCGGACCATGACTTCTCTCCGTCCGCGCCATCATCCCCAATGCTATCATAACTGACGATGCCCGGCACGCTCAGGTAGCGGCCCTCGGGGCCGCGCTTGTGATGGTAGAGACGCCACAACAGACGCGTCTCCTTCTCCCCGTTCGCGCTCTTGTGGAACTGGAACAGGTCGAAGAACGCCCGATAGTTCCTCTTGAAGCCTTCGCTGGAATCGTGCCACCCGTGGGACAGGAACCACAGGTCCCACCCGCCGTCAGTCCGCGTCTGCACGGTGACAAGCGGCCACAGCGTCACCTTGCGCTCCTTGTCCACGGCGCCGTCCTCGGCCTGCCGAGTGGTGGTGAAATGCCAGTAGAAGGGGACCACGATGAGGTGGGCCACCCGGCGGCCGGGTTCCATGGGGTCCACGTCCCGCCAGACGATGGGCCACGGCATTCGGGTACGCGTCCACTTCCGGCCTGCCTCGCGTTCCCCGGGGGGATAG
>CAZHPE010000216.1:0-4439 GCA_964534775.1 uncultured candidatus Brocadiaceae bacterium
GCGGGGCGTTCTGCCGTGCCCGTGGCGTCACGCGGGCGTCTACCCCAAGAGCAACGCATTCCTGAAGAACCTTGAGACGGGCGAGACGCTCGCCTGGACCGAGTTGAGCGTCCACCTGATCCGCGCGCACGGCTTCTACCAGGGCCGCGGCAACCCCTTCCGCATCGAGCCGGCCGGGGCCAAGCAGGTTCTTCGGGTTTAGGCGGCGCAGAATGCGGCTCTATACGCAAAGGAAGGAGCGGAGAATGGCAAGAACGCGTGACGGTAGTAGGTCCGGCCGCAAGGCGCAGATTGCTCTGGCGGTGGTTGCAGGACTGCTGGCAGGCATCTCTCTCTTGAGTTGCGGGAAAGAGTCCGGCGAGTCCCCAGAGCCGTCTTCAACCCAATCCCAATTCGTGACGGAACTGGCCAAGGAGAAGTACCCCAGGACGGTGCACCCGACAGCGCGCCCGTTCTCCGGTGGGACTTCTCGGGCAATCGAGTCTACTCGTGCGATTTCATGCAGAAGGTGGAGATGTCTATGACCTGGGGGCCGGAGCGCACGAGCGACATGCGCCAGTCAATGTCCGGCTCCGCCAAGCTCCTGATCAAGAGCCAACCTGACGGGACGGCAGACCTGGTTCTGAAGGACTATAAGCTCATTACGGCTATGGCTTTCGGGGATGACGAGGAAGACGAGCCCGTGCCCATGGAGCCGCTGCCGCTCGTGGTGGCCGGCATGCGGGAGGATGGCACACTGGAAGTAGGCAACACGACGCAGGAGACGCTGCTTCTGAAGCGGTTCTTTCCTCTCCCTCCCCGGCCTCTCGCCGTAGGAGACTCTGTCGACATTCCTCTTCAGATGCCTTTCAACGCAATGGAATCGCCCTTGACCGTGAAAGGCCGCGCAGGCGTTACCCTCACAGAATACGTCACTATTGAGGATCATACCTGCGCGCGGCTTGACACCGAAATCGATATCTCCCAGCTCGATGTTCCAGCTGACATGAAGGGCGAGTACCGTTGCTCCCTGAAAGGGACCTCCGTATTCTACTTCGACATCGAGGAACGCCGTCTTGCTGCCGGCGAAGTTGCCTTCGTGGTGCACATGGAGACCGACACACCGGAGCCCACTGTGCAGTCCCCTGTCGATGCCCCGCCGCAACAGCCGGAGCGAACGAGAATCTCGGCGACAAGCGACAACTTCATCACCGTCACGGCGGCTGAATGCAGATGACCGGGGCCATGCTCATCAGAGACCATCGGTGTTGATCCGCGCTTGGGCATGAGCCTGCTGCCACAGCCCGTCCCGGCGGCTTCTGCCCGCTGGCGTGCGTGCTATAATGGGGCAAGTGGCACTGGAAGCGAAGTAGGGAGTCGCAACGCATGAAGAAGTCCGAACTGATGAAGGCCTACTACTTGATGAAGCTCGCCAGGGACTTCGAGACCCGGGTGGCCGAGCAGTACACCAAGGGCCGCATCGGCGGGTTTTGTCACCTCTACTCGGGCGAGGAGGCCGTGGCCGTCGGGGCGATGTGGCACCTGCGCGAGGACGACCACGTGATCGGCTCCTACCGCGACCACGCCTACTACCTCATCCGCGGCGGCGACCCGGGCCGGGCCATGGCCGAGCTGTTCGGGCATTCGGACGGCTGCTGCAAGGGCAAGGGCGGCTCGATGCACCTGTTCGACCGGGACATCAATTTCCTGGGCGGCTACGCCATCGTGGCGGGCATGTGCCCGATCGCCGTGGGCGTCGCCAAGGCCGTCCAGCATCGCGGCGAGGACCGCGTGGTGCTGTGCTTCTTCGGCGACGGCGCGACCAACCAGGGCGTCTACCACGAGGCGCTGAACATGTCGGCCCTCTACAACCTGCCTCTCATCTGGGTCTGCGAGAACAACCACTACGCCATCGGCACGAGCGTCCAGTGCGCGAGCGGCGAGGAGGATCTGGCGAAGAAGGCGCGCGCCTACGACGTGCCGGTCAGCCGCGTGGACGGGATGGACTTCTTCAAGATGCAATCGGTCACCCAGCGCGCGATCGGCCGCGCCCGCGCCGGCAAGGGCCCGAGCTACATCGTGGCCAGCTGCTACCGTTATCGCGGCCACTCGATGAGCGATCCGGGGACCACTTATCGCTCGAAGGAGGAGATCGACTTCTGGAAGAAGCGCGACCCGCTCCCGCGACTCAGGGCGCTCATCCAGGAGGACTTCGAGGCGGGCGAGGATGAGTTCAAGGAGATTGACAAGAAGGTCGCCCAGATTCTCCAGGAGGCCGTCCGTTTCGCCGAGCAGGGCGAGGAGCTTCCGCCCGAAAAGCTCTGCGAAGATTTGCACGTTGAATAGCCGTTCCGCTGGGGGGAGGACCGCATGAACAAATCCGAAAAGGCGTTCATGATCTTCTGTTTGCTGTACTCCGTCGTCCACATACCTTTCCTCATGTACGTCACAAAGGCCATCGCCCCTGCTCTTTTGCTTACCCAAGTATTGTGTGTATCTCATGGCCTCTGGATTGTGCTTCTCATCGCCGCCTTCATACTGACCATTCGCGACCTCTACAAACGCAGTTTCCCAAACCCCAACTCGAAGGTGACATGGGTCCTCATCATTGTCCTCACATCGGGACTCGGCCTCTTCCTGTACATTTTCAAGCATGGTTTCCGACCTCGGACTTTGCCGAGCGAGGAAGCTAAGGGGCGCGACACAGAGCGAGAGTGACACCCATGCCGACGATCAGCTATCGCGAGGCCCTGAACCAGGCGCTCTTCGAGGAGATGGAGCGCGACGAGAACGTCGTGGTCTTCGGCGAGGACGTGGCGCTGTATGAGGGCTCGTTCAAGGTGACGAAGGGGCTCCTGGCGGAGTTCGGCGAGGGGCGCGTGTTCGACACGCCCATCTCGGAGGGGGCCATCACGGGGATGGCCACGGGCATGGCGATGATGGGGCTGCGGCCCGTGCCGGAGCTCATGACGGTGAACTTCGCCTACGTGGCGATGGACCAGATCTGCAACCACCTGGCGCTGATGCGCTACATGTTCGGCGGGCAGGTGACGCTGCCGGTGACGATCCGCATGCCGGGCGGCGGCGGCCATCAGCTCGGCAGCCAGCATAGCCACAGCCTGGAGGCGATCTTCGCGCATACGCCCGGGCTCATCGTCGTCTACCCGTCCACGCCCGCCGACGCCAAGGCGCTGCTGAAAGCCGGCATCCGCGACGACAACCCGGTCATCTTCCTCGAGCACGAGGGCATGTACAACACCGAGGGCGAGGTGCCCGACGAACTGGGGCCCGCCGAGCTGGGCCGGGCGGCCGTCGTGCGGGAGGGCGGCGACGTCAGCATCGTCGCCTACGGCGGGATGACGGCGGTGGCGCTGGCGGCGGCGGATGCGCTCGCGGCCGAAGGCGTTGCGGCCGAAGTGGTGGACCTGCGCACGCTGAGGCCGTGGGACAAGGGGACCGTGCGCGATTCGGTGTCGAGGACGCACCGCGCCGTGGTGGTGGAGGAATGCCCGCCCGTGTGCGGGATCGCCGCGGAGGTTGCAACGAACATCTACGAAATGTGCTTCGACGATCTGGACGCCCCCGTCGAGCGCGTCTCGGGCGCGGACGTGCCGCTGCCGTATGCGCGGGAGCTGGAGCAGGCCTGCATCCCGCACGCCGGCGACGTGGTCGCCGCGGCCCGCAAGGCGCTGGGACGCCGATGGGCATGACGGCGTTGACATAGAGGATCGGCAATGGACCTACCGAAATACTGGCAAGTAAACGTGTTCCGGCTGTTCACAGTGATTGGCGTCTGGTTTCTCTTGGCATTGTTCATCTACGTCGTGCGAGGCATTCGGACCATGAGGCGCGAGGACTTTGAAGCAGCGGCCAAGTCCTTCCGCCAGAGTGCCGCGTTTTGGGGCCGGCACGCCTCTTAGACAAGCTCAGAACACTGACGATGATGGACGCATCGGCGTTTTCGTTTCTCGAGATGTCTTGGGCTAACCTGGGGGGCTGCTTGGCTCAACTGAGTCGCCTGACGGAAAGCCGGGAGGCCTATGAGGAGTTGCGTTCTGTGAATCCCCGGAATCCGATCGCTCACTACGCCTTGAGGTTTCTTGATCGCTTGGCCGCTGGGACGGCGGAGGACGCCGAAGACTCGCCGAAGGGTGTTCCGCCTCGGAGCGATTAGGACACGTAGGCGATTTTGATCGAAGGGGCCGCTGAGTGTGAACTGGCGGTTCGAGGTAACAACATGTACGAAGTGCAGATGCCGAAGCTCTCCGACAGCATGGAAGAGGGCAAGATCATCGAGTGGAAGGTGGCCGAGGGCGATGAGGTCAGGACGGGCGACGTGCTGGCCGATATCGAGAGCGACAAGGCCACCATGGAACTGGAGTGCTTCCAGGACGGCGTGGTGGCCGAGATCGTCCACGGCGACGGGGCGGAGGTGGCGGTGGGGGAGGTGATCGGCCGCA
>CAZHPE010000217.1:0-4417 GCA_964534775.1 uncultured candidatus Brocadiaceae bacterium
GGCAGCTCCACAACCCTACCATCACTCATGGCGTATCCACTCCTCCATCGTAAGGAGGGTGACCCGCGAAGTATCACCCAGGATACGCTACCTTCCCCTCCTTGCCTAAACACAACTTTCGGTTGTAACTGCCCCGTGAGCGTACGACCCCACTACGGTCATGAGCAACCTGTCCTGCACCCCTCCACCAGGCTCATACCGCTTGTCTGTGTCGAAGCGCACGAAGAACAACTCCGTGAACACACCTGATCCGCCGCCGCACGAGTCGGTTTCCAGAACATGCGTCCCATCGCTCAGCGTCCCGAGCCTCTCGTACTGGAGCCATTCACTTGTCCCGGGTAGATGGCGACGGACTCTATTCCCATTGACATTGACAGGATCAGAGTACTCATTTGCGTCATGAGCGGCGGCGACATCATCAACAACAGTGATGGGTCCGTCATCTGAGAGCCATCCCAGAAACCCCATCACAAAGCCGGGGTGAATCGGCTTCCCCCTGTACGTGAAACTCTGATTGGCCTCTGCCAGAGCGGCGGCCATTCCTTGGGACCCGGCGGATTCTGCCGTGCCTCGGTTCCGGCCCTGACATCCCGTGATAGCGACAATCGCGATAATTGTCGCGCACACACACTCCGCAGTGACAATGCTCGCCTCATGCGCGTCTCATCTCCTTGCGCCCGAAGCAACGAAACCCGCGCCATGCCGAAGCGCCGCCTCACTCCGCGCCAAGGCGCCCTTCGAGGGCTTGGATGAGCCGGCGGCTGCACAACTCGGCGGCCTTCACCCTGGAGCGCTCGAGCGCCTCGGACGGGTTGTCGAGGAAGGCTTCCTTCCCGTCGGCCGTTACTGTCAAGACGGTTCGGTCGCGCGGCAGGCTCGGGTCAATCACACGCACGACCACCTCCGTGTGGGCGAAGTAGAGCACGCCTTGCCTCGTCTGCGCCCTTTCCACTATGCGGGGTGACGCCTTGCCGACGGCAACTAGCAGGAACCCCCTGTCTTCCAACTCGCGGCCCAGCCCGGCAAAGGCACGCACCACTTCCTCCTCGGGCGCATCCCCCGCCGCACGAAACAGCGCCGCGCGCCCCTGAACCGTGTCGGGATCAATTAAGGTGAACTCCGCCTCGCGGAGCGCCGCGGCCAACCCGGCCCGCACGGTGTGCGTGCCGACCGGCTCGCCCTGGGTATCCCGCCCGTCAACGAAGAGGGCGAGATGGGTGTTGCGCCTCGTGCGGCCGACGAAATGGAAGCTCACGCTGGGAACCTGCATCTCCGCGAAATCCAAACCGCTGGCCAGTTCAGCCAGATCCAGCGTGCACTCGATCCGTCCAAGGGCCTGGTCCGAACGCGCGACCTCTTCCACCGTGCAGACGGCCTGGCCGTCTGCGCCAGTCTGAATGTGCTCAGCCAGACGCCCCTCCCCTGCCGTGAAACTGAACCGGAGCAGCGCCCCGGATACCGGCCGCTCTTCATCGCCCGCCACGAGTGCGACCACCAGCGGTTCCCTCAGCGCTACGCCCCTGGCCGACCATTGGTTGTTGCCGCTAACCTTGCGAAGCGCAAGCTCCCCGATCAGTTCCGCCAGTCCGGCCTGCGCAGGGGGCAGGAGTCCCTGCGGGTCCAGACCAGCCGTCTCTTCCGTGCGCTCGGGGTCAACGGCAATGGCCGCGAGCTGCCACTTGACGGCCCGCTGCAGTCCGCCCAGGGCCTCGAAGTAGTCGCGCGCGGCCGTAAGGTGATTGTCCGCCTTGTGGTGATTGCGCGCGGACGCCAGGCGCTCCCCGGCATCCCTTAGAGCGTTCCTCGCCCGCAGCCGCCACGTGTCGGCCGCCACGCGCCGGTCAACCGCCCACATGACGTAGTAGGTGTCGGTGACCGTGTCGTACCAAGTTCCCGCAACCCTGTCGGCGGTCAAAACATCGTTCTGAAAGCCAAGATCCGCCGGCCGAAGGGCGAGCAGGTTTCGCGCTATCCCGCTGTCCGGACGCACGGCGATGAGGGCCAAACGCTCGGTTGCCATACGCCCGGCAATCTGCCGCGTCAGTTCCGCCCGGGAGTTCTGCCCCGCGGCGCTCCGGCTCTCCCCGACGCCAGTCGCCGTGACAAAGCTGGAAACGGGATACCTCTTGTGGCGCCCCAGCAACAGCCATTCCGGCGGAGGGTTCTCCGGCTCGTCCTCCGGGGGGGGCTGGCCTATTTGCGGCGGTTCCTCCATCTCGGGGGGAACCTGTGACACCACCGCCTTGAGCCTCTCGTTCAGCAGCCGGGTCAGACGCGCCAGTGCCACATCTTCCGTCCCGGCCCTGAATAGGCGGGCCCAAATCAGGTCGGTGCGGAATGCCTCAAGGAGTCTGTTGTTGACGAAGCTCACGGGCACGCGGTAGAGAACGTGGACAACCCCGGTGTGGGGATCGCGCCACGTGTCGTGCCGCAGACTCTGGCGCAGAATGGCGTTCGAGGTCTCGGCGCCCATGGCGGCCACGAACTCCTGCGCCGCCGTGGAATCGGGATCTACGCCCACCCCCGTTTCGTGGAGGAATTCCGCCAGGACGCTCCTGACATAGTCGGCGCCCGCATCGCCCAGCTTGGCCCTGGCAACGTGCTCGGCGCGCCGGGTCAGCGTCTCCTCGTCGCCGGGCGGCGCGGCGTCACCCATGCCCGATACGAACTTTCCGGGCTGAGCAATCAACTCCGACTGCGTGCGCCACAGCGGTCCCTCAGGCGCCGGGCGCTCCGTCGTCAAGCAGCCCCACGTCACCGCGAAGACCGTCGCACACACAAGGGCCCGCGCCATTCGCATTCGACTCATCCCGGCAGTCCTCCACCATTCCCGCTACGGACGCGCGAATGTTAGTGTTTCCGCGCCGCCCCCGGGGTCAAGCCACCTTAGCGCCGCTGCGTCCCGTCGACGCCCCTCAGCTCACGCAAACGCTCCGTGCCGAGGGCCGCGCCTTTGATCTCGGCCAGCACTCCCCTGGCCTCACCGCAGGCGTTGCGGCAGGGACAGAACTCGGCACAGGACTGCCGCCCGTTGCCGGCAGGAAGGGGGAAGAATTCACCCGCCGCAATGCCCTCGGCAATCAGGCGAATGACGCGCTGCAGCTCGCCCAGACCCTCCGCCCGTAGCGCCTCCAGGGTGAACTCATCCACGAACTTCCTCTCTCGCACGTACAGGTAGCGCGCGCGCCCCTTGCTGGCGTTCTTGATCTCGGCCGCCGCCAGCAGGTATAGGGGCAACTGCAACTGCCGCCCTCCCGCCAGGGAGTTCGCCTTGCCTCGCGCCCGACCCGTCTTGTAGTCGATCACCTGGATCGAGCCTTCGCCCAGTTCGTCCACGCGGTCGATGCGGCCCCGGACGCTGACGACGAGTTCCGGTGCGATGCGAAGGCGGCACGGTCCGTGTACCCCGGCCAGCCCGAAGGAAAGCTCGAAGTCCGTCGGCACAGCATCGCCGTTGGTCGTTCGCTCGGCCTCGATCAGGCCTCGCAGCTCCGTCAGCATTCTCTCGCGCTCGGCCGCCCACAGGGCCGGCCGAGCGTCGGCGTAGGCCGCCCCGTGGCGGTCCAGCGCCTCCGCTGCGCGGGCCATGGCCGTCTCGATGCCGCTGGCGTCCAGCTCGCCCAGCTTCCGCCCCTTCAGGCCCGCCAGATAGGTCTGACACAGAACTCTGTGCATCAGTTGCCCCCGCTCTGATGGCGTCAGGTCAAGCTCATCCATCGGCTTCTCGAACTCTTCCACTTCCAGCACGTAGCGCATGAAGTAATGGAACGGGCACGCGGCGTAGGTCTCGAGCCTGCTGGGGCTGAGCGGCGAGTCAGGGCGCGCGTACTTCTCCCTGAGCAGGGCAAGCAGGTCGGGCGCCAAAAGCTTGCCGTCATAGGGACCGAAAGCATCCCGTCCCCACCGGCATTGCTCCATCTGCGTGGCCCGGCGGAAGGCGGCGCTCAGGGCGGCAGTGTATCCGGCCGCAAGCTCCCTGTCGGGCGTGCGGGCGAACACGGACAGATCGTAATCCCCCAGGTCCACGGCCGCCTCCTGCGCTACGGCCGGGCCGACACGCACGCGCCGGACGAGCCCTTCGAGCGTGCCCTCCTCGATCTCGCGGGCCTCGACCGGGCGCCCGCATACGGCGTCGCACGCCTCATGGACGAAGCGCGAAGAGATGCGTGGCTTGCCAGTATGCTGCTCCAGACGCGGGTAGAGCAGGACCAGGCGGCGGCGCGCGCTCGCCAGGGCCACCCGGAACAGGTACTGCTCCTCCAGCGGCCGTCGGCCAGAGACTGGGATTCGGGAGAATCCCAGCTACAGCGCTCTTGCTTGTGAACACACCGAGGATGAAATTCACAGCCCGCCGGACGCTCGCGCAGGCTTGGCACTTCTCCTTCGATAGAGGTGAGTTCTCGACGTTTGGCCGGAT
>CAZHPE010000218.1:0-4352 GCA_964534775.1 uncultured candidatus Brocadiaceae bacterium
CCCGGCCAGCCGACTCGCCGTATCGTAAAAGGACCATGGACCGACTACTTTCACCTCGGGCTGCTAAGCTGTCCTCGGTAGGGCCCTGGCATCCGCCTCAGCGGGGCTTCACCCTTGATATCCTGTCCTTCATAACCTTACAGAAGCGCACCAGTGTTTCGAATTGGCCCGTCTTCTCCAACCTGCTTAGATGTGCGCCGACCGCATCGAGCGCCCTGAAGAACCGGAGAAAGAATCGCCTTCCGAGGAGGGAGAACGTCAACGGGGCCACCGAAACTAATGCCCCCAGCAGGAAGAACGCCGGCTGCGGGACCCCGTATAGCGCCCGTACTATGAGTACACACGCCCGGCCCCGGCGATGGTCGACCACCGGAGACCTTTCCTCAAGAACGGCGTTCGTATTCCCGCACGACGACCGATCTCCCAGAACGCGATCCAACAGGCGGTGCCCTGCACCACAAGCGTTGCTGCCAGCACTCCAGGTATGGCCCCACGAACGGCGCAGGCCACGGCTGCACTCCAGCCGCACACGCTACCAGGGGTCCGAGGGGCACGATTACAAACCACAGGGCCGTGTGACGATCGAGGCCGACCGGGAAGCAACCGAAGCGGGCCTCAGCACAAGCTTCCCATCCTCTCTGGTTGCCCATTCCCTCTCCCCCTGGCCCGCGGAGCACTCCATGGGCTGCTGCTTAAGGCGTTCGACACCGGAGAATCGGCCCCGACTCCTGTCCGATACTCGGAATCCCTCCCTGCCCTCGCAGCTTCCCAGGGCTGTTACGCCGCGGGGCAAGGCTATGATCTCACACGGCGCGGAAGATGCCCATGCCGGGGTCGATCATGCTGAACTGCGTCGGCGCTTCGAGCAGCTCGAATCCCGCCTCCTCGACCATCCGAATGAGTTTCCCCAGCTCCACCGCCAGCATGTAATGCGTGACCTCCGTGAGTTGCGGCCCGCCGTCCGGGCCGCTGCGCTCGACCGAGCAGCGCTGGATGAAGAGCTTGCGAGCGCTGTCCCAGGAGTAATGAAACACGGCTTGGCCGTTGGTGATCGGGCGCGCGTTTGAGTATGGCTCGCGGTAGAAGCCCGGCTCGTCGAGGCACTTGTCGAAGGCCAGCAGCCCCCCCGGCCGGAGCGTGGAGCGCAGGCACCGAAAAGCCCGCGCAAGGCGCTCGAGGTTCAGGATGTAGTCCAGCCCGCTGTGCATGCAGACGGCGAGGTCGAAGCTGCCGGGCAGGTCGAGTTGGAGCAGGTCGCTGCGCTCGAACCGGATCGGGAGATCCCGGCCGGCCAGTTTGGCGCGTGCGAGCGCAAGCATCGGTTCTGACCGGTCCACGCCCAGCACGCGGTAGCCGCTCTCGGCCCAGGGGAAAGTCGACAGCCCCGTGCCGCACGCGGCGTCCAGGACGGGACCGCCGCGCCTGAGCCTGTGGCGGCGTAGCCGCTGCGCCAGGTCGCGGACCCACTTCCCGTAGGGCGCCCACGCGACCATCTCCTCATAGACGTCGGATATCGGGTCGAAATCGTTGCTCGGTTCTTTGTCGGCGTCTGCGGCCATGAGCGGGCGTCCATCGGCGCATGTCATGTGATCGACGGAAACGGCGGGGTTTGTGGTTGACCCCGCGACCATTGCGACTGCATTATATGTATGAGAGTTCGCTGGCGCACGCAAGGGCGCGTTCCGGCGTTAACCCGGCACTGACGCCTGGGCTGGTCCGGTAGCTGGGCGTCATAGGCTCCCGAAGGGCTTGTCGCAATGAGCAGGGCAGGCGAGCAACTGCGCGCTGAGGTGGTCATCAGCGGCCGAGTTCAGGGCGTGTGGCTTCGCGACCATACGTGCGAGATGGCCGAGTCGATGGGCCTGAGCGGCTACGTGCGCAACCGCCACGACGGCGCGGTCGAAGCCGCCTTCGAAGGACCCACGCCCAAGGTGAGGGCGGCAGTCGCTTGGTGCCATAGGGGCCCGCCCATGGCGCGCGTGGAATCAGTGAAGGTGACCTGGGCTGGGGCCACCGGGGACCGAAGCGGCTTTCGCGTTAGATTCTGATCGTCGTCCTCGTGATCGCGGGCGCCCCCCGACGGGCACGGCATCCCGTGCTCCTACGCCTCGCCTTCCTTCTCGTCCTTCGGCTTGGCCTTTCTGCGCCTCTTCGGGGCTTCGGTCGTGGTATGGTCACACCCCGGCCAGCGCGAGCAGCCGTAGTACTCCTTACCGTCCTTGGCGACCTTCCGTATGACCCGACCGTCGCAGTCCGGCCGAGGGCATGGGGAGACGGATTCGCTGAGGCGCCAGGAGTTCTTGCAGCGCGGAAAACCGCTGCAAGACAGAAAGCGGCCGTAGCGGCCCCACCGCAGTACCATTGGCCGCTCGCACTGCTCGCAATCCTCCAGCGTCGCCGCCGGCGGCGGCAGCTCATCGTTGCCCAGGTTCCGCGTCCCGTCGCATTTGGGGTAGCTCTCGCAGCCCAGGAAGTACCCCTTCCTACTCCTCTTGAGCGCCATCGGCCCCCCGCACTCATCGCACGGACCGATGTCGTCCGCCACACCGAACTCCGTCGCAATAAAGGCATCTTCCATGCTGACCCGGTTCAGCGAGTTGCGGCAGCGCCCACACCGGAAAACGGTCTCGCCCTCCTGCTCCACGATGTACATCTTGTTGCTGCACCGCGGGCACGCAAGGCCCGAGGCAGCACGCGGCTCCAGCGCCACCGGTTTGCCCTCGCGGTCCAGACCCATGATGCCCCGGCACTTCGGATAGGCCGAACAGCGAAGGTAAGGCCGGCCGCGACGCCCAATCCTCTGCGCCATCTGCGCGCTGCACTCGGGGCACAAGTGCTGCGTGAGTTCCTCCTCCTCGCCATCCGTGTCCAGGGAGAGCGTGAAATCGCACTCCGGAAAACCGCTGCATCCCAGGAACCTGTCGCCGCTGCGGCTGAACCGGGTGATCATCTTCTTGCCGCACTTCTCGCACACGCTGTCCTGCTCCTTGTCGTCTTCCGCGACCGACGTCATGTCGCCCCGGGCCTTCTCCAGCGCGGTGCTGAACTCGGCATAGAACTCCGCCAGCGTCCGGCGCCAATCCGCCTCGCCGCCCTCGATCTTGTCGAGCTTCTCCTCCATCTCGCTGGTGAAACCGTAGTCCATTTCCTGCGGGAAATGCTGCACGAGCTTCTGCGTTACCACCATCCCGAGCTCGCTGGGATGCAGCGCGCGGCGGCGGCGGCGCACGTAGTTACGCTTCAACAGCGTGCCGATGGTGGGCGCGTAGGTGCTGGGGCGCCCGATGCCCCGCCGCTCCAGTTCGCGCACCAGAGAGGCCTCCGTGTATCGCGGCGGCGGCTGGGTGAAGTGCTGCGTCGGCACCAGCTCCGCGAGCTCGACTGTCTCGCCTTCCTTCAGCGCGGGGAGCAGCTGGTCCCCTTCAGCCGAATCGCTCGGCATCACGCGCAGATGTCCGTCAAAGAGCTGCCTTCGCCCCTTGGCGACGAACAGTCCCAGCCCCGCCTCGATCTGGACGGAGGTCACCTCGTACGTCGCCGGCACCATCTGGCTGGCCACGAACCGGCGCCAGATCAGCTCGTAGAGCTTGAACTGTTCATCCGAAAGGTGCTGCTCGATCTTCGCCGGCGTCTGGGCGACGTCGGTCGGGCGGATCGCCTCGTGAGCGGCCTGGGCGGCGCGCGGGCTGCGGAAAGTGTTGGGCTTGGCCGGGAGGTAATTCTCACCGAATTCGCCGCCGATCATCTCCCGCACGGACTCCAGTGCCGACTGAGCGACCCGCGTCGAATCCGTACGCATGTAGGTGATGAGGCCCTCGCTCTGGCCGCTGACCTCGATGCCTTCGTAGAGTTGCTGCGCAATGCGCATCACGCGCTGCGTGGTAAGGCCGAGCCGGCTGCTGGCGGCCTGCTGAAGCGTGCTGGTGATGAACGGCGGGGCCGAGCGCGACCTCGTTGTGCGTGTATCGACCGACCGAATGCGATATGCCTCGGCCTCCAGGCGGCGCACGGCCTCGTCGGCCTGCTCCTGGGAGGCAATGCCGAGGTCTTCATCGTCGAGCTTCTGAAGCTCGGCCTCGAACTCATCCGGCGCCTCGCCCCCCTCTACGGCGTGACGGAGCTTGGCGGCGATCGTCCAGTACTCCTCGCTCTGAAAAGCCCGAACCTCGTCCTCCCGCTCGCACACCAGCCGCAGCGCGACGCTCTGCACCCGGCCGGCGCTCAGACCCCTGAGAATCTTCCTGCTGATGAGCGGGCTGAGCTGATAACCCACGATCCTGTCCAGGATGCGGCGGGTCTGCTGGGCGTTAATGAGATACTCGTCCAGTGCGCGCGGATGCTCGAAGGCCTCC
>CAZHPE010000219.1:0-4310 GCA_964534775.1 uncultured candidatus Brocadiaceae bacterium
ACGCCCATCCAGGTCGAGATTGGGTCCCACAGGGACAGGTGCGGATCGGCGCCCCACGGCCGCACCTCCAGCAGGTCATCGAACAGCTCGTGGGCGAGGGCCACGCGGCGCTCGGTCTCCGCTGAATCGTGGCCGACCTCCGGCACGCGGATCTTCTTCAGGTCGTCTTCGGTCCGGAACAGGTTCTTGTACTTGTGACCCACAACTTCGTTGGTGGAATCAGTCACGGCAGTCTCCTCCTGCACCGTGATGCCAAAGCCGCTATTGCGAATCGCCTTCGGCACTCGCATGAAGGGCTCGACCACCATGTCCACCGGGAAATGCTCCCACTGGCAGAGCGTGCGCCGAAGGACCTGCTCGTACCCGCGGCACTCCTCATTGACACACTGCAAGGTCAGCTCATCGTCGATGTTCATCTCGTTCCAGCAAACCTGGTCGATCATGACCATCGGCCGCGCCGGCTTACGGGCGTTGAGCTTGCGCCAGAGCACCCGCTTCTCTTCCTGCACCGGCAGCGCGGCGATCTCGGCTACGCGACTGGCCAACCCTCGGACGAGGGCCACGTCTTTCTCGTTCTGCATGGTCATCCTCTGACGGTGCTCTCTGTTCCGGCGGACCGGGTGAGGGGAGGCGCGTGCCCGGTGCTTCCGTCACTGACCGTCACGCCCTGTCCCACAAGCATCTTCCATGCTACACCTTGCCGCAGGATTCCGCAATGCCTGGACTCATCCTCCGGGCATCGATGGGCACGACGGGGAGGAGCGAACGGACGACTTGGCAGCCCTCCCCCTGCAGCGTCCCCACGCGCGTCTTCCAGCCCTGAAAGCCGCGCAAGGCTGCAACCCACCCCTTACCCTACGCAAGGCACGTTTCGTCGCTCCTGCGTCGGCAAAACGCTCGAGGGAAGCGGTTTGGGAGTTCGTGTGAGCCGTCGGGGTCTGCGCGGCAGGTGCTCTTCGATCTTTCGTCGCGGCCCTGATCGGAGTGAGGTGTCGGCCTCAGGCGCTCATTACCCCCTCGCCTCGGCAAGAGAGACATTCGTCAATCTGACCCTCTCGACGAACTCCAAGACTTCGCGGGACGCAGGCCTCAGGTGGTAGACGTCGTCCTCGCCTCGCACGGACGTCATCGAAGGCACCTGCAGCCCCTTCGGTACACTCACCCCCTCCACCAGGGCACGGTGCATGACCACGACGCCCTCTCCCAGAACGGCATCGTAGACCACAGAGCCAAACCCGACGAAGCAGCGTGAACCGATCTCGCAGGGGCCATGAACGATGACGCCGTGTGCCAGCGAAGTCCCGCGCCCAACGGTGACGCCGGTCCCGCCGAGGGCATGGACGACCGCGCCATCCTGAACGTTGACTTCGGCTTCGATCAGGATCGGCTCTACATTCCCGCGCGGTCCAGGCTCATCTGCGCGGAGCACTGCGTGGGGGCAGATGTGGGTTCTCGGGCCAATCCGTACGTTGCCGATGATCACGGCTGTCGGATGGACGCATGCCGTCGCATCTATCCGTGGGTGGTCGCCCCAAACGTTTGGCTCAAGGCTCACTGGTCGCCGCCTCCCTGTGCCGAACCGTGCCGACAGTCAAGTGCTCCTTGGATCAACTGCGGGGTGCTTTCTTCACCAAGCGCCTCCCATGCTACAACTCGCCCAAGGACACTGCAATGCCGGACTTCGATGTCACGCCCGTTGCAGCGCTTCTCTCTTTCGTCGCGGCCCTGATCGCAGTAAGATGGCGGCGTCAGGCGCTCGCCCGGTGCTTCCGTCATTGACTGTTACTGCCTTGCCCGTAAACCAGCAGCATGGTACAACTTACAGCAGGATTTCGCAACACCTAACTTCGGTTTGCGGGGGCGAGTGTTCATGGCGGTGGCGGAATTCTTGCGTCTCGTGGCGCTGGCGATCCGGGTAAGATGTCGGCGTCAGGGGATCGTCCTGCGTCTCGCGGCGGCTTAGCAACACTTCCCGACTGAAGCACCGCTTGCGTTGCGTTTGGCAGCGGCACACTGACAGTGCCCGACGGAAGCACCATCCGTGCCGACAGGGCCCTTCAGATGTCAATGGCCCTCGAGCTCCTTAAGCTTCTCTGCTGCCTTCTTGGCGTAGTCTGTACCCGGGTACTCGGCAACCAGCTTCCTGAATGCTCTTCGTGCTCCAGCAGGAGCGTCGTTCTTCAGGTAAGTCAACCCATGCGTCCATGGCCCCCCGGCGGTTCTCTGAGAAGGTTCCTCTCCCGCAAGCGTGATAATCCGCTCGATCATGGCATCTCGCACTTCCTCGAGGTCACCCCGGATGTCGAGTTCACGCATGAAGCTCCGGGCTTTGGCGGCCTCAATCCGCGGTACTTCATTGCCCCGTGAGGCCTCAGCGATGGCTTTTCGTAGCGTCGCCAGATACCGTAGGTCATCCATCGCTTCGCGGTATCCCTCCCATTGAATCGTGTCGATACCGCCGTCGGCCGTCGGGTAAACGAAGTTGTGTGCGCGCCATTTCCGGCAGAAGTCGTTCCATGCTTGACAGTAGATGTAGGTCATTGCACCATCGTATCCGTTCATGGCGAGCAGCAGCCCATAATTCCTTCTGTACACCTCCGGGTCCTCAACGCCGGCTTGGGGGTTGGCATAGCAGAAGATCTTATGGCCTTTGCTGTGCCACAGCCCTGCCTCTCTCCTGGAAGGGGCTCCCGCGCAGACGAACACATCCTGAATGTCGCCCAGTGCGGGAAAGTTGTTGTTCTGCCGCCCGGCCACGAACACCTTGGCGCCCATCTCGTGCGCCCGCTCGATCAGGGGACGCTGCTTTGCAAGCTTCTCGCCCGTGGCCTCGTCCTGCATATAGAAGTAGATCTCTGAGAATCCAAACTTGCGCGCGATATCCATGATCTCCTGCATTTCCTCCGGCGAGGTGGTGTTGATGTTCTTGGTGAGATGATACAGGCGGTCGGAGCGCATCCCCGCTTCAGCACGCAAAGAGAGAATGGTGGGCAGGTTCTTCGGCCCCGCACCCACCGTAGGGTTGTCTACCCCGTGGGCCATCAAGTTCTTCAGTTCCCACCGGATCTGAGCCTTGCTGCGCGTCCACGCTGTCACGGTTCCCATGGCTGTCGGATCGAGCTGGTCGCGCCACTTGTAGTAGATGCTCGAATCCAGCGGATTGGGATCCAGCTTGAAGGGCAACACCTGGACCGCCAGCTCGATCTTCTCACTGCGCCCCGTCTCCGGGGCTACCGTAATGGTGCCAGTGTAGCTGCCTGCTTTCGCTTCAGCAGGCACATGAATAGTGATCCAGAACTGCTTGGCGTGCTGCCGAGGGATCCGCACAGGCTGGAGCGTCTGCGCGTCCTGAATAGGACACGTTTCCGTCGTCCATCTCTCCAGCTCTTCCTGTTCAAACCGCGCCTTGGCGTCGCTCACGCATCTCCACTCTTCCCTCCCGTCGGGAAACCGTAACCTCACATAGTTGTCTCTGGTTTCATGGTCCACCCTGATGAGGCTGTCGTCATAGAGCAACAGTTCCGGGGTCAGTATGCGCTTCCCCTCGTTGACGATATTCTTGATGCCGCTCTGATACCAGCGCTTAACGCTTCGAATGTCCACAGTCTCGCGCGGCATTACGCCATTCTCCCCGGTGAGTTCAGACGTCCCGACGGTCACTTTGACGTCTTGATCCAGTGGCACGACAACGAACGAAGCGGGTTCATATTCGCCGGGACACGCGCGAAGCAGAATCCGTGACACCGGTTTGGACGGCGGTGCGGCATCGGGGAGGATTCGCCGCGAGGTGATCGCCTTGACAGGGTAACAGATCAGCGTCTGACCCTCTCCAGCAAGCCGGCGGCGCTCCGCCATGGTTTGCTCCGATGGCGTGAGTTCCTGCGACCAAGCCGACAGCACACCGCACAGGCAGAATGCCGCCGCTACCCCTGTGATGCGGCCTCCGATCATCGTCTTCTCCTTCCTGTCTGGCAAAGCATGGATCATCTGATTCCCGAATCCGGAGCTGCATCCCCCCTAGCACACCGCCTCTTGGCGGTCTGGCCAACTCTGAAGGAGATGTCGAGAGAAAGTGAGTGAGCTGGTGCTTCCGTCATCGACTGTTACACGCTTGCCCATAAGTGCCTCCCATGCTACACGTTGCCGCAGAACTCCGCAATGCCTCGTCTCATCCCCGATGAAGCGTGCCCACGCACGTTTTCCTGCCCTGAGAGCCGCGGAAGGCTGCTACCCACCTCCTATGCGAAGGGCATTTCGGTGCTTCCGTCACTGACTGTTAGACCTTTGCCCATAAGCGCCGGCCATGGTAC
>CAZHPE010000220.1:0-4297 GCA_964534775.1 uncultured candidatus Brocadiaceae bacterium
CCAGCCATGGATCCACCCAGTTCCCGACCTTAGCCTGGGCGACTTCCAGCACCCCAGGCCTCTGGTTAAACTCACCGATGACGAAATCATCATGCCGGTCATTATCGGCCGGGACGAGTACAGCAACCATCGTTTCACCCCCGAGAACTCCGCGTTCTACTTCTATCATTCTTTAGATGGCGGCCGAAGCTGGTCGCAGTATGCAGGACCCATGCGGCAGGACCCACAGCGCCAGGGACAGTGGTTTGCGCTCGGGCAGGGGGCCCTTCGAACCGTGAGGTTCGATGCCGAGAGGAGACAGTATGCTTACTGCGATTCGGCGGACAAGGGGCTCACATGGTCTGAGTGGCGAGCTGGCAAGCTCCTGGGCGACTGGGAGCGGGACATCTTCCGCGAGGGGACATGGAACCGTCTGGACGGCTTTGCATGCTTATCTGATGGCACGCTTATGGCGCCGATTCTCCACGGCTACAAGAACCTGTACCACAAGGGCGAGTTCGCCGCTGTTCCAAATCACGGCATGGGCACATGGGGGACGGAGATTGGCCAGTCCTATTGCACCATTTCGAAGGATCACGGCGTGACATGGTCGGAGCCGGTCCCGATGGACCACGCGGCGGACCATTGCGGCGACGAACCCGACGGCCCGTGTTTCGGGTATGACGAGACGACGATGGCCCAGCTTCCCAGCGGCCGGATCGTGGCGCTTTCGCGTCCCTTCCGCTCTCCTTTCATGTGGCAGACTCAGTCCGAGGACGGCGGGAAGAGCTGGCAGGCGGCCACGTACGCGCCCTTCTCCGGTGCCGGCGGGGCGGACATGGTGGCGACGCGTTCGGGTTACCTTGTCATCGTCAAGCGCGGCCCCGGCCTTGGCCTGAGCATCAGCTTGGATGACGGTGTGAACTGGGACGAGGGCACCGCCATAGACTTCACGACTGACTATAACGGCACGGCCATCGAGGTGGAGCCGGATGTCATTCTGGTGGCCTATCCTTTGGCAATGGACGAAATCCGGCCTGCGCTGATGCGCATGCAGCGCATCCGCATCACGCCCGACGGTCCGCTGCCGCTGGGCACCGATTAGGTCGAGGAGCGAACCCATACCAGGAGGCGCAGTAGTGGTGTTTCCGCCACCAACTTAGTCTGCCGCTGCCAAGCGCGGGGCGAGCGCCTGACGCCGCCATCTTACTCCG
This sequence comes from uncultured candidatus Brocadiaceae bacterium, assembly GCA_964534775.1. GTDB lineage: Bacteria > Planctomycetota > Brocadiia > SM23-32 > SM23-32 > CAZHPE01. The sequence continues at coordinate 1,194 of CAZHPE010000220.1, forward strand.
ATCGGGGCCGCGACGAAAGAAAGAAAGGCCGCCACGGCCGGGCAGACCCCTTCCCTCGAGCGTTTTCCCGACGCAGGAGCGACGAACGGGGTCTTGCATAGGGTAAGGGGTGGGTGGCAAGCCTTGCGCGGCTCTCAGGACTGGAAAACGCGCGTGTGGGCGCTGCATGGGGGAGCGGCGCCGCGCGGACCGTTCGCTCCTTCTCGTCGTGCCTAACGACGCCCGGAGGAAGAGACCAGGCATTGCGGAGTTCTGCGGCAGGGTGTAGCATGGGAGACGCCTATGGGCCAGGGCGCAGCAGCCAGTGGCGGAAGCATCGGCCCCAGCGCTGAGTCGGCCGAGACGCTCTCAACGGCTGGAACAATCCAACGAGGCAAGGAATGCACAGGCTCTTCACTCTCTTCGCAGACGATGGCCGCAGTTGGTTCAAGGGAAACACCCATACCCATACCTCTCGGTCGGACGGCCATGAGACCCCGGAGGAGGTCGTCGCGTGGTATCGCGAGGCGGGGTACGATTTCCTATTCCTGACCGAGCACGAGGAGAAGCTTGCCGATCCTCAGGCGCTCCCAGACTTCGCGAAGCTCTCCAAGGGGGGTATGTCCGTGTTCCCTGGGCTCGAGCTGCGCGTCAACCTGGACTCCCCGCCGGACCGCACGCTCCACGTCGTGGCCCTGGGGATGGCGAAGACCGGGGTGTGGCGAATCAACTGGTCTCCCGGCCGACTGATGGAATTCGTGCTGGAGGAGGGCGGCCTGCCGGTGATAGGCCACCCGCATTTCAGTGCCGTCGCCGAGCAGGAGATTGGCGAATGCCGCGGCGCGGTCGCATTGGAAGTGTTCAACACCACCTGCGACGTTGCGTGCGGCAAGGGTTTCGCCCGCACCTACTGGGACTATCTCCTGCGCCAAGGCATCCCGATCCACGGCATCGCCACCGACGATACCCACGGTCTCTGGCAGGTTTCCGACTACGGCAAGGGATGGATCATGCTCAAAGCGGAGAGCCCCTCCCTGGCCAGCGTCCTGGACGCTTTGAGGGACGGCAGCTTCTATGCCTCCACCGGTCCGGAATTCCTGGACGTGTCGCTTTCGGAGGGCGAGGTCGTGGTCCGCACCTCGCCGGTGAAGCGCATCCAGTTTATCACCGACAATGGCCACAGCTCAGTGGAGCACGCGTGCGATGGCCGCCTTGTGACTTCAGCTCGGCGCAAGCTGTCCTCCTGCCGGAGATTCCTTCGCCTGGAATGCGTAGACGCCGAGGGGCGTTTCGCCTGGACGAACGCCGTGATGCTGAAATAGGATGTGAGATTCTCGACACGCAGCGCGCTGACCCGACGCGGCGTTGTTCTCGGCCATCAAGTATCCCTACGAGGGGGTTCGCCACAGGCCACGGCCTTCTGCTCAAGCTCCTGCCGCTCCGCCTGTAGCGCCCGCAGGCGCTCGTTCGCCCATTTGGCGTCGTGAACCCCGTCCTCGATGGTTTCGCCGGTCGAAATGATGTCCGATGGGGCCACGACTGAGTTCCAGGTAAACGTCCGGGGCGACGTGCTGAGGATCGAGCCGCAGCTGTTCGCCGGGAGCGACGTGGATTTCGCGAACATTCGGATCTGGTATGAAGGCCAGGGCGGCACGTTCAAGCCGACGCGAAAGGGAATATGCATCAAGGCGAGTTCGTTGGACAAGCTCATCGCGGGCCTGCAGAAGCTCGACACGGCCCATGCCGAGGGGTGAGAAGCTCTTCAGGTTCATGGCGGATTTGATGTTGCGCGAGTTCTACGGCCGCGTTATAACCCGTTTCGAGGACGGCAAGGTCACGAATGTTGAGACGGAGACCCGATGGATGTGGGAATACAAGGACCTCCCAATGAAGACAGATACTGAACCCGGTCTCAGGCCCTGGTGGTAGATGTCGATGAAGAAGGCATTCACGCTCATCGAGCTGCTTGTTGTCATTGCGGTCGTCACACTCCTGGCGGGTATGCTTCTCGGCGCCCTTGACGCCGCCCGTGAGGAGGCCCGCAAGATCGCCTGCGTGAATAGCGAGCGTCAGATGGGTTTCGCCTACACGATGTACCGCGGTGATCACGGGGACAAGTGGCCGCAGGGCCATTCCTCGTCCTTCGGGCTTTCAGCCCTTCTCCCTTATGTCCATAACCCGGGCGTATTCGATTGCCCTTCGGCGGGGAACGCCGGTCCGTCACCGGGCGGGGCTGGCGCGTCCGCCTTGACCAGCGGCTACCGACAGGATCCGCGCATCCCAAAGGACGCACACGCGATGCGCGCGGTCTACGGGGACGCTCGAGACAATCACAGGCATGGCGCCAACCTATTGTTCGCAGACGGCCATGCGAAGTGGGTACAAGAGAGCGGGGGCCTGATCTCCAATCCGCACCTTGTGGCCGATGTCGATGTGTACGCACGGGACTCCAGTGTGCCTGCCGCTGAGGACTGCAGCCTGTCGCCCTTCAGGGCCTTTGTGGGAGTGGCCCACGTCGGCGGGAAGTACCACTTCACTGGGAAACCATTCCTCCTGGAGGGCTCTGACGTGGTTCAGGAGGCCGGAACGGAGGTCATTAAGCTCTGGCTCACGCCCCAGTACGCCGACACGAGCTACCCGTACAACCACACCTGGCCGGCGGTTGGCTCCATGACCGAGCTGGCTCAGACCCAGTACTTCCGGGACGTGTTCGATAAGCCCTTCAGCGTCTTCGTCCTGGAGGCGTACTCCTTCTCGACCTACTGGTCGCTCGGCGCCAGCAAGTGGCCGGCCTACGATGAGGCGAAGGCGAGTCTCGACAGGCAGGAGTTCGAGGAGCTTGCGACCCATCTGCTCACCACCTATGCGGGGACGGGGAAGACGTTTGTGCTTCAGACCTGGGAGGGTGACTGGCAGTACCTGGGCTACGGTCTCGACGATCCATCGCCGGAGCAGACGGCCGGCTTCACCTTGTGGGTGAATTCCCGCCAGGACGGCGTCAACCGGGCGCGCCAGGCCGTTGGCGAGACCGGCGCCCGGGTCTACCACGCCATGGAGGTGAACCGGATCGATCGCTCTTTCCTCGGCCTGCCCAATGCAACCGATGACGTGGTCCCCAATACTCG
>CAZHPE010000221.1:0-4269 GCA_964534775.1 uncultured candidatus Brocadiaceae bacterium
GCGACGGAAGAACCGGTGGCTCTGTCCCTGCACGTGCTGCAGGAGCGTTCGGCCCGCGTGATGGGCATCTGCGGCTGGTTGGCGGCGGATTTCGCCCGGGCCCTGGAGCTGCTGTCGAGCGGCATCATCGACGTGAAACCGCTCATCACGCATACGTTCTCCCTCGATGAGTGGGAGGCGGCCTTCGACATGATCACCCGTCGCAAGAGCGAGGCGATGAAGGTCATGTTCGCACCTTGAAGTGGCGCAAGTGCCGGTGCAGGCTTGGCCTGCGGTGTCAGGTGGACGGGAGGAGCAAGACGCTTCCCGCCTGAAATAGGAAAGGAGGCGGGCAGTGGCGCGTTTCAGAGTAGCGCTTGTGGGCAGCGATGTCGGCGACATCCCGGAGCACCTCCCCAAGAAGCTGGAGGCGACGGGCGTCGAGCTTTCGGTCAGCGATTGTTGGACCAAGGAGGACCTTGTCCGGCACGCCGCCGACGCCGACGTGGTGTGGATCTGCGGCGGACGACCGATATTCCAGGCCGAGAACCTGAAGGTCCTGAAGAAGTGCGGCGCCCTCGTGCGCTCCGGCACAGGGACCGACAACGTGGACTCAAAGGCCGCCACCGAGTTGGGCATCCTCGTCGTCAACACGCCCTACGCGATCGCGGATACGGTGGCCGACCACGCCGTCGCTCTGCTTTTCAGCCTCGTGCGGCTGGTCACGCGCCATGATCGCGCGGTGCATCGCGGCGAGTGGGACAGCATGGCCGCTTTGCCGCATCGGCGTTTCCGTGGCGCCACCCTGGGACTTATCGCGTTCGGCAGGATTCCGCGCGACATGGTGCAGAAGCTGTCCGGGTTTCACATGAGTTTCGTCGCCCACGACCCCTACGCGCCGGCGGAGGCCATGGCCTCCCTGGGGGTGAGGAGCCTCCCGCTTGACGAGGTGCTCCGAACCTCGGACTACGTCTCGCTGCACTGCCCGCTGACGGAGAAGACGGGGGGCATGATCGGGGAGCGGGAGTTTCGGCTCATGCAGCCGCACTCGGTGCTAGTCAATACGGCGCGGGGCAAGGTGGTCGACCAGAAGGCGCTGATCAGGGCGCTCCAGGAGGGATGGATCGCCGGGGCGGCGCTCGATGTGCTGCAGGAAGAGCCGCCCGAGCCCGACAATCCCCTGCTCGCCATGGAAAACGTCATCATCACGCCCCACTCCGGCGGGCACGCCGACACGTGGCCGGAGGAGTTCTGCGGGGCCTCTGTGGACGCGATCATCGACCTGGCCCAGGGCCGCTACCCGCGCTCAGTGGTGAATGCGAACGTGAAGCCCCGATGGGACAAGCTCTCGCCGCCCCGGCAAGGCTGAATCAGCGCGGGCACATCGCGCGCCGCCGAGTGGCTCCTCTAAACGGACGCAAGGGAAGCAAGCAAAGAATGGACTCAAGGGAAAGGGTCATGATGGCGCTGGGCTGCGGGCAGCCCGACAGGGTGCCGACTTTCGAGCTCTACTTCAATGAGTCGAGCATCGTGAAGCTGGCCGGGGCGCTGGGACTGGAAGCCGGCGTGAGCGCCGCCCGGGACAGGTTCGGCCAAGAGAGCGCGCGGGTCCTCGATCTCTATTGCGCTCTCGCCGAAGAGCTCGGGTTGGACGCCCTCTCATCGAACCACTCCGTGGGAATGGAGCCGGTCGATGAGAACCACGTGCGGGACAGGTTTGGCACGACCTACATCCTTTCCGAGCACGGGGAACCGCTGCCCACGGAAGGGCCCGTAAAGGAGCGCTCCGACGTGGCCGGGATCGACATGGCCTCGACGCTGCGGAGGGAGGACTTCTCTGCGACCGAATACCTCGTTGGAGCAACGGACAAGGCCCAGTTCGTCTGCATCCTCGACCCGTTCAAGCTTAGCTGGCGGCTCTGCGGGGGCATGGAGAACCTGCTAGTGCACTACAGGCTCGAGCCCCGGCTCGTGCACGATCTGGCCAGGATGACGACGGATTTCGACCTGGCCGCCATCGGCCTCGCCAAGGACGCGGGAGCCGACGCCATCATCATGCCCGGCGACCTGGCGGGCGAATATGCGGCCATAATCGCCCCCGAAGACTACCGGGAGTATCTCAAGCCCTACCACAGGGAACTGGTCGACTGCGCCCACCGGCATGGTCTGAAAGCGGTGAAGCATTCCGACGGGAATGTCTGGCCGATTCTGGACGATTTCATCGAGGTCGGTTTCGACGCCTTCCACCCGGTTCAGCCCCAGTGCATGGAGATCGGGGAGGTCAAGGAACACCTGGCCGGCAAGGCCTGCATCATCGGGAACATCGACTGCCGCGACCTGCTGGTCTTCGGAACCGAGGACGAGGTGGAGAGGACCGTGAAGGAAACGATTGAAGTGGCGGCCCCGGACGGGGGCTACATCATCTCCTCGTCGAACTCCATTCATCCGGGGTGCAGGCCGGAGAACTACATTGCGATGTTGAAAGCGGCGCGCAAATACGGGGCCTACGGCGGCTGAGGGCGGGAAAGCCGCTCCAATCTGAAAACGACCGGTCTGAAGCCGTCAGTGCAGCAGGTCACGTATTGCCCGGGCTCGACCCCTCTGAAGTTCCCGCCGCGGGCGAGCGTCATCACGTACTTCTGTATATCGCACCACGCCCAGGTGCAGAAACCTTCCGGCATCTCCGCCCCCTCGGACACAAACGTCTGGCCTTCCTCAAATGTTCCACAGGGAGGCCAGGCTTGATCGCAACTCTCCGCGATCAAGTCCGCGTGCCGGAGCCGACGAACGACGGTTATCCTGACCTCGGCATTCATCCTGCCGCCTCTCTTTGCGGGTTGGGCCGACGCTACTGCCCCTCCGGCAGCCGATGCCCCATCCTCGCCAGCAGTTCCTGCCTGGGCATCTCTGCGGCCTCGAGATCGTGGTCGCTGATCGCAAGGTAACGCTCCACTCCCGCATTGGCACACACCCAGTGCTCGGCGTAGCCGGTGCGGGCCATCCAGCCGGCAAAACCCGTGCCGATGTCGATCCGCTTCCTGGCGAACTCCGCCGTGTGCGCCTGCGTGGCAAACCGCATCTCGGCCTTCACCCGATTGGCCGCCTGGTCGGTGATGTCCACGGACAGGTCGGCATCCTCGATGTGGAAGTCGACCACCGTGTAGTAGACGGCGGCCACGTGGTGGGGGGTGCGCTGCGTCTGCGCGTCCGGCGTGCCTGCCCTCGCCACTGCATTGTGCACGGCCAGCGCCGCCTCGACGCGGTCGTCGGGCCTGAGGCTCGAATACCCGTGCCGCAAGCGCGCGGTCGGCGGATGAGTCAAAACCAGGTGAGGGGCACTTCGTAGATGATCTCGGCCAGGGCCTCGGTGACCTCCTCCGTGACCTGGAACGGGATGTCCGCGAAGGGGAGAACGCGCACATCTTCGACCCCGAATATCTTGCACACCTCGGCCATCTCGTGGGCCTTCTGCTCGCCGTAGGACTCCGCCGGCTGGACGGCCTCCAGGTTGCGTTCCGCCGGCGGCTTGCGCAGTTCGTCGTGTAGCCTCGCGCGATGAATCTTCTCGCCGCCAGTCACCGAGACGGCGGTGGCGGAATCGCCCCGTTCCACGTGGTGGCCCAGGGTCCCGCACATGTGGGTGATGTCGTGCGGATGCGCCACTACCGCCAAAAGACGCAGCTTACGGTCAGGCCCGGTCTGTGGCATCTGATCTACCCCCTTCTTCTTGGATCGTTGGCTCCCTGCGCTGCCTCGCACCCGCTCATGCCGTATTCGGTTTCGTTGCGGCCGGGGGATTCTCGCCTATGCTCGCGGCGGAGACCACCCGTTTCAGCTCGTCGAAGTTCGTCCTTATCGCCCGAATCCAGTGCGAATCCTGCACCGTCATCACGAAAGTTCGGATGTCCTCCTCGACTCCCTTGCCCGGCGGCGGAGACTCCGGCCAGATCATGTGCCCCGCCCCCCCGAGGCAGACCTGCATCGTGATCGCATCGAGTTCCAGGCTGATCGGTCGCTTGTCAAACCATCGATCCGTCAGGCGCGCCTGGAACATGGCGGCGCTGGTGTAATTGTGGCACTCAAACACCCACGCCTCGATGTCGGTGCCTTCAAAAAGAATCGTTTCCCAGCGCCTCGGCTCGTAGAGGAAGCGCGTGTCGTAGACCGTCATTTCGAAAGCCATCCTTGGCGGTTTCTCCAATCCCAGGTGCTCCGCGAAGGCCCCTGAGTAGCCGGACGCACACCCCTCGAATGTCTCTCCCCAGACCTCGGAAGTCACGGTGGCGGGAT
>CAZHPE010000222.1:0-4252 GCA_964534775.1 uncultured candidatus Brocadiaceae bacterium
CTTGGTCCCTGCTGCGCGTCACTTCGTTTCCTGTGCGGCCATTAGGAAGAACTCCGTCAGGTCGCGCCGGCACGACTGGCACAGCGCCCCATGCTTCAGCCTGGCCCTCGTCAGCCCTTCCCAGTCCTTGGGCGCCAGCACGGCCCGGCGGAGGATGCAGATATTCGAGCAGTAAACCCTTTCGTTCGGGCCCTCGCTCGTATCTTCCCGGTCGCCTCTGGGGATCCCGAACATGAAGCAGAGCTGGCGCATGACCTCGGTCTTGACGTTGCTGTAGGGCGCGCCCCAGATGTGCTCGATGCGGTGCGTGCTGATGACGGCTGCCGAGAGGTGGCGCGATTGGCCGACCACGTAGGGCACTCCCGAGGGCTCCTCGCCCGCCAATGAATCGTACATGTCCTCTTCCAGCATCAGCAGGTCGTAGTGCTCCCCGAGGAGCTTGTCGTCGCGCCACGGCTCATTTGCCAGGTCGTGCAGCACGCGGTTGGAATCGACCTGCATGCGCTCCTCGTCCAGCGCGTCGTAGACGTACCAGTCCACGCTCTGCCAGGGGACGAGGTTGTTGTTCTTGTCGCGCCACTGCGGCCCGCGGTATCGGCCCCAGTCCTGCACCCGCAACGGCGCCGAGTACCCGCCGAGCGCGAGCACCTGCTTGATGGCGTCTGCCACGGCGGCCTTGTCCGGCCAGAAGCCCTTATTGTCCAGGATGTTAAGCGGCTTGAGCTTCTTCATCTGTACTCGACCAGCTCCTCCAGCGCCTTGCGGGACCGGGCCTCGGGCTGCTCCGCCGTATGCCCCAGCGGCGTCATGGCAATGGGTTCAAGCTCCTGCGGGATGTCCAGCAGCCTGCGCAGTGGTTCGGGCTTGAACGCGCCGATCCAGCAGGTTCCGAGCCCCTCGGCAGCGGCGGCAAGGACCAGGTGGTCCATGGCGATGGCCACATCCACGTCGGCGTAGCATTTCCCGTCTCCACGCTTCCAGGCTTCCCCGGCGCGGGCGCACGCGCAGACGATCACCGGAGCCTCCGTGAACCAGCGCTGCCCGTATGTCTCCAGGAGCGCGGACCTGAGCACGGCATCGCGGATAACGTAGAGGCGCAGGGGCTGAAGGTTGCAGGCGCTCGGTGCGAGGCGAGCCGCCTCCAGCACGCGCCCGAGCTGCTCCTCGCACACTGCGTCAGGCTTGTAGGCGCGCACACTGCGCCGGTTCCTCACGACCTCGTAGAACTCCATGCCGCTCACTCCTCTCCCCCGATATTACCATTATCGAATGCCGGGACCCGGCATGCAAGCAGCGGCAAGAAAAAACATCCGCACGCACGCCACCGACACCCGCTCGGCCCCAGCTACGGTGCTCAGGCCTCGAAGCCCTTCTCGAAGCTCGCCTTGCTCGGCTCGAAGTCGAAGGAGCGCACGAACTCCACGGCCTCCTCAGCGCCGTGCTTGCGGTCCATGGCGCTGTCTTCCCACTCCACCGAAAGCGGGCCGCGGTAGCCGATGTGGTTCAGGGCGCGAACGATCTCCTCGAAGTCCACCTCGCCGCGCCCCGGGCTGCGGAAGTCCCAGCCCCGCCCGTGCGCGCCGAAGTTCAGGTAGCTCGATAGGATGCCGGCGCGCCCGTCCAGCGTCACCGCGCAGTCCTTCACGTGGACGTGGAAGATCCGGTCGGAGAACTCGTGGATAAACGCCCCCGGGCTGACGCCCTGCCACTGGAGGTGGCTGGGGTCGAAGTTGAAGCCGAACTCCTTGCGGTCCCCAAGGGCCTCGAGCGTCCTGCGCGCCGTGAGCAGGTCGAATGCGATCTCGGAGGGATGCACCTCGAGGGCAAACTTGACCCCGCACTCGCCGAACACGTCCAGGATCGGGCCCCATCGCTTCTTCAGCAGGTCGTAGCCCACCTCTATCATCTCCCCGGGCACGGGCGGGAATGAGTAGAGCAGATGCCAGATCGAGCTGCCAGTGAAACCCGTGACCACGTCGACGCCCAGGTTTCGGGCCGCCAGCGCCGCGTTCTTCATGCTCTCGATGGCCCACTCGCGGGCTGCCGCGGGGTTGCCGGCAACGCTCGACGGCGCGAAGGGGTAGTGGCGCTCGTCGATCTCGTCCAGCACGAGCTGTCCGGCCAGGTGGTTACTGATGGCCCAGCACTTCAGCCCGTACTTGTTCAGCAGGCTCATCTTGTCCTCGCAGTAGGCCTTGTGTTTCGCCCCTTCGAAGACGTCGAAATGGTCGCCCCAGCTCGCCAGCTCCAGGCCGTCGTATCCCCAGTCGGCAGCCATCTTCGCCAGTTCGTCGAGCTGCATGTCGGCCCACTGGCCGGTGAATAACGTGACGGGTCTTGCCATGCTCACCTCCTGCTGCGGTCCTGTGTCAGAGGAAATTCTCTCTGCAGTCGTACTCGTGTTCGTCCTCGTTCTCGATGGGCACGGCATGCCGTGCCCCTACAGGTTGCGTACGGCAGGGCATTCAGACCCTCGGCACCTTGACCCACGACTTGCTCTTGGCGGACCGCGCAACGGCATCCAGCACGGCCTGGCACTTCACGCCGTCCTCGAAGCTCGGAGAGGGCTGCCGGTCCTCGGCGATGGCGTCGAGCATCTCCTTCATCTGGTTCACGAAGCACTCGCCGTAGCCGATGATGTGGCCGCCCGGCCACCAGTTTTCGAACCCCGGCGTCTTCGCGTCCGTGGCCAGCACCTTGCGGAAGCCCTGTTTCCTGCCCTCGCCGTCCTTCCAGTAATTCAGGCAGTTCATGTCCTCGAAGTTCCAGCCGATCGAGCCCTTCGAGCCGTTGATCTCCCAGGCGTGGTAGTTCTTGCGGCCGCCGGCGAAGCGCGTGGCCTCGAACGTGCCGATCGCGCCGCCCTCGAACCGCGCGCACCAGATGCAGGCGTCGTCGACCGTCACGCGGCCCATCTTCCCGGCCGCCTTGGGCCCCTTCAGTGCCGCGCCGCCGGTCGGGGCTTCCAGGGGGCGCTCCTTGATGAAAGTCTCGAGCGTGCCGCTCACGCTCGAGATCTCCCCGACCAGATAGCGCGCCATGTCCGCTATGTGGGCGCCTAGGTCCCCGAGCGCGCCGCTTCCGGCGAAGCGCTTCTGAAGCCGCCACAAGAGCGGGAACTCCGGGTCCATGATCCAGTCCTGGAGGTAGACGGCGCGCGTGTGGCGGATATCGCCCAGCTCGCCTGCCTCGATCATCTGCCGGGCCAGCTTCACGGCTGGCGCCTGCCGGTAGGTAAAGCCGCACATCGCCTTGATGCCAGCCTTCTTCGCCGCCGCCCACATCTTCCTGGCACCCGCCAGATCGTTTGCCAGGGGCTTGTCGCACAGGATGTCCTTGCCGGCCTCGGCCGCCGCGACGGCCTGCTGGACGTGGACGTTGTTCGTCGTGCTGATGTCGACCAAGTCGATGTCCTCACGCCGGACCATTCCGCGCCAGTTGGTAGTCCACTCCTGCCAGCCGAACTGCTCGGCCAGGGCCTTGAGCGGCGCCTCACGGCGGGCCGCGACGCACTTCAGGACCGGCGTGCACTTCGGGTTCCAGATGGGCCCGCAGTTCGTGTAGCCGAAGCTGTGGGCCTTGCCCATGAACCCAGAGCCGATCATGCCGACGTTGATCTCTCTCTTCGCCATCGCGCAGCATCCTCCACGGTAGCATCTCGGCTCTCGGCGCAGCCCTCGGCGAAAGGCGGGCGGGACTATGCCGTTAGGTTTCGCAGGAAACACGCGACTGTCGCCAGTGCTGGATGGCCCCATGGCCAGTAGCCAGCCGCTGCCGCCTCGCCCGGCAGTCTTGCGCTGCAATCTCTGGATGCGATGACAACTTGGACCTTGCGCTTGTTGAGTTTCTTTGGGTTGGCAGGTAGCTGGTGTCCTGCTTGGTGTAAGCACTCGAAATGGGATTCGACGCAGGGGAAGGCCGGATCCTCTGCTACTGAGGCCAGACACAAGTCTTCGAGGGAGCCGTCGTGTTCATCGGGCGGCATTATCAGGACGGACACCTGCGGGGATGAACCTGTGCGTTCTAGGGGGCGTTCGGGTACCGCGAGGTTAGCACCACGCAGCGCGCCACAGACGCTCCTGAAAGTGTCGGTAGCGTTCTCGTTGGCGTCGCGAACGACGCCAACAGAAACTACGCCATGGAAGCGTGCAAGTCTCATAAGTGCCATGAGGGACTTCGGCAGCTTCTGCTTGCCTCTGACCCCTTCCCGCTTCTTGTGCCAGTTGTTATGAGAGAATTGGATGGGGTTTCC
>CAZHPE010000223.1:0-4171 GCA_964534775.1 uncultured candidatus Brocadiaceae bacterium
CCAGGACCAGGACTCCCTCGACCGAGGTGAACGCCTGAGCGTGCAGGCCCCCGCGCACGAGGTTGTGCAGCTCGTTGGCGAAGTGGTCGCCGTCAGAATCCACCACGGCGAAATAGGCCAGCTCTTCCCTCTCAAACAGGCGGGACACCCCGAGGCGGACCGCCTGTAGCTTGCCCTTGTTCTCGGGCGCGGTGCAGCACTGAACTCCCCATTGCGCTTTCAGCTGCGCGGTGATCTCTTCGCCGCAGCCCTCGCCATCCACGCTCAGACAGATACGGCCAGGATCCGCCAGCTGCCGCACACAGGCCGCCACATTGTCCTGCAGCAGATCCTCCCCTACGGAACGGTCCACTCCGATGGGAAAGTAAACGGGAATGACTATGCCGGTGCGGTCACGGACGGCGTCGGCGGCGCCCACCGCGGAGGCCGCGTCACTCATCGGCGCCTCCCCTGCCTGTGTGCCGAACCGCTTTCTCCGATGTTCTTGGGCCGGTTGACGGTCCGCGGAGGTGAGCCGTTGTCATTGCCCCTGGGACGCATCGACTCGGGGTGCGCAATGCACATCTGGGCGCCCTCGGCGCCGCGATGGAGACAGTTGTGGAAGATCTGACTGTGAGAGCCGACCAAACCGCCCTGTCACAGGACTCAGGTCCAATTCTGACAGTCGACGACGAGGAGCCTCTGCGCCGTAATTGCAGCCACGTCGTCCTGGATCTGAAAATGCCGGTCATGGGCGGACTCGAGTGCCTGCACTGCCTCGGGATACGGGTTGCCGCGCCGACATGGCGTCCTCCAGGCGGTACTCGCTGGTGGGCAGGTGCGGCGCACTCGGCCCCTCTTCGGTCATGGTGATGTGCTCCAAGGCGCCGCCCTGGTGGGAGCCGTCGAGAAAGCAGATGTTGCCGTTCTCCTCGCAGGTGTCGTCTACGTGAACGAGGACATCGACGTAGCGGCCGTTCTCGTGCTGGTAGAACGGGTGGTCCTGGTGCATGGGGAAGGGGTGTCCGGTCTGTGGCGGCTTGATGTGCATGGTAGAGTGATGCAGCTCCACGTCGGGCCCAATTAATGCGGCCATCGAACGGGTCAGCCTCGGGTTCGTCACGGCTCGGCACCAGGCATCGGAGTAGAGGTGAAGATCGTGAATGGCCGTCAGCTGCGAAGCCTTCTCCGTCTCTTCGTCCATGTAGACCTTTCGCCAGGGCCCCGACCACCCTTTGGAGGTGGTCGCCCATTCGGCTACCAGGCGATCCATATCCGACCCGAGTTGCTCCGTTTCCGCCTGCGTGAACACTTCCGGGATATGGACATACCCGTGGTCGCGGTAGAATTCAACCTGCTCGTCGGTCAGCATGCGGTCCCCTGTCAGCCTGTTTTCCGGCACCGGACGCTTGCCGGCGCTCCGTCGAAATCTGAAACTTCCGAGTTGTCGCAGGCCCAACACGCCGCCTTCGCCCGCACCTGGCGTGAAACGGCGTAAACCGCGAACGGCGTAAACTACGCAGGAAGACCGTCACGGGCAAAAGGGGGATGGCATCCTTTCCCGCGCCCCAAGCGCGGACCCAGGGGGTTGCCTGCAGACGAGAGACACCGTTGAATGCTGGCTGGACCGGGTTGGGCGGGGCGCAGCCTTGGCAGCGTGCCTGGGCCTCCTCCGGCTGTCCGGATAGGCGTCCAACGCCTCCGGGCCAGGTGACAAGTGCAGCGAATCGAGCACCTCACACCTTCACTCGAACTGACGCCGGAATTCCTCGAACTGCCGGGACAGATCGTCCAGCTGGCGTCGTAGCTGCGACACCGTCTCCCCGAGCTCGGCGATGCGCTCATTCTCGGCCCGCACTTCCAGCGTCGCCTTCTCCGGCGCCACCTCCGCGCTGTCTGCCTCGGGGTCGTTGGCTGGCGGCTCCCCGGCCATGAGGTGGGCGTAGCGGGACTCCTTGAGGCCGGGTTGGCGGGGCAGCTTGAGGACGACCCCGCCCCCCTCCCGGTTTGCCAGACCCGAAAGGACCGACTCGACCTCGGCGAGGGCGGTAAACTCGTGCAGCCGGTTTCCCCTCCCTTTGAGCTCTCCGACGGTCTGGGGCCCCCGCAGCATGAGCACGCACAGCACCGCCGTCTCGCTGGCGGAGAAGCCCAGCAACTCACCGAAGCGGTGGTAGTACTTGGGCACGCGCTGGTCGGCGCCGCTCACCGTGCGGATCAGCTCCTTCTCGCGGAGCGAGTCAAGCGCTCGCACCACCGTCTTGTCGTCAAAGTCGACAACGGGCCTGCGGTTCGACTTCTGGTTGCAGCCGGTGGTCAGGGAATTGAGCGTGAGGGGATAGGAGTCGGACGTGGTCAGACCCTTCTCGATGAGGACACCCAGCACGCGTTCCTCCACCTTGTCCAGAACGTCTTCCACCGATTCTGTGCTCCTTGTTGCCGCTTCTTGACGAGACCTCAAAAAGCCCGGTTAATGATGCTTGCTGCAATCGCAGATAGTTAACAACCGTCCTCTCGGTTGCCCGAAAGCTGTATGAAGGTACAGTTAACCGCAGAGCGTCGCCTGCTGCAAACGACAACGTGGAGGGAAATGAGCGACCACTGCCTGTCCCCACCCGGTGGTATGGAATGGCTCCGGGGCGATATGCACAACCACTGCGAGCGCTTCGACTTGCTCGACGAACACTTCGGCGGAGTCGACAAGCGCCTCGATTTCCTCGCCTTCACCAACCACGCACAGAAACCCATCTTCTTCCATCAGCACGAGATGATCGCGCGGGGCCGGGAGCTGCTGCCCGGTATCCCCGTCTTTTTCGGCATGGAGTGGAACGCGCCGGAGGGACGCCACGCCGGTGTTGTCTTCCCCCCCTCTTCCGATGAGGCCGACCACGCCTATAGCTTCTCCAGAGCTCACGACCGGCACGTAGACGGCAGCAACCCGGACGTGGGTGCTGCCATGGAGCGGCTCGGCGGCAAGAGTGAGGAAGAGCGGCCCGTGCTCTTCTTCAATCACCCGGCACCCGACGATTGGTCGGCTCCCGTCATCGACCGCTATTTGCGGGCAGACGGCGGCGGAGTGGTGTGCGGCATCGAAGCGGTGCACGGCCACCAGGCTCTCGCCAAGACGCTGGAGCGTTGGGACCTGGCGACCTATCCGGGCTGCGCGCCGGGGGGATTGGCCGACAGCGTTTACGAGCGAGGTCGGCCGTTCTCTCTGCTGGCGAACTCCGACTTCCACGTGCACAAACAGGAGAGGGAGTACGACTTTCCGATGGGCATCTTCAACCACAGTCTCGTCGGCGTCCCCGTCGGAGACCGGAGCCCCCACGCCATCCTGGCCGCCCTGCGAGCCGGCCGCACCTGCGCCTCGCAGGGCTTCTGGATGAAGCTCGATGAGTTATCCGTGGGGGCCGGCAGCGAGGCGAGAGTCGGTATCGGCGGCACCTGGCAAGGAACCGGCGCCGGTGCGGTCCTGCGAATACGGCTCGACTCAGAGGAAGAAGTGGGCTCCGTTACCCTCATCGGGCGTTTGGCTTCGGGGGACTCCTCCTCTGTGCTGGTCTCCTTCGGTCCGCAGCCGGCCGGCCCTCTGCAGCTGGAATTCGCGGTGCCCCCGGGCGCTTGCGGCCACCTCCGCCTCCGCGTTGTCTCCGCCAGTGTTGAACGGCCGGCACCCTCCCCTCCCGGACCCAAGGGCTTCTTCACCTCCGCCATCCTCTTGGAGAACGCGTGAATACCCCTCACACGCAGTCACTGACTCAAGTCGCACCGCAACACACTCACTCGGCCCGTCGCTTCTTCAACGTCACAAGTGTGGCTCCCCAGCCTCCGGCCCCCATTCCCGCAGTGGCGAAGGATTCCACGTCCTCCAGCCGCTCCAGGATAGCGTGCACGGAGCGCCGCAGCGCCCCCGTGCCCTTGCCGTGGACGACGCGCACGTGGAGGATGTTCCGCTCTAGGCAGGCCTCCAGGTAATCGGGAATCAGGTGCTTTATCTCCCCCGGCCGGAAGGTGTGCAGATCGAGGGTGCCGTCGATAGGCAGCTCGGTGACTCCCTCGTCGCATCCGGCCGGATCGGGTTCTTCTGCTTCCATTCGGCGGCAATTCCGATCGACAGGGGGGAAAACAGGTTGGCTGCAGGGTAAGATAGACCAGCCTCACCGAGGCTGCTACCACGCCCCGGATGTCGTTG
>CAZHPE010000224.1:0-4163 GCA_964534775.1 uncultured candidatus Brocadiaceae bacterium
CCGACTCGCCGTATCGTAAAAGGACCATGGACCGACTACTTTCACCACGGGCTGCCATGCAAGGCCCCTGCGTCGGAAAAACGCTCGTGGGGAGCTGTATGGGAGTTCCTGTGAGACGTCGCGGTCTGCGCGGCGGCGGTTCTTCTCGTTTTCGTCGCGGCCCTGATCGCAGTAAGATGGCGGCGTCAGGGCACTGCCCTGTGCTTGGCAGCGGCATGCTAACAGTCAGTGACGGAGGCACCGCGTACGCAAGAGGAGTGATTTGCAGTGAGGACATGGCGGATCAGGGAACTGAGGTTAGACGATTTGAAGGAAGCGTCAGAACTTTGGAATCAGGCCATGGCGGGCGCCTACCTGATGTCGAGCCTGAGCAGGGATGAGTTAGAGTCCCTCACCCTTGGAAAGCAAACGTTCTGCCGGGAGGCGAGTTTCGTGGCGGAGGCGGGCAGGGAGATCGTTGGCTTCATCTGTTCCTTTGCCAGTGAGCAGCTGGAAAATGATACCTACTGGCATATGATCGTGCCCGGTTGGATCGGGGCGCTCATCGTAAGTGAGCCGTTCAGAGGCCGCGGACTCGGCTCTCAGCTTCTCGAATCGGCGGAGAAGGTGCACCAGGAGAAAGGGCGGCTTCTCCTCTTCGTAGGTGGAGGAGAAGGGGCGATGGGCAACTTCCTTTACGGCCTGGAGGAGGGATGGACGGATACCGCGCGGTTCTTCAAGAACAGGGGCTATAGCTTTGCTCGCCGCACTTGCTTCATTGACGTCGACCTCGCCGCATACGAGTTCCCACAGAGTATCAGGGAGAAGCAGCAGGAGCTGGAAGCAGAAGGGTTCTCGTTCGGCACACTACGAGAGGATGAAGAAGGCGCCGACAGTCAATTCTGCCTTGACCCGCAGTCCCCGGCCGCTGAGAAGAGTGTGGTGGCAAGGTATGGAGATCGCAATGTCGGTGAGGTGAGCAATATCCGTGTGCAAGGTGGGCAGGGCGGATATGGAGGAATAATGACTCATCCTGAGTTCAGAAGAAGGGGGATCGGGAAGGTAATGCTGGCTACGGCCGTGTGGCTCGCTAAGAAGCAGGGGGCTTCCTCCATGCCCCTCTGGACGCGACCGGCCACCTACGAGACATTCTACGCCAAACTAGGATTCCGGGTCGAAGTGAATTACGACGTCTACGCGAAGAGACTCCCTCAAGATATCCTGTCAACAGACTGGATTGCCAGATATCAGGATCCGCGTTAGCGAAGGTGCCAGTTTCTTTGTAAGGGTGATACGGCAGCCCTTTCGTCAAGTGCGGTTGGTACCACGGCAAGGAGAAGGCGGTCCACGTGGCTGCGCTCCCTCCATGCAGCGCGCCCACACGCATTTTCCAGCCCTGAGAGCCGCGCAAGGCTGCTACCCACCCCTTACCCTATGCGAGACCCCTTTCATCGCTCCTGCGTCGGGAAAACGCTCGAGGGAAGGAGTCTGGGAGTTTCTATGAGCCGTCGGAGGCTGCACGGCGCGTGCTCTTCTCTCTTTCGCCGCGGCCCTGATCGGAGTAAGATGGCGGCGTCAGGCGCTCGGCCCGCGGTTGGCAGCGGCACACCGACAGTGAGTGACGGAAGCACCCGGCAACCGGTTCGCGGCTCCCCGTCCCGCGTCAAGAAAGTCTGGATGCGAACCGCTCTTCGATCTTGCGAAGCTCGCGCTGTTGCTCTTTGGGGATGATCGGCTCATCCGGAAGCGTCATAGAGCGAAGCTTGTCATGCGCCTTTTCCGCCAACATCGGTCTTCCCTCGCCCAGCCAGGCAGGAAAGGGACTGAATGAGAAGATGTTCGGCCTCCAGAAGACTTCGCGGAAGCACCGGACCGTGCTGGGTGAATCCATGAACGTGCCGTTCGGGCCGACGGTGTCAATCTCGTCCAAGGCGAAATCATTATCGCAGAAGCCCAGTGGCCTTACGCAAGCGTCCACCCAGCTCATGATCTCGTGATCAATGACCATCTGGACGGGTGAGAACACCTCCACGCCGGAGAGGGTGCCTGCCGCCGTGAAGGTGCCCGCGCCGGCGAGCGCGGCAGCCAATGCCTGGGTCGCCTTTTCCGCCGCTGCCTGCTCGTCGGGACACTTCGACGCGGTCATGAGCGCCTTTCCCATTGGGGCAGCGATGCCGTATCGCCTGGCCAGGAATATGGAGAGGACCATCAGTTGCAGGTAATCCGGTCCGCTGACCAGCACCTTCGTGCTTCGCATGTCGATCGCATAGCTCGAGAACGCATCCGTCCGGTAGGTCACGCCGCCTGCAAGGTCGAGTGCAGCTACTACGGCGGCGCATGCTAGACACTCAGCCGTCGTCTGCGCCAAGACGCCCGACAGTGAGATTGGCGAGGACATGCCGCGAACAGGCATGTTGCTGATCCGGACTCTCGGCCTCCGGTGACGCAGTTGCCACAGGATGTTCAAACCGCTTGGATCGAGCTTGAGGGGGCTGTGAATCCACAGCTCAAGTTCGTAGGGGCGGTTGACCACTGCGCTCATTTCCATAGCGGCTTCTGCGGCAACGACACTGGTTGCCTGTCCTGCGCCGAAAGATAAGCGAGAGTTCTCGTGTGTTACGCGTTCCATGACGAGTTCCTGCCGCGGCCCCGGGATGTCGAGCGGAACGACGGGCGCACAGACGGCCGACCCCAGAGCTTCCGCCTGGCGAACCGAAGTGACCAGGTCCTGCAGCGTCGGAGAACGCGTGACGCGGGTGTCGGGATCCAGAAAATGGTGCGAGTACGCGCCGGACATCAAACGGGCGCCATATGCCTGGGTACCTTTAATTGAAGAAGTCTGTTCTCTCACCATCGGTTCTTCGATGCCGACGGTCTCCCCGTCCACATGGAATCCCGGCAATCCGGCCAGCGCGCTCAGGATGTCCGCGTGCGGAACCAGAATACCGGTCTTCTCCAGGATGCGGAAGGCCGCGTTCTCCACAGCCAGCCACTGCTTCTCGGACAGTGGATCATCAATTTCAAGACGCATTGCTCGTCCCCTGCCGCCTCTTTCCACCGACCGGATCCAGTCGATCGTTCATACGCGGCTCTTGCTCGGTGCTTCCGTCACTGACTGTGGCTCTTGCCCGTAAGCGTGTCCCATGCTACACGTTGCCGCAGAATTCCGCAATGCATAGTCACATCCTCACCATGCAGCGCGCCCACGCGCGTTTTCCGGCCCTGAGAGTCGCGCAAGACGGCTACCCAGGCTAATCACCATAGGCAAGGCCCCTTTCGTCGCTCCTGCGGCAGGAATATGCGCCATAGGGCGATCTGAGAGTGCCTGCGAGGCGTCGGGGGCAGCACGGCGATCGGCGCGGAGGGCCACCGCACCGAAGTCAGGCGTTGCCATCCTGCCCCGCAGTCCGTAGAATACCGTGGCTTATGGACGGGGCAAACGAGTTTGACGGAAGCGGCGCCAGCGATTCATGGGGCCCGTTTCGCCGCCAACCAACCAGGCCTGAGCGCCTTGATGCGCAATGCCCTGAACGCCGCCGGCGCCAGCCCCGTCTGTCACGGGTCGAGGACCTCGGAGGACGCGCTTGGAACTGAAACACGACCTGCACATGCACACGTACCTGTCCGCATGCTGTCCGGAGAAGGAGGGGCACAGGCCCGCGGCGATTCTGGCCCGGGCTGAAGAGATGGGCGTTCGGACCATGGGCTTCGCCGACCACGTATGGGTCAATGACAACCTGACTCCGAGCGCCTGGTACGCGGGCCAAGGCGCGGGCCAGATGGCGAGGCTGCGAGAGGACCTGCGGGATGTCCCGACGGGCGTTCGCTGCTTGGTCGGGTGCGAGGCGGAGACGATCGCGCCGGGCCGGTTCGGCATGACGCCGGAGTTCGCGGCAACGATCGACTTCGTCCTGCTCTCATGCAGCCATTTCCACATGACGGACTTCGTGGCCCAGCCGGCCCGGCGCTCCCCGCGCGGGCTGGCGGACCACATGCTCGAGTTCTTCCGCTCCGCTGTGGCGAGCGGCCTCGCGACGTCGATTCCGCATCCCTTGCTGCCGATGGGCCACATGGAGTTGTACGATGCGGCTATTGCCAGCATCTCGGACGCCGAGCTCCTGGACGCGTTCGGCCTCGCCGCGGAGAATGGCGTTGCGCTGGAAATCACGACGTCCTTCTTGCCG
>CAZHPE010000225.1:0-1646 GCA_964534775.1 uncultured candidatus Brocadiaceae bacterium
CGTAAATGTTCTGGAGCACATTGAGGGTGACACAGAAGCGCTGGGGACATTCCAGCAGATTCTGACTCCTGGCGGGCGGCTGGTCCTCCTGGTACCCAATTGCCGGTGGCTCTATGGCACGATGGACAGGTCCCTCGGCCATGTTCGGCGTTACAGCCGGCGGGAACTCACGGACAAGCTGGAACGAGCCGGGTTTGTGGTAGAGCGGATGCACTCATTCAATGGAGCGGCGAGTCTGCCTTGGTTCGTTAACGGTCGTTTGCTGAAGCGCGGAGCGGTGCCTGGAAACCAAGTGAAGCTGTTCGACATGGTTGTCGGTCTCGCCAGGCTCGTCGATCCGGTTCTGCCTCTGCCGGGCCTGTCTCTGATAGCAGTCGCACGAAAGCCTATCCAGGCATGCAAGGCGGGGGCGGACGATTGACGTCCATGCCATGCGGCATACCTTCGGCACCCACCTGAGCAAGGGTGGCGTGGCGCCGCGCACCGCTCAGGCGGCGATGCGGCATGGTTCGATCGACCTCACGATGAACACATACACTGACCCCGAGTTGCTGGACGTAAGGGAAGCGCTTGAGGCTCTGCCACGACTGCCTTTGTGCGAGGGACAAAAGGCCGAGAAGCTACGGGCAACCGGTACGGATGGCACAGGGCCGCTTGCACCAATGCTTGCACCAACTCCTGACGCTTCGTGCATATCAGAGGCCAGCGCTGTCACAATGGCAGGTGCACGGGGGCTATACGCCGAAGTAGCGAGAATGGCTCAGGATAGCGCGAGAGGCGTTTTCGCTGGCACAGAGGGGTACGAGAGGGTGGAGCGGGCGATGGGATTCGAACCCACGACGTCCAGCTTGGGAAGCTGACATCCTATGGTTTTAACATCTGGGTGTGCCAAGCCTTACGATTTTCGCACCCGCCGTTTCCGCCAAATCTTCCCCCGGCTGTGCGAACACATGTGACATCTTGGCGGACAAGTAGTTACCCGCTTCCCAGGCACAAGCCGTGGAAGGCGTCGTCTCCTGCCGTTCAGAGTGCTTTGCATTCCAGCGCCACCGGACGGCGGTTCGTCCAGAAGGGAGTCAATGACGTTGGCGCCATGATCAGCCCAGGAAAAGGCGCAAGAAAGGTTGATTGGCCCCTGTTGCGCTGTTAGAATGCTTCGTCCGTCCGGCGCGCGGGTTTTGGCTGACAAGTGTCGTGTGGGCAAGATCGACTGAACAAGAGCCGCACATGGGAAAGATCGACTAAGCATGGAGCCTGCGCAACCAACCGTTCCTGATGGGAGGGATCAGACATGGTCCACGCCTTACGTTCTCGTCTGCTCGGGTCGGGCACGCGTGTGCTGACCGCAAGCCTCTTGGCCGTGCTGTGCGTTTCCTGCGCCACGCCACCACCAACGCAGCAGGGTCAAATCGGAGTCGACGAAGACCCCATTGGCGGTGGCATCAGCAGCAGCGACGTGCGCACCATCGCGTCCCGCATGGCGCCAGCCGTGCTGGCAGTGCCTGAGGTGTCGGCGCGCGATGGTGCTACCAGGATCGCCATGGCGCCTATGAGGAACAGCAGTCGGTTCGTCTTTGACATGGACATCTTCATGAAGCGTCTGCGCCTGGAGCTCAACCGCTATGGGCAGGGAAGGGTGCGGTTCT
>CAZHPE010000225.1:1656-4117 GCA_964534775.1 uncultured candidatus Brocadiaceae bacterium
CTGGGTGGTCACCGGGTCGGTGGGCACCGCGCCCAGGTCACGCGGCGTGCCGTCTTGGAGGGCAAGAACGACGCGCGGCTGCAACAGGCCTTAGCGCAGGTGGGTGACGAGATTTCCGAGCTGGCCGTCTTCGGCAACGCACAGCGGCCGCCCAGGATTGCCGTCGTGCCCGTGCTAAACTGCAACTTCGTGAACATGAACGCCGACAGCATGATGGCGATGCTGCGCAACGAGGTTGCATCGAGCGCCACCGGACGGCTCCAGTTCCTGATGCCAGGCACCATTGACAACGCCGACTACCTGCTGACTGGTCAGTTCATCGCGGAAAGCCTGAAGACGGAAGCGATCGTTGACCTGTCGCAGTACATCCAAGTCGTCGAGGAGAGGCTGAAGAACGGCAAGAGCCTGAGCGTCTACGACGATAACGCGGGTAATCAGATCATCGTCAACCTTGATGCCGGTCGGCGTCCGTCCATCTTGGAGTGCATCGCTGCAAACAGTCAACTGCGCATGC
This sequence comes from uncultured candidatus Brocadiaceae bacterium, assembly GCA_964534775.1. GTDB lineage: Bacteria > Planctomycetota > Brocadiia > SM23-32 > SM23-32 > CAZHPE01. Next base: position 2,171 of record CAZHPE010000225.1, read on the forward strand.
CGCCGAACGTGACCAAGCGCCTGAGCGTGATGCTCGTAAAGGCCGACGACAAGGCGGCCGTCTACGAAAAGATGGTTACGCTTGAGGAGAAACTTACCGAGGAGCTCGGCAGGGCCGACCTCGTGTTGTCCGGCGAGATTTCGGGGCTCTCCAAGCGGGTACAGGGCCTCGCTTCGGACTACCTCCTGATCACGATGCAGTTGGTGGACCCCGTGACCAACGAGCTGGTCTGGGAGGACGGATACGAGATCAAGAAGCAGTCCAGGGCAGGCATTGTCTATCAATAGGCCAACAGCAGAAGGGCGCGACCATGCAGGTGACACTTCGTCCTAAGTGGTTGATGGCGGCGTTCGTCGCCGTCCTTGCTGCAGCCGCTCTGACGGCGGGCGGGTGCAAGACGGTCACAGACGTTGATCGCACCGACAAGGGCGAGTTCGCCGGGCAAGGGAGATTCGTCTTCGTCCGACCCGACCGCTACACGGTGCTGGGCACCCGGTCCGTGAGGGACTACCTGGAGGTCACGTACGAGAAGCTCTCTACCAACGCGGCCGGTCAGCCGGTCGTGAGCTTTGGGCTGCGCAACCGGGGCGGGCAACACTGGTGGGACGGGCGCGGGCCGCGTGTCACAATTGCAGCCAAGGCGGTTTTCTACTCCGAGCCTGTCGCCGGCGGTGCCATAGAGTCACCGCCCGTCTTCGAGAGCAACTGGCAGCGCATCCCTATGACCCGAGGCGAGACGATTCACTACACGTTCGTCAGCCCCGTGGCGGCTGAGGGATACCAAGTCACGCTGTCGGATGCCTACTGACCGGCGGGCACGCAACGTCCGGCATAGCCAGATATGGGGGTACGTCATGTCACGCGCTTGCATTCGGGTCATCGCTCTTCTGGTCCAAATCGTGCTTCTGGCCGGAGTAGTCACCGGGTGTGGCAGCCGATCGAGCGTCGTCAAGAAGTCCAGGGCCCAGCTGGCCGCTATGGAGGATCAGGCCAATGCTGCAAGGCAGTGCGTCTGGGCCGGGCACTGCCACGAGGCCATCGCGACCTTCGAGAACCTGGTCAGGGAGCAGCACGTTAGCCAGCCCCTCTACCAGATGGAACTGGCCGTGGCGTGTTTGGCCGCCGGCGAGGACGAAAAGGCTTTCCGGGCCCTGCGCGCCGCCCAGGTGTCCGTCGAGTGGCTCTTCGACGAAGCGTCCGAGAAGAAGGCCGCCAGCCTCTGGGGCGGCGAGAGCGAGAAGGTCTACAAGGGCGAGGCGCACGAGCGCTGCTCGCTCTTCTTCCTGCTCGGACTCATGATGCTCGAGCGAGGAGAGACCGACAACGCTTTGGCCTGTTTCAAGAGCGCCCTCCTCCAGGACTCCGACGTCGAAAAGGACCAGTACAAATCCGACTACGGTCTCCTGCACCTTATGGCCGCCAAGTGTTACGAGCTCAGGGACGAGTCCGAGCAGCGGGACCAGCACGTACGGGCCGCCATCCGGTCCTACGCCAGTTGCCATCCCGACGCCCAAGCGGCCGTCTCCGCGCTCTACAAGGCGCAGAACCTCGCCAAGGGCCAGACGCTCGCATCCGTCGCCAACGAGCTGGTCAGGGCCTACGGCGACGAGGCCGGGGGCCTACACACGGTCGAAGACGTGGAGACCTTCGCCAATGCAAAACTGGCGCAGATCGCCGACACGGACTACTTCAAGCCGTTGCTGGAACCATTCAACACGTTGCTCGTCGTCTGGGCCGGCACGCCCCCGAGCTTCATCCGCACCGGCCGCTACGGGGAGCAGCGCATGGTTCTGCCCGGGATGCTGCCCGTTCCGTCCTTCGAGGTGTGGGTGAGCGGGACGGGCTACGGCTGCATCCGTGGGTTCGGTTCGGTCAGCTACCAGGCCACGACGCGGGGGGGACGGTTGATGGACAACGTGCTCGCCGGGCAGGCCCAGGCCAAGGGTT
>CAZHPE010000226.1:0-4106 GCA_964534775.1 uncultured candidatus Brocadiaceae bacterium
CAGGCTGTCGGCTTCGATGAACGTGATGACCTTGTCGAACGGGCCGTCCTGGTAGAGCTGCATGGTGCTGTGCTGATCGGTCACGCCCACGCTCGGCACGGGCGTCGGGCCGGAAAAGACATCCTCCCCCGTCAGGGACTTCCGCTTGCCAAGGCTCTCGGCCCAGAGCTGGCAGAACCAGGCCGCGAGTGGCCGCAGCCGGTGGCTGTAGGGCATGAGCACGCTGACGGTGCGACCCGCGCGGTAGCTCAGGTACTGGGCCGCCGCGTATAGGGCGGCACACTTGGAATGGAGGTCGGGCCTCCGGCAATGGCGGTCGGCCGCGGCGGCCCCCGCCAAGAGCGAGTCGATGTCCACCCCGCCCACCGCGGCGCTCAAGAGGCCCACTGCGCTCAGGACGCTGAACCGGCCGCCCACGTTCGGCGGCACAGGGAGCGTGAAGTAGCCGTCGGCCCCGGCGATGCACCGCAGCAGGCTTTTCTCCGGCCGGGGATCGGTGGTCAGGACCATCTGGCGCGCCGGGTCGCAGCCCGGGGTGCGGCGCAGCAGGTCGCGGAAATGCAGGAACTGTGACATCGTCTCCGCCGTGGAGCCGCTCTTGGTGATAACGTTGAAGGCCGTCTGCGGGAGCTCATCGCCCAGCACGTCCACAAGCGCGGCGATCAGGGAGGGGTCCACGTTGTCCAGGACGAACATCCTCGGGGCGCCCCCGCGCAGGGGATGGCCGTGAGGCAGCTCGTTGTGGAATGGGTGAAGCAAGGCGCCGAGGACGGTAATATTCCCCAGCGCCGAGCCGCCGATACCCAGCACCACGAAGTTGCGGCACCAGGAGCGCAACTCCCCAGCCTTCTCGGTGATCGTCCGCGCAAGTGCCTCGTCGTAAGGCAGTTCCATGAAGCCGATGTCATCGCCGCGGCGCCGGGCGATATCCTCAGTGATCTCCTCGACGCGGCCCGCCAGCCCGTCCACCTCGGCCGCGCGGAGCCCGGCGCGCTCGCCGACGGCGTCGCTGAACATGTTGGCCAAGTCGAGATTCAGGCACAGGAATCCGTCCTCGGACATGTTTCCCCCTGTGGAGTTAGAGGTCGCGCTTTCGCGCCGAAACCGGACGCGGCTACGTCCCGGCGCCCTTAGAGGGCGCGCCACCGGTAGGCCGTCCCGGGGCCACGGCCAGCCCGTCGATACGCCACACGCGGGGCGCTGCACGCCTCGCGATCACCCCATTGGCCACCCATGCCAACGCCATGGCCGCCAGCAACCCCATTGCACCTCCCAGCAGGGCAGGGCCGTCGCTGGAGTCGGGGCTCTGGAGGGCCGAACCGATGATCAGTCCGGCGCCGACCAGCAGGATAGGCGCGCCGAACAGCACGCCTATGCTCAGGTAAGCGTTGACTTGCGGGATGCCAACGCGCACGCGGTCGCCCTCGTCCAGGCCGTTTCGCTCCACCCTGATGGTGGCGCGGCCGCTCGGCGTAACCGAACAAGCATGGCACCCCGCGCAGGCGGCTTCCTGCGGCTCATGGTCGAGCAGCACCGTCGCCTTTTCGCCGCTCAACGCGACAACCGTCCCTGTATCTTCCCGGTATTCCATGGCGTGTTCCTTGCGTGCCATCTCGCGTGTAGTGTACCGCAGCCCCAGGCGGGTGGCAACGGCAAGGCCGCGGCGGGCGCTCGCCGTAGAAGGTAAAACGCTTGCCCCCAGGTGTCCTGTCTCTTAGGCTTGAACAGCAGAAAGGAGCGCTCGATCTCCTGCTAGGCGCGCGGACGCGGTTCATCATCGGCGCCCTGCTCATGGCGGCCTGCCTTGTGTGGATGAAGCAGAACGGCATGCTCCCGGGCGCCAGATTCAAGAGCGTGATCGAGCACGGCGACGGAGGGGCCGCTGCCGGGCTGGTTGGGGATATAGCCAGGACCAGCAAGGAGCAGACAGCACCCCTGAAGCTCCCGCTGCTGCCCAAAGGGGTCGCCGCCCGCCTCTTCAACAGCTTCAACCCCGCACTGGCGGGGCTGCTGCTGATTGTGTCGACCCTCGTCCCAGGCCCGCGCATTGCGCTGTTTGTCGTTCCGGCGGCCGCCATCGTCATGGTAGGCCACGTGCTGGGGCTCCCATCGGTCGGCTCGATCCGCGGGGAGTACATGAGCATGGCCGTCGGTGGGGCGCTTGCGGGCGGGCCAGGCCGCGTCGCCGCTCCCTCCAGGGGAAGTAGAGAAGCAGCAGGGCAATGGCAAACGCGGCGGTGGTTCGTGCGGCGAACGAGACGCCGAAGGCCGTCCTGGTGCCGAAGTAGCGCACGATGAGCGTGCCCAGGGCCGAACCCAGCGTTGCGCCCACCGCCAGGGGCATGATGGTCATCAGGGCGGCAGACATCGTCTTGTCCGCGCCCGAGAAACGCTCCACCAGCATCGTTACGGCAACGCCGGCGGCGGCTGGGAACATCCCCGTGAACGTCCACGACACGACCATGATTGGCACCGGCGCACGGGGCGAGGCAAGGAAGTAGAAGAGCGGTATGACGGCCCAGAAGAAGTAGCACGTCACGGCGACCAGGCGGGGGTCTGTCTTGTCGCACAGGCGCCCCGCCGCCCACATCGCGCACATGGTACTCACGCCCGCCACCACGACGGTCAGGACGGTGGCCAGCGCCAGCCTGTCCGGGGACTTCTGAAATCCCAGCGTGCCCATCATGTAAGGGAGGGAGAACGGGCCGCTGATCATCATGACGAAATGCCATAACGTCACGGCACACATCAGGTTACGAAGCGGCGCATTGCGGAACGCCTCGCGTATCTTGGCCAGGCTGCGGCTGGGTGCGGCGGTGCGAGGGGGCTCGGGTATGCGAACGTGGAACAAGAGGTCCACGATGCCGGCCACCAGGAGGAGAGCGAAGATGCCGCAGAGGAACTGCGTCTCATGCTTTTCCGGAACGCTCCTGACCACCGCCGCACCACCCAGGGCGACCGCCATCCGGCCGAGGGTGGCCCACATGTTGCGCCGGGCCCAGAAGCGTCCCATGTTCTCCCTGGGCACGTAGGCCCAGACCCACGAAACCCATAGCGGCGAGGAGAGCTGTGAGAGCGCTGTGGCGGCGACCACCATGGCTATGATGGTCCACGGCCGGACGGTCAGGAAAAATCCCAGCAGCAGCGGGGCGAGCACGACTCGCGAGGCCATGGCGAGGATGAAGAATGGGTATTTGCGATGGCCGAAGTGCTCCTCGAGCGCGCCGGCAAGGATGGAGCCAAGGACCATGAGGGTGGAGAGTGTAGTGAGCCATCCGAACAGTTCATCGTCCATCCCCATGTTGCGGCAGTAGGCGATAAAGAATGGGCCTCCCATCAGGAACCCCATCGCTACCGCGCCCAGCACGCCGGTCCAGATATTGCGGCGCAGCATCCAAGGCAGCTTACGGGGCGATATGGGCCACACAGTGTAGGTAGGGTGTTTGGGATGGAAGATAGTCGGCATGACTGGGTTTGCCTTGACGGGTGCCTGATCCAGTGCCCGTAGCGTCTGCAACGAGCGAACGCGGCATTATATCCGCTGTGTCCCCTCGGGGGTCAAGGGCCGGGCGCGGCCGGGGTCTGCAACGGTTGGGCTATGCGGGGGTTATGACGCTATCAGCCGCCGGCCGGCAGTTTGCGCCAAGCCTCCCGCGGCAGCGTGAGACCGGGGCGGCGTCGCAGCGCCAGCCCCCCCGAATCGCAGGATTCAAAGTCGGCCAGTATTCATCTTGACAAGGTGTTATAATACGCGTGCCTGAAAGCTTGGCAAGAGTTGGGAACGTGGAGGTGTGGTGTCCTACCGGCGCATGGGTGCTGCCGGGCGGGGGGAGGCGATGCGCAATGGCACGGGCCGCGGCGAGTATTGGGAAAGAAGTGAGCAATGGAAGCTGCGCCGGGCACTGCCGCGTGTGCTACGAAGGAGGAGTGCTGAAAATGTAGCCAGTTTATCCTTGACAAAGGAGGGCTGGGAGTATACAAGGAGTATACGAGTATGATGTCCGCGTCTGATCTTGTGGCCTTTTGGCAAAACCTGGGACAGGAGGTGAATGTAGTATGAAGAAAGCGTTTACATTGATTGAGCTTTTGGTCGTCATAGCGATCAT
>CAZHPE010000227.1:0-4082 GCA_964534775.1 uncultured candidatus Brocadiaceae bacterium
AACGGACAGGATGAAGCCATTGAGCCGCGCACCGCCCTGACCGACGAAAACGGCGAGATGGTCTCCCCGCCGCTCCTGGCCACGCTGGTGGGTATGCGGCTGCGCGAGAAGCTGGGCGCCGACGAGAAGATCGCCCACAACCTGTCGTCGAGCTGGGTGGTAGCCGACACCCTGGGTGATCGCAACAATGTCACGGGCGACGGCCCGACGGTTATCTCGGCCGTGGGCTACAGCAAGATCAAGGTTCTCCTACACAATCGGCCCGATATCGCCTTCGCAGCCGAGCACTCCGGGCACTATATGTTCCGCGATTTCTACTGTGCCGACAGCGGCATGCTTGCCGCCCTGATGATGCTCGAGGTGGCGGCCGAGCTGCACGCCCGGGGCAAGCCGCTCTCGTCTGCGCTTACTGGGCTGAGGGGCCGCTATCACGAATCCGGCGAGTTGAACTTCCGGCTCCCCGCCGGGCGATCGGTCGAGGGCCTCATCGCCCAAGCCGTCGAGGCCTTCCGCGACGAGGCCGTCAACATATACGCCACCGGTGAGGGGGGCGTTGAGAAGATCGACACCTATCCCCCGCCCTTCGCGCAGGCCGGCGCCGACGTGCGTTTCGAAGCAAAGGACTGGTGGTTTGTCATGCGGGCCAGCGGCACGGAGTCCATCTGCCGCCTGTGCATCGAAGCCGATGCGGACCGAACCCTGATGGAAAGGAAGCGCGACGCGCTGGTGCGCATCATCGGGCCCGAACTGAGAATCTGAGCGACGCGCCGTCAGCCTTGTGCTTACCCTGCAGGGAGCTTGCGGGGAAAGGTCTTGACAAACTCCGTGCAGTGCGCGTAATGTAGTGTTTGCCAGCGGTGGACTGACACCGAGACGTGGATGGAGTTGTGTGGCAGCTTCTGCACGTAGACGATGCCGCCAGCTTTGAATGATACCTTGTGAGCATCGAAGAGGCGCCGGTAGGCGCGACACCATTGGGACGTACGGAACAGCAGTCTGCCTGTTTGGCCTCGTCGGGTCTTTGGCTCCGATGGGGTTGTTTTTTGCCTGCCCGACCAGACCGCGCCGATCACGGGAACTACCGGGGGACGGACCTCGCAAGCTTCCCGGACGCAAGCGGCCGCCGCTCCCCGTCCGGATGCCATCTGACGCGTCAACCTCAATGGGCTCAGTCGTCGGCCGCGGGCGCGCACCTGCCGGATGCAACTACGCCGCCACCCTCGGCACGCACCAAGGAGAAACCGGCCAGTAGCAAGCCTTGTCGAACCATCACACCGACGAGGAGGCTCATGATGCAGGGCAATTACAAGTTGGAGGCGAAGCTGCGCGTGCGAATCAACGAGCTGCAGACGTTCGAGGCCAAGCTCCGGGACTCGCAAGAGGCGTTGAAGCGCATCAAACAGCTCTTTGGAAAAGGGGCGGCGCTCGCCCCTGCTGACCACGGGAAGAAGGAGTCCTCTGGTGCCGAGGGTCGCTGAAAGGTCCCCGCGACGCGCTCCCGTGCTGCATGACCTGGCCATCTCGGCAGTGGGGTCGGCGGTCTGCGAGCCGGGAGCCGGTCAATCAGGGGACGATGTGTGCTCCGCTTCCTCCCGACAAGACCGATACGGCGTTCTGCGCTGCCATGATGCCCATTCTCTCGATGGCCTCTTGTGTGTGCGCGCCCATGTGAGGCGACGTGATGATGTTTTCGAGCTCGAGCAACGGACTGCCGGCAGGCGGTTCGTGCTGATAGACGTCAAGCGCAGCGCCCGCTAAGTGTCCCTCCCTGAGCGCCTCTGCAAGTGCGGCCTCGTCCGCGATCTCACCCCGTGACGTGTTGATCAGGTATGCACCATCCTTTACGAGCCGCAGGTTCTCGCGGTTGATCAGCCCGCGTGTTTCGTCCGTAAGCGCCACGTGCAGCGATATGAAGTCGGACTGCTTCAGGAGTTCTTCAAGGGAAACCAAGGCGACGCCTTCGAGATACTTGTCAACCCGGCAAGCGAACGGGTCGCTGGCAACGACCTTCATACCGACGCCCAGCGCGAGGCGTGCAACGATCCTGCCGATCGCGCCGAGCCCCACGATCCCGAATGTCCTGCCCCCGAGTTCGATGCCCGACATTCGCTGCCATCGGCCGGACTTCGTGATGCGGTCGGCCTTTGGGAGGTTCCTTGCGAGGCCGAAGACAAACCCCATCGTCAGTTCCGCGACCGCCCGGCTGTTGGCCCCAGGAGTGAACGTGACAACGATACCGCTCTTCCGAGCGGCATTAAGATCGATGTTGTCCAGGCCCGCACCGTATTTCGAGATCACCCTGAGCTTGTCGGCGGCGGCGATTACGTCGGCGGGGACCGGATCGATTCCGACGATGAAGGCGTGCTTGCCGACAATCTCCGCTTTCAGATTCTCGACACTCACCGGCCTTGGGGAAGGGCTCACAATGGGCTCACAGCCCCCGTCCCGAAGTATGTCCATCGGGTGCGAAGATGTCTTGCCGAATGAACGCGGGGTAATCAGCACCTTCTGACCATGCATCCACGCATCTCCTCCCTCACATGCTGAACAACAAGCAGCCGGACGCGAACATCCCCCAGGCGCGCCCTGGCAGCCGAGCCTCCGGTCTTGGGATCGGAATCCGTGTGCCACGCCGCCTCTTGTCAACGCTCCCGCAAGTGGAAAGATGTCACGGGCCCTCGACAGGCCCGAGCAGTGCAGCCGTCTCGTCAAGCTGCTCGATGATGGGAACGTCGTTGGGACACTTGGAAAGGCAACTGCCGCAACGCCGACATGCGAGCGCCGAGCCGTCGCCCTCCTTGGAATCCCGGAGAGCGGCGAACCGCTTGCTCGACGCCTCCAACAGGCCGAAGAAGCGTGCCTGATTGAAGAGCAGGAAGTTCTCCGGGACCTTCACGCCATGGGGACAAGGCATGCAATAGCCGCAGGAAGTACAGGTCAGCATGAACTTCTTCTCGATCCTCTTCAGACCCTTGAGCATCTCACGACGCTGCACCGCGGTCAGGGGCGTCTTGCGAGAGGCCACCCTCAGGTTCTCTTCAACCTGCCCCAGCTCGCTCATGCCGGACAGAGCAGTCGTGACGCCCGGGGTCGAAAGAACGTACCGGAACGCCACCTCGGCAGGAGACTTCGCCCCCCGGACGAGATGCATGATCTGTGGAGTCTGCGCCGCCAGCGTGCCTCCACCGACCGGATTCATGATCGAAACGCCCATGCCACGGTCCGCCGCGTAGGCGATCGTGTCCTCCGTCTCACGGTTGAGAAAGTTGAAGCTCACCACCATTGACGAGAACTCCCCGCTGTCGATGAACACCTTCACGTTCTCCGGCGTGTCGTGGGAAGAGAAACCCCGAAATCGTACGAGGCCCCTCCTAATCGCCCAGTCAGTAAGCTTGAAGAACTGCCGCGCGCGCTTCGTGAACATATCCATGCCCATGGAATGGAAGAGAAGGTAGTCGATGGCGTCCTTCCCGGTCTTCTCCAACGCTTCGTCGATCAGCCTCTTGAAAAAATCGAGCGGCTCCTGGTTATAGAATGGAGTCTTGGTCTGAAGGTAGATACGCTGGCCCCGCCACCCTTTGAGGGCCCGTCCGACCGCCACCTCGCTCAACCCGCCGTGGTACCCGTGGTGGCTGTCAATGAAGTTGACGCCGCCCTCCATCGCCCTCCGAATCATCGCCGCCGACTTCGTGAAGTTGACAGTGTTCCGCGCGCTCGGTCCGCGCGGGGGCAGGCGCATCGCTCCGAAGCCAAGAACCGAGAGCCCAGGCCCATCTTTCCCGTACTTGCGGTACTGCATGCGTCTGTCACCTCATGCCTGCAATTGACTCGGAAACGTTACGTGATGCCCTGCCGACCGGTGGCACAGCCGCTCTCGCACGCTCCCGACGTAGTGGCCGGCTGCGGCCGATTCGGCGCACCAAGGCGACAGGGTTCGGCGACATCTGTCAATATCCGCCTTGCCACCCGGCAGATCCGCTCCTGATGACAGCTCCGTCTCCCGATAGGAACTTCAACTTCGCCGCTCAATCGGTGCCCAGCGGCACCGGGCCGTCGGGCGTAATGCGGATGCGCTGGGTGCG
>CAZHPE010000228.1:0-3999 GCA_964534775.1 uncultured candidatus Brocadiaceae bacterium
GCTCGGGCCCATCCTCGGCGTGATCGGCGTGGTCGTGGTGGGCGCCTTGGCGTTTGCCCGCGGATACGTGCAGTTCGTGCTCTCTTCGCTGTGGCGCCGCCGCATGTGGCTCCTGATCCTCGCGGCGGGACTCCTGGTCGGCGCCGTTGTCTACGTAGTGATCGACTGCAGCGGCGCAGGGCGAACGGCCGGTGCTTTGAGGGCGCCTTGGGTATTCGCCGGAGGACGGTGGACATGGCACTGTCGCGACGTGACTTCCTGAAGGGCGCAGGCTCCGCCGCAGGGGCCGCTGCGCTTTCGTACTTTGCGCTGAAGGCCTGGAAAGGAGGGAGCGGTACCTTGCCGAGATCAGCAAGCCGCTACGACAGGGTGATCCTGCTCGGTATCGACGGGGTCGATCCCTGCATACTTGATATGCTCATCGGGGAAGGCGTGGCGCCGAACTTCGCACGTCTGCGGGACTCCGGTGCCGGCGGGGCGCGAGGCACAGTTGGCACCCTGCAGACCGTCGTCCCGCCCCAGAGCCCCGTCGTGTGGTGCACGCTGGCCACCGGCATGAATCCGGGCAAGCACGGCGTGTTCGACTTCATCCACAGGGACCCCAAGCGCCCGTCGCCATTCCTGTCCATCTCTCGCACGGGGGGCGGCGGAATCCTTCGCTCGCCCAAGTACGTCAAGCCGCGCCGGAACCCCGCGTTCTGGAACGTTCTGAGCGATTACGACGTGCCGGTTTCAGCCCTGCGCTGGCCCGTGACGTTCCCGCCTGAGGATATCAATGGCCGGATGCTCTCCGGGCTCGGCGCGCCCGGCTTGCGGGGAACCCTGGGCGATTACACCTTCTATACCTCGGACGAGGCGGGCCACCCCGACGTCCCCGGCGGACGACTGGTGGAGGTCCGGGCGCGCGATAGGCGCATCGAGACGAGCATCAGGGGGCCGAGGGTCCGGGGCGTGACCGGCACCTCAAACGTCACCATCCCCATGGTCATAGAATGGACCGGCTCGGGCGTGACCGTAACCATCGCGGACCAATCTGCCGCGCTGGCAACGGGCGACTGGAGCGACTGGACGCGAGTGAGGTTCCCCGTCGGCGGGCGAAAGACGGCCGCAGGCATCGTGAAGTTCCACCTCATCGAACGCGAACCCGCCTTCAAGCTCTACATGACGGCGCTGGAACCCGATCCTCTGGAGCCTCCATTTCCCCTGGCCACCCCCGACGGCTACGCGGCCGAGCTTGCCGGCGACATCGGAACGTATCACACCCTCGGGATGCCGGAGGACACCAAAGCCCTGAACGAACACGTGCTCAGCCCCGAGGCTTTCCTCCAGCAGTGCGGGGAAGTCACCGAAGAGCGCTTCAGCATGTTCTGGAATGAGTTCGAGCGCTTCGACGAAGGCCTTCTGGCGTTCGTGTTCGACACCTCCGACCGCATCCAGCACATGTTCTGGGCGGAGAACGAGTTGGACGCAAACTTCAAGCCGACGCGGCTTAGCCCGGCGATTCGCGACCACTACCTGATCATGGACCGTTTTGTCGGCGAGCTGCTCGGCCAGATGCGGGATCGAACGGCCCTGATCGCTTTCTCAGACCACGGCTTCACGAGCTTCGACACCGCATTCGATCTCAACGGCTGGCTTGTCACTGAGGGGTTCATGACCCTCACAGAGGACCCGGCTCGCAAGGAAGATGCGGAGAGGGCGTTCTACAATCTGGTGGACTGGCCCCGGACTACGGCTTACGGGTGCGGCTTCTCCAGCGTCTACTTCAACCTCAAGGAGCGGGAAGGCAACGGCATCGTGGCGTCGCCCGAAACCGAAACCCTTGGCAGGGAGATCGCCGCGCGATTGGCGGACTACAAGGACCCGGCAACGGGCCAAAAGCCGATCCACCGCGTTTACACCCGCGGCGAGATCTACCACGGCGGCGAACTCGCCGAGGCCCCCGACCTGGTGGTGGGGTTCCGCCCGGGCTACCGCATGAACTGGCAGACCGCCATAGGCGGGGTTTCCTCGGAGATTCTCAGCCCGAACGACAAGCGGTGGAGCGGCGACCACATCGTCGACCCGTCCTTCGTGCCCGGAACGATCCTTACCAACGTCCCACTGGACCTGACCGGGGCTGCGGCCGCAGATATCGCGCCGACGGCCTTAGCCCTCCTCGGGGTGCCGCACAGCGCGGACACCGACGGCCGGCCGCTGGAACTGAAGGAGCCTTGAGGCGGCGCCGCCGGTCTTTCTTGCCCGGCGGCCTGTGCGGCTGCTTCCGCCAGCAGGTAGTCGCTCACTTCCCCCAGTTCTCGGGCCTGAGGCTCCGCACTGCCGCGCCGGCACGCCACATCTCGGAGTTCTTGATCTCGTCCAGCTCCACCCGCAGCTTCTCGGCATAGTCGGGCGCGCTGTTGACGTCAAGAACGATCTGCGTCTCCGTGCCGTCCTTAACGCTCTCGTAAAGCTTGTCAAAGACCGGCGCGACGGCATCGCGGAAGCGGTGACGCCAGTCCAGGGCGCCGCGCTGAGCCGTGGCACTGCAATTGGCGTACATCCAATCCATGCCGTTCTCGGCCACGAGGCGGATCAGGCTCTGCGTGAGTTCCTCGACCGTCTCGTTGAATGACTCGCTGGGGGTGTGGCCGTTGGCGCGCAGGCAGTTGTACTGGGCCTCCATGACGCCGGCCAGCGCGCCCATCAGCACGCCGCGCTCGCCAGTCAGGTCGCTCCAAACCTCGTGCTCGAAGGTGGTCGCGAACAGGTAGCCGGACCCGATGCCGATGCCGACGGCCTTGCAGCGCTCCTCTGCGCGGCCGGTCGAGTCTTGGTGGACGGCGAAGCTGGAGTTGATGCCGCTGCCGTCGAGGAAATTGCGGCGAACGCTTGTGCCGGAGCCTTTCGGCGCCACCAGAATCACGTCCAGGTCATCGGCGGGCATAACGCCCGTCCGGTCGCCGTAGACGATGGAAAAGCCGTGCGAGAAGTACAGCGCATCCCCCGCCTTGAGCCGTGGTTTGACGACAGGCCAGAGGATCTTCTGCGCGGCATCGCTGACCAGGTACTGAACGATGGTTCCCCGCTCGACCGCCTCCTCGATGGAGAAGAGCGTCTCACCTGGAACCCAGCCGTCTGCGAGCGCCTTGTCCCAATAGGCCTTGTGATCGGGCGTCTGGCCCACGATCACATCGAAGCCGTTGTCGCGCATGTTAAGCGACTGGGCCGGGCCCTGCACGCCGTAGCCGACCACGGCGATGACCTCGTCCCTCAGCACCTCGCGCGCCTTCCCCAGCGGGAATTCATCGCGCGTCACAACATCCTCAGCCACTCCGCCGAAATCGATCTTTGCCATCATCTTTCTCCCTGAAGTGTGACAATCATCCCGCCGCGGTTTGCTCTCTCACATTTCCGCCATATCGGGCGAACGAAGCACATAAGATAACGGCCCGGCCGCTCCTTCGCAACCGGGACGCATAAAACTGCGGACGGCCGCCGTGGCTGGCTCGCCTGATTTGGCACGCAGACCGCTGCCTGAACAGCCGGCCGAAGCGCCCGGCTCTCGCAGACCGTGAACGCACACTCCCGCCCCGAGGGAACGTCGAAACCGGCCTGTTGGATGCGCTCCTTTGCCCGCGGCTGCTCCTGCTCAGTCGCCTTGCCCGGCCGCCATTTCATCCACTTCCCGCGCCCCATCGGCGAGGAATTCGTCCTCGTCCGGCAGCAGGATGCTCCGCAGCTTGTGGAACTCGCCCACGTGCACGCGCTTTCCGTCGGCAATGTCCTGCAACACCGCCCTGGCAAGCTGGTTATCGGTGGCATCTGCGAGGGCCTCGTACAGGTGCACGGCCTCCTCTTCCGCCGCGAGCACCATCCGCAGCTCGCGCGCGGTCAGCTTGCGGTCCGGCACTACGCCCTGGAACGCACTGGCGAACTCAGCCGTCAATGGATTTCCCTTCAGTACAGCGAAGTTCTGTGGCCCCGTCTGCAACGCCCTTGGCGCGGCGTTTCTCGCCG
>CAZHPE010000229.1:0-3988 GCA_964534775.1 uncultured candidatus Brocadiaceae bacterium
TGCTCTCCGAACGAAAGCTCGAAACTCGCATTCGGCAACAGGTTCTTTCCCATCGATAGGCCCCTTAAGAACAGCAGTGCATGTTACCAGCCCATAGCGTAGGCGGGGTCGAGGCGCGGTGATGCGGCTGCGGTCAGGACGCCCGTGTCCGGGTCGATCGAGGCTGCCAGGGTGTTGCCGCCCGCCCAGTCCGCCTCTGCGTGCATGATGTGTCCGCGCGTGGACAGCTCGTCCCGCACGTCCTCGGCGATGCGGCCCTCAACGTGCAGCGAGCCGGGCTCGGCGGTGCGGGGGTAGAACGAAGAGATGCAGTGCCCAGTCCAGAAAGTCGGCGCTTCGACGGCCTCTTGAAGCGACATGCCGAACTCGACAACGTTCAACAGGAACTGAAGCGCCCACTGGTCCTGGCAGTCGCCGCCCGGGCTTCCAAAGGACATCCACGGCCGCCCGTCACGCAACGCCAGGGACGGCGTGAGCGTCGTGCGGGGGCGCTTCCCCGGCTGGAGCGCGTTCGGGTGGCCCGGCGTGAGCGAGAACATCTGCCCTCGCGTTCCCAGCGGGAAGCCCAACCCCGGCACCACTGGAGAGGATGAGAGCCAGCCGCCGCTGACCGTGGCCGAGACCATGTTTCCTTCCCGGTCAATCACTTCCAGCTTGGTGGTGTCGCCGGCGCAGGGCGCGAAGGCGCCCTCCACGTCGGCAAGCTCCGTCGCGACCAGCGGCTCATGGCCATCCGGGCGCTGCTCGAGCGAGGCTTGCCCCGGGTCCACGAGGCCCCGGCGCTCGGCGGCGTACTCCTTCGACAGGAGGCGTTCCAGCGGCACGTCGACGAACTCCGGGTCGCCGTAGTAGAACTCGCGGTCGGCGAAGGCTAGCTTCATGCACTCAACGACCGTGTGCACGTAGTCCGCGGAATTATGCCCCATCTCCGCCAGGTCGTAGCCCTCTAGCAGGGCGAGCATCTGGAGCAGCACCGGACCCTGGCTCCAGGGGGGGCATTTGAACACGTCGATGCCCCGGTAGCCGACCTGCACGGGCGTTTCCACACGCGCGCTGTAGGCGGCCATGTCGCCTTTGTCGAGCAGGCCCGTGTGCGGTTCCTCAGAGGAGTCGCACACGGGGGTGCTGCGACAGAACTCGGTGATGCGATCGGCGATCTCGCCCCTGTAGAAGCAATCGTGCGCCGCACTCAGGCCCTGCTCGCGGTCGAGGCAGCTCATGTCGGCGTCCGCGAGCTTCTTGAAGGTCGCCGCCCAATCGGGCTGCTTCCACACCGTGCCGAGCCCGGGCGCCGTTCCGCCGGGAAGAAACTTCTCCGCCGACGAAGGCCACTGTTCAAGGAACCGGGCCGCCGAGCTTCCGATCGAGGCGTGGAGGCTCTTGTACATCGGGAAGCCGCCTTCGGCGAGCTCGAGCGCCGGCGCCAGCACCTGGTGCAGCCGCATCGTTCCGAACCGCCGGAGAAGCAGAATCCAGGTCGCCACCACGGGCGGCACCACGGCCGGGAGCAGGCCGTCGCCGGGGATGATAGTGAGGCCGAGCTTGCGGAAATGCTCGATTGTGGCCGCCTGGGGCGCGCTTCCGTGGCCGCTGACGACGTGCACCGTGCCGGTCCCAGCCTCGTAGACGAGCACCGGCGCCTCACCGGCGATGCCGTTCTGGTGCGGCTTCAGCACCGCGAGCGCGAAGCCCGTAGCCGCCGCGGCGTCCATGGCGTTGCGGCCGGCCTGCAGGATGCGCAGCCCGGCCTCTGCGGCCAGGTAGTGTCCGGCGCTCACGACGCCGCGCGTGGTCAGAATGTTGGGCCGCCCTCCGTGGGCCCCGGTGGATGTGTCCGCCGGCTGGTACATGCCCTCTCCTTGCTCTCCGTTCTCGCAGGTCGGATGTCTGTGCCCGTAGGCTATCGCCCCCGGGCCGAGTCGTCAAGCCCGCTCGGTCTTTGCCGCACGGCGAATGTGTTCGAGGGTGCGGCTCATGTGGCGCTGTTGGAGGTATTTCCACATGCGAAGTTCTTTCCCGAGCAGATACTGCATGTGGAAACGCAGCAGTCGGCCGGCGGCGACAATGTGCTTTGGCGGGATTGCCTCGGCGTCGGCTCGTCCGGTCGGATGCGCGGCCAGGTCCGCCAGGAGCGCCAGTCGGCGGGTGCTGACTGGCAGCAGTGGGGTGGCGGGCCCCGCAAGAATCCCCCGGACGCAGCGCCGGCACAGGGGCCCTCCGTGGGAGGGGCTGAAGGAGGCGCGCCTCCCTTTGCCCGCCCGGCCCCCTTCGAGCAGCCTGGCCTGACAGGCGGCGCACTCGTCGAACGCGGGACACGTGCCATGTTCCTTGAGCGCCGCCAGCTCCAGGAGCAGCACGCCCAGGCCTAGGCGCTCGCCCGTTGCGAAACCCCGCAGTGATTCCAGCAGCGTGCGGTAGAGGCCGGGACAGGGATCGGCCTCGGCGGTGAAGTTCAGCGCAAGATCTGCGGCGTAATAACCGCACAACATGCGCTCCAGCGCCCCGCGCATGGGGTGAAAGCTCTCGAGCATGGAGCGTGCGGTAAGGTTCTGCAGGGAGCCGGACCGGGGCGTGGTGTAGATGATGTCGTAACGCGCCAGCAGGTCGAATCCGCAGCGGACGCCTTTTCGCGGGGCGCGCGTGGCGCCCTTCGCCATGAAGGACATACGGCCGGCGTCCGGTGTGAGGAAGGTGGCTATCTGGCTCGTGTCGCTATAGTCGAGCCGTCGAAGGCAGACTCCCTCGGTGTGGTGATACCTGGCCACGCGCGGTCCCGTCCATGGAAGAAGGCTTGACAGATGGGGCGTAGCGGCGGGGGGCTACTGGCCCCCATTGCGCCCGGCCCCCTCGATCTTCTGAAGCAGCACGCGGCGCACGCGCTGACTGTCGCCCTCCAGCACGCGAATCAGCACCCCGTTGAAGCGCGTTTCCTCTCCGGCCTGCGGGACGCTGGCGAAGCGCGACATCACAAGCCCGCCCACCGTGTCGTAGTCCTCGTCCTCGGGCAGGTCGGTGTCGAGGAGCTCGTTGACCTCGTCCACGTGCACGCGGCCGTCCACGTCGATGGTGCCGGCGTCCAGAACCCGCACGCGGCTCTCGTGGTCCTCGCGGTCGAACTCGTCCTCGATCTCGCCGACTATCTCCTCCAGGATGTCCTCGATGGTCACCAGGCCGGTCACGCCGCCGTACTCGTCCAGCACCATGGCGATCTGCGCGTGCTTCTGCTTGAACTCCCGCAGCAGGCTGACGACACGCTTCGTCTCGGGCACGAAGAACGGGTCCCTCATGAACTGCCTCAGCCCGGCCCCCGCGGCCACATCCTCGCCGGTGGCCCGCAGAAGGTCCTTCACGTGTACGACCCCCACCACGTGGTCGTGCGTGCCCTCGTAGAGCGGGATGCGGCTGTGCAGGAAGCCGCGGATGGCCTCGAGCGCACCGCCGAGCGCGGTGCCGCAGTCGATCCATTCTATCTCCGTGCGGGGCGTCATGATCTCGCTGACCTCCACGTCCCGGAACTCAAGCACGCCCTCTATCATTTCCATCTCGTCCTTCTGGAGGGCGCCCTCGCTGGCAGCGTCTTCTATGGCAACGCGGATCTCTTCCTCGGCGGCCTCCAGAACCTCTGCCGGCGACGCCCAGGGTTCACGCTCGAAAAACCTGTTCCATAGCCCGTGCAGCGGCCTCACGGCCAGGGCGGGAAGTTGCAGCAGCGGCAGGAGTATGACTATGACCACCGGTGACCACCGTCGGCCCACGTACCGGCCGACCAGTTCGGCCCCCATCAGGGCGGCCGCGCCGGCCGCGGCGGAGGCGACTGGCGTGCCGGCATCGGCCAGGCCGTTGCGCAGCAGCATCGCCAGCAGGGCCACGGCGGCGATGACACGGCCCTGCACGCACGATACCACGGCAGGCCCGGGATGCGCCATCCATCGAAGGTAGCGGTCCCGCACGGCGGGGCGCTTGAGAAAATCTTCCATCTTCGCGCGCG
>CAZHPE010000230.1:0-3972 GCA_964534775.1 uncultured candidatus Brocadiaceae bacterium
AATCCTAACCCGCCCAGCGGAGTACGACGTCGTCGCCACCCTGAACCTGAACGGTGATTACATTTCTGATGCGCTGGCAGCGGAAGTAGGGGGGATCGGTATTGCGCCGGGGGCCAACATTGGCGGTTCCGTGTCCCTGTTCGAGGCCACCCACGGCACCGCGCCCAAGTACGCCGGCATGGACAAGGTCAACCCCAGCAGCCTTATCCTCAGCGGCCGCATGATGCTGGAGTATCTCGGGTGGCACGAGGCTGCCGACTTGGTTCTGGAGGGATTGCGGAGGACCATTGCCGCCGGGACGGTCACCTACGACCTGGAGCGCCAGATGGAGGGCGCCGTGCTACTGAAGTGCTCCGAGTTCGGCAAGGCCGTCGTCGCGCACATGTAGTGCGAAGGGCGAGGCAAACAACAGCACGAAGGACAGGAAGGACAAGGGCAACGAGGTTGGAGTGGGGTATACTGAGTACGGAATGTTAGGATCGGGGGTGATTGCCCAGACAGTGGGGGATGCCCTTCCGGCTGGTCCTTCTGCCTGAAAGGAGGCCGACAGTGAGACGAACGGTCGTCGTGTTGGGGGTTTTGAGCGTTGTGGGAACCGCGTTTCTCATCGCGGCTCGCCCGACCCACGCCGCCGGGGATAAGGCAGAACTCACGCCGGGCGAGAGGGTCATCCTGGAGAAACTGAACGAATTGGAGAGGTCCATACGGCGTCTCGAACCGAGACTGCAGGCCCTATAGCTGGAAGCAGAGGCCGTGGACCAGGTGGAGCCGTGGGGATCGTTTGAACGCAGAGGGCCGGACCCGAGGAAGCTGAGCAAGATCAAACTGCCGGACGATCCCACGAAGGATCAGGTTCGTGAGTATGTGGGCAAGATAGCGCAGGCCTCAAGGAACCAGAACTCCTTTAGCAGCGACGATCCGCAAGTGCGGATGTTGACGGCTGTGGGCCCCGACCATTTGGACGTGTTGCTGGAGTCGAGTGGGCGTCCCTTCGGGCTGGACATGCACGCAATCGAGGCAGTGAGACGGCCCGCAAGACCGCAGCACAAAGAACTGGTCCTCGAGCATCTGCCGTGGAACCACGAACTCGCAAAGGTGGTGGAGCGTGGCTGGGTAGAGGACGCACGGGAGACGCTCGTGAACGTGCTCCGCAAGAGGCCGGAGTACCTGCCGGAAGAATGGATAGAGGCGGCGGCGCTCTTGGTAGATCCGGCCACATACGACGATCTCAAGTGGTACTTGATTCATGGGGGCATGCCTGAACGGACCTACGAGATCATCAGGCACTTGCCCGGCATCGACCTGACAGAAACGATAGAGAAGGCTTGGGAGGTCAATAGGCACGCGGACGAATATCGGAAGCAGCGGGCAGCAAGGGTGGTAGCGCGCTTCGGTAACGTTGAGGCGCTGGGAGAGGTTGTCGGAACGGGGGCTGATCCGTAGGAGAATGGCTGGGAGGCTCGCAGAGCGCGTCGGCTGGTGTGGCAATTGCCCGGAAGGACTGGTTCCGGGGCCGAACTCGTCAAGTGGTTTGAGAAAAACGCGGACAAGCTCGCGTTCGATGCCGAGACCGGCAAATTCTTCGTGAAAGACGAATCGAAGAAAGAAACCACAGGGGAATAGAGCACAACCGGCCCAGAGCAGGAGGTGGTCCCTTATGCCCTCTCTATCCGCACGGTTTCGTCAGCCGAGTGCTTCTTGAGCGCGTCCGGGTTCTCGACGCGGCCGATGGGGTTGACGGCGCTGGCGGGCTTGATGGCGTCCTCGGACCGGGTCATGGGCGTCTTGCCGAAAAACAGGCAGAAGCACGCCCCCGCCGACCAGTAGCCCAGGTCCCCCTTGCTGACGGTCTCGACCCCGTTCTCCTCGCCTACCTGAACGGGGATCTCGAAGTAGATCTCCTCGCCCCACGTGCGCGCGGTGGACTCGACGGGCAGCGCCTCCATGATCTTCGCCACCGTCTCCGGGGCGCCATTCTCGTCCAGCGTCGCGTCGAACTCCTCATCGCCAACCGTGATCTTGATCTTCGCCATAGCTGGATTCTCATCTCAGCATGCGCGCCATTGCCAACCGGTTGGCTCCCTTATAGCGCAACGCCGACGCTCCGGCAAACGACCCGTGCACGGACGGGCCACGTTGACGCCGCCGGCGGAATCGCGTAACTTCTCGTGTTGCGCTAGGCGCTGCATTCAGTCCCCAGGCGCACCCCCGATGGAGAAGGACGAGGTGACATCCAAAGAACGTGTGCTCGCCGCGATGCGGCACGAGCAGCCCAACCGCACGCCCCTCTGGCACGGGGTGCCGAAGCCGGAGATCATGGAAGGCCTGCTCTGGCATTACGGCGCGCGCGATGAGGAAGAGCTTCTGCGCGCGATCGGCGACGACTTCCGCTGGGCGGCGCTCCTGGAGTGGCAAGGCGGCCCGGATGAGCATCCCTTCGGCATGCCGAGGGCCAATGCGGCGGCCTGCGAGACAGCTGCCGAGGTGGACGCCCTCCCGTGGCCGGACTCGAAGAAGTTGGCCGCCCCCGACGCGCGCAAGCGCTGCGAGGCCGTGGCGGACTGCGCGATAATGGGCGGAAGCTGGGCGCCATTTTTCCACGAGATCGGCGGGTTGATTGGGCAGGAGAACTACTTCATCAAGATGCACACGCACCCGGCCGTCGTGGAAGCCGTCACCGAGCGCGTCATCGACTTCCACATCGCCGCCAACGACCGCCTGTTCCGCGAGGCCGCCGACCTGATCGATTCCTATTTCTTCGGCAACGACTTCGGCACGCAGCGGGGCCTGTTCATCGGCCTGGAGCACTTCCGGCGATTCATCCTGCCGGGCATACGCCGCCTGGTGGAGCACGCTCGCTCCTACGGGCTGCACGTGTGGCTGCATTCGTGCGGGTCGGTGCGCGAGATCATTCCCGACCTTATCGACGTGGGCATAGAGGCGTTGCACCCGGTGCAGGTCTCCGCGGCCGGGATGTCGCCGGAGGAACTGGGGCGCGAATACGGCGGCGACCTGCTGTTCGTGGGCGGCATCGACGTGCACCGGCTTCTGCGCAAGGGTACGCCCGAAGAGGTGCGCGCGGCGGTGCGCCACAACAAGCGCCACCTCTGCCCCGGCTACGCGGTCTCGCCCAGCCACGAAGCCGTCCTGCCCGACGTGCCGATCCCGAACCTCGTGGCGATGTTCGACGAGGCCAAGGCGGCGCAGTAGAAAGGGGTCAGGGCTCAGGGGCCAGAAGACGCGGGCTGCGCCCTGGTCACACCACTTGATGGGTGAGGGCATCTTGACGAAGGAGGGGCCGAGAGATGGAGTTGAAAGGCAGAACGGCGCTCGTGACAGGTTCATGCAGAGAGGGCATGGGACGGGGCACTGCGCTGCGACTCGCGCGCGACGGCGCGAACGTCGTCCTGAACTACATGACATGACCTAAGGACGTCCGGGCCGTCGGGGCGTAATCGGTATTTTTTGGCGTTTTGCAGGGTATAATGCAGGCCGGTCGGGGAAATTGCTCATGTGCACGGGGGTAGGGGATCTGTTGCTGAATCGGAAGGGGACAGCGCGATGTCCAATAGGCAACTCGGTTTGCCGGTATTGGTGGGAATCGTTCTGTTGGGCGGGCTGTGGGCGAGCGGCGCACCTGCGCATAGCACGGTCTCAAGCCAACCGTTCATGAGCCCCTACACCCTACGTTCGCTACGGCTAAGACAAGGTTCATTGGGCACTGAGTTGCGCGGATGGTTGCTAACAAGCAAGAGCCTGTTCCATAGGAACATCTCTGGCTCTCTGCAGTTGTCGTGATCCCTGCTAGTCTGCGCGAATCCGCGTCTATTCTCCCCCCTGCGCGGCGAGCTTGATGCCGCTGACGCAGATGGCGGGCAGGTAGTCGGAGCCCATCCACTGGCGCTCGCGCGCGATGGCCTCGATGTTGCCCAGCAAATCGTAGACGTTCCCGGCCACCATGCAGTCCTTGAC
>CAZHPE010000231.1:0-3964 GCA_964534775.1 uncultured candidatus Brocadiaceae bacterium
GGTAAAGTACGGTCCGTCCCTGGACTTCGGAGGGCACGCTCTCACCATGCGGCCGGCAAACATAGAGATCAAGATGGAGAATGTCGCCGGCGCCGTAGTCGTCCGGCTGGGCGGTTCGATAGTTATTGAGAACTCGCCGGACGTGCGCACGGCCCTGCAGGGGCTGGTGCACGACAAGGCGAAGGCCATCGTGCTGAGTCTGGAAGGCGCAGAACGCGTGGATACGAGCGCGCTGGCGACCTTCATCGAATGCGCGAGAGCGGTGGGACAGTACGGCGGAAAGCTCCTGGTCGCGGCCCTCAACGAACGGGCTACGGACACGTTTTCCCTTGCGCAGGTGGGCGGGGCGTTTCTGACGTTCGAGACGGAAGCGGAAGCCCTTGCAAGCCTTGGATAGACCCCTCAAGTCATGGGCTCCCGGCGCATGCCGACCTGACGGAGGAGCAGCGTGAGTCAAGACGCGGATCCTCTCGACGAACTGCAGAAGACCATCGGGTACGCCTTCCGCGACATCTTCCTCCTCAACAAGGCATTGACGCACGCTTCGCTGGCCGGGCAGGGCCTTTGGTCGTATGAGCGCCTTGAGTTCCTCGGCGATGCGGTGGCCGGGCTGGTGGTGGCAGAGCGGCTGTTTTCCGCGCCCGAGCGACTGAACGAAGGCGAGATGACCGCCATCAAGTCGGACGCCGTCTGCGGGCGCAGCATGGCCGCCGCAGGGGAACGGCTTGGGCTGAGCGAGCATGTGCGCGTGGACCGCGGACTCGCCCGAAGGCGGGACTACCCGCCCTCCGTCATTGCGGACGCCTACGAGGCCCTGGTCGGCGCAATCTTCCTTGACGGGGGCTTTGAGGAGGCGCGCGAGTTCGTCCTGCGCTCGCTGGCGCAGGAAATCCACGAGGCGGAAGAGCGCGGGTACCCGCCGAGCTTCAAGAGCCTGCTGCAGGAACTGGTACAGGCGGCGGGATTTGAGCCTCCCACCTATCGGACGCTGCAGCAGACCGGGCCGGACCACGATGCGCGATTCCTCGCCGCAGTATACGTTCAGGACGTCGAGAAGGGCACGGGCTGGGGCACCACCAAGAAGGACGCCGAACAGAAAGCCGCTGAGGACGCCCTCGCGACCCATTACCCCGACTGGCGTGAGACGCTCGGGCGCCCGGGCATCTGACGCAGCGCCTTACGGTTCCAGCGCGTCCTGCACCAGGTAAACGCCCCCCCCTACCGGGGTGAATGCCCCGTCTTCCACACCGACTGCCTGCCCTGCCATCACGCTATAGACCCGTGCCTGCTCCCCCACGTACCACTCGAAAGGCCCGTAGGTCCACAGCACGCTGACGCCGTCGGCAGGCCCGGTCCATAGGACACCCAACTCATCGGCGAGCAGGCATGGGCGTTCCATGTGTTCGCTGACCGCACGGTAGGCCCTGTTGATCGCAGCGAACGCTGGCCCCCACCATAGCTCGGCACCCGTCGGATGGCCTCCCTCACGGCGCCCGTACGCGACGCTGTAGCACACGCGGTTGGCATAGCCCCGGAAGTACGCCTCTACCGGCTCGTCACCCTGCTCCAACACCTCCGCGCGCGGGAACGGGATTACGCGATCCTTGAAGAGAACCTCCCGGCCCCTCAGAAGGGCGTATTCAACAGGCATGGTCGAGACGCCGAACACACCGCTGCGGCTGCACATGCAGCGAAGGCCTTGATCTTGAAGAGCCCGGTGAAACCCGGTTTCGGCAACCGCATCATGAAGCAGGCTATTGCCGCCCCCGGCGGCAGGCGGCCAATCCACGTACAGTGCGTCCAGCGAGAGCCGCCTCTTGAGCCGCGACAGAAGCCCTGACAATGACGCGGCGCCCGCGCTTTCCGGGCCGCGGCGGGATGGCTCGCCTTCGGCCCGTGCCGCCCGCGGCCTTTTGCCCGAAGGCGCCAGGTTCCGCATGGCTTTTTCGAGCAGCGCGTAATCCAGCACCGCGCCGACGTGCATCCCCCGGCCTCGCGCCAGGTCCGCCGCCTGCTTCGCCCGGGCCTCAACGTCCGGCGTGAGGCCGATGCCGGCCGGGTCGCCGGGGTCGTCTGCGTCCGCCGCCGCTTCGTCCCCGAACAGGTCCGCCAGGGCCACCTCCGACCAGCCGGCAGCGGCAAGCTCCTCCACGGTGCCCTTCAGGTCCGCCACGCGCGAAAAGGTGCGGCAGGCCAGGCGGGCCGTGCAGGGAACGGGTTCGGGCTGAAGCCCGGCGAGGCCCCGGTACCGCCCGCAAATCTCCCCTTGGACGGCCTCGTAGTGGTTCAGACGATCCAGATCGCTTCGGGCCTTGAGGTGGGCGTGCATCACCTCCAGCGCCGGAAACTCCAGACAGCAGATGCCGCCCTGATCCTCGGAGCGGAGCTGGTGCCAGTGAATAATCGAATGGCAGCCCCGGTTCTTCTGGATGAGTGAGAGGCAGCGGCACTGCTCCTCGAACGCCGTCACCAGCAGCCCGTGTCGGTCGTACTGAAACGTGAAACCCTGCATCTCCGAAAAAAGCGCCTGGAACTGTCTCCCCCCCGCCACGCCTCCGGCCTGCGAGGTCGTGAAGGAATCGTCCTTGGTGTGGATCGCCTTGACCGAAGGCGCACAGGGGCTTCGTGCGATGAGCGTGTTGCCCGTGGCACGCCCGTTCAACTCCCACGTGGCCCGGTCGTGGATGCAGGAGGCCCGATGCTTTCGGGACCGAAACTTGTACCCGTATGAGAACCCAGACAGTTCTACGGCTCCGGCGACGCGGTTAACTCCCTTCAGCGTGAGTTCCAGCCTCCCCCCCCTGTCACGGTCCGGTGGCTGCCCCCACCGCTGGATGACCCACAACTCCTCGGCGCCCGCGCTGTGCTGCGGCGACCGGCTGGCAGGCCGCAGGTAGGGCCGAAAGGCAAGGATGAGTTCGCCCCGCTCGGTCCGAACATCTTCCAGCTCCAGGCTACTGACCTCGTAGCCCTCAAGCGTCAGAATCAGCGGCAGGATGGGCACTTCGGCGCTGCGCAGCTCGCGCCCATGGGCCCGCACCCGGCCGATGCCGCCCAGCACCTTTCCCCGCAGCCGGATCTCCACTGCGACGTCGTTCTCGAACTCCACCCACAGGCCGCTCTTGCGTTCCTTGACGTGCATGACCCCCCCGAGGCGCACCTGAGGAAACTCCCGGGCCACATCTGTCTCTCCGGCTGAGTCCGCTAACTTATACGGGGCGCGCACAGTTCTTGCAAGTGCGCAGAGGCCGCCGTGAGGAGAGGAAGGGGCGCCACGAGGGCCGCTTCGTCGATCCGCCCTCGGGTCCACGGAGCGGGTTCTGCAACGGCGCCAGAAGCCCACTTGCCGAACGAGAGGGCAATCCGCGAGAATGGAGGTTGTTCAGGCGGCGCTCCTGCGGTGCGCTGCTGGCAAACCCGGATTCCCTCGCGATATGGAGGTGCAGCAATGATCGCGAAGATAGCTTTCGGCACCCTGTTGGGAGCCACCATCGGCCTCGGCCTTCACCTGCTGCTGGCGCCCGTCCTGGGTGGAACCTGCCAGATTCTGTGCGACCCGTACAGGTCAATCGTGGCCGGGGCCATCTTGATCGGGTTCCTCGGATTCATGCTCGGCAGAGCCGGCCGAAAGAAAGCCCGGCAAGAACAGCAAGGAAACCCGTCCTGATGTCAGGGCGAGCTTGTCGACCTCGCCAACCGGGAAGTTGCCGGGACCGAGATCAGACAATCCTGACTGCGAAATTGCCGTCCACGTAAGGCATATCTCTTCCCCGAACCTCACCCCGGCCGCGCACATGTCCACCGGCCTGTCTTATCGACCTTCTCCCGCCATTCCCGGATCGAGATGGCATGTGCAGGGGCAATTACCGCTTGACCTTGCGGACACTCTTCACTACATTGTCATGTCATCCCGCATTTCCCGGATGGTCATAGTTTTCGGCCGTGGCAGAGTGCAGAATGGTGC
>CAZHPE010000232.1:0-2440 GCA_964534775.1 uncultured candidatus Brocadiaceae bacterium
CGACGACGCCCACGTAGTCCGCGAACCACTGGGGGCTGTCGGGACTCAGCCAGCCGCCGCGGCAGTATAGCTCGTACGGATAGTCCCAGTGAAAGAGGGTGACGTAGGGCGTGATGCCCGCCGCGCGCAGCTCGTCTATCAGCCGGTCGTAGAAGTCCAGGCCCTTCTCGTTCACCGCGCCCACGCCCTCGGGGATCACGCGCGGCCAGGAGATCGAAAGCCGGTAGGCGCCCAGCCCGATCCCCTTCATCAGGGCGACGTCCTCGCGGTAGCGGTGGTAATGGTCGCAGGCCACGTCGCCCGACTGGCCCTCCCAGATGGCACCCGGCCTGCGGCACAGCATGTCCCACACGCTCATGCCCTTGCCGTCCTCGTTCCATGCCCCTTCTATCTGGTAGGACGCCGCCGCCGCGCCCCATACGAATCCCTCTGGAAAACCCATGGATCACCTCCGTATCGTGTGCCTATCGGTGCCGAAATGTATCCTCATTGCCGTAGTCTGGGCCCGTCATCTATAGCCCCATCCGCCGCCAGCCCTTCTGCACCCCGTCGCGGGGCGGCAGGCCGAGAATCTCGCGGCCGGTGTCCACATAGTAGCGGTAATCCTCCAAGGGCGTGCCGTTGGGGATGCGGTGGTCCAGGCCGAAGACCATGCCGCCCCCGCGCATCAGGGGCTGCATCTTGTACTCCAGCTCGCGCCGGATTTCCTCCTTGCCATTCCAGAGGGCGAACTTGTCGATCCCGCCCAGCATCGCCAGGCGCGTGCCGTACTCCCGCCGCAGCGCCACCGCGTCCATCCCAGCGGCGGGCTCCATAGGGTAGATGCTGTTCAGCCCGCAGTCGAGGAAATCCTCGATGACCGTCTCCACGTTGCCGTCCGTGTCCATCTGGAAGATGCGCGTCCCGCGCGCGCTCACCAGGTCCCACACGGCGCGGAAGTAGGGGCGCATGAACTCCCCGATCTGCCTTGGCCCCACCATCGGCCCGGACTTGCCTGCCAGATCCTCGTGGACGCAAAGCTGATCGATCTCCAGGCGGTCCGTGACACGCTCCAGAACCTTTAGCGACGTGTTCCGGAACGTATCCAGCATATCGCGGATAAGCTCCGGCTGCTCGTAGTAAGAGACGCAGACATGCTCACCGCCCATCAGCGCGCGCGGCGTGCTGAAGGCGCCGGGGATGCTGGCCACGACCAACGAGCCGCCCGCCCGGGCCTTCCGGGCCGTCTCGACGGCGTCCCAGTCGATGCGGTCCTCGTGGAACTCGAACATCGGCTTGAACCCGAGCCAGTCGTCCATGCCCTTTATCGGGTAGTCCAGGGGCAGGGGGATGGTCGCCATGCCTTTGCAGAGCTTCACGATGCGGCCGAGGTGGTCGGTTCGTATGATGTGCTCGGGCGTCTCCTCGATGACGCGCTCCTCGAACCGGCCCCGCAGTCCCGTGTTGCCGCCGGCGCCGACGACGGGGACGTAATCCCAATCGAACGCGACCATGTCGATCTCTTCCTGCGTGGCCCCCTGCGCGCGCCACTCCTTTTCGAGTCCGACAAGCGGCCCGAACAGCTCCACGAACATCTGCCGCTCCACGCGGCCGAATATCATCAGTTCGAGGTAATCTTCCCGCGTCCATTCCATGCGCCGGAGTGTCCCAAGAGCGAAGGGCGGCCGGATGCAGAACCAAGCCGCCACAATATACCCACGGGGATGAAATAACTCAAACAGGGAGGTTGGCCAGCGTTCCCGCAGGGAATCGCGGGCGTCTGTTGACCCCGATCGGGGGGGCGACTGCCGGTGAAGGACGCGATTGGCGCACTCGCCATCGCCGGCGGCCACCCGCAGTTCCACGCCCTTGATTACGCCCAACCAGTACAGCTCGACATTCTCGTTGGCCAGAAAGCCGCGTATTCCTGCCGCTTCGAGCGCTGCAAGGGCGATGTAAGCCTCGGCCCGATGCCAGTAGGCCGCGACCGTAATCAGCTCATCGACGCTCTCGCCGATATGCCCCTCTCCGGCTACCACGATGCACGCCCGAACGCCAGGAGGGCCGCGAAAGCCGAGACGTAGGCAAATTCTCCGAGCAGCACGGCTCTGAGGTAGACGGTCTTTTCATATCCGACATCGCGTGGCGGGAAAGTGAACGCCTGCTCATCGGCTCCCTTTGCGACTCTCAGCGCGAAGGGAATCTCCGCCACGAGGTAGATGGCAATGGGCCAAAGCCACGACAGGCTCGCCCACAACGCCGTCCCCGGAGCATTCCAGCCGACCATGCCTGCATAGCCAATGCCAAGCGCAAGAGAAGCGGCGGAAGCCAGAATGAACATCCAGAAGACGCTGTATAGCTTCTGAGAAGGCTGGTCCACATGTACGGCTGTCTTCATGAAACTGAAGAACTCCTTGCGATCGTAGCAGTCCGATAGCCCCCGCTCGTCCAGAGCCGCTCT
>CAZHPE010000232.1:2450-3959 GCA_964534775.1 uncultured candidatus Brocadiaceae bacterium
CCAGGAGAAAGTCGGCAAGATGTTCCAGGGTTGCAGTGAGCCGAAGTGCGTGCTCTTTGGACATGATCTTCGTCCAGCCACCGATGTATCCCAGGGGGAAGACGAACCGTGATATGCTGTCAAATGGAATCCGCTTCATACCTCCGCGATTCCTGTAGACAATCACCTTCTGATCGAGGGATACGCGAACCCCAGCGGCACGGTAACAGAGATACCATTCGAGTCCTCCCCCAAGAAGCAGGGCGCAAGACATGATGGACAGATATAGCAATCGGGAGATGTCAGGAAGGAATGAAGGAAGCCTCGGAGACAAGAACCCCTGCAGCGCATAAGCCGCCCAAAGGGCAGCGAGGAGAATGGCAAAGACCGCCGGAATGGCATACTGTCCCCACCGAATGACCTTCCCGTAACTATACCCCTTGCCTATGCAGACCGCCCACCACCGCGCTCTTCCCAGAGGATCCCCAGAACTTGATAGACGCTCCGGCGGCGATGGTAGCGCACGTGCGACGGGGTTTCAACCGGAAACCCCATGCCGGCTCCCCGGGAGCAAAAGCTCGGCACTGGATGGTCGCTTGCAGCCATGTGTCGCAGTGTATCACTGCGTCTCATGCTGTTGATGGTACGGAAGTGGATCATTCGGCACGCAGGGGCTTGGCGAGCGCAAGATCTGCAACGATAGAGCGTTATCGTAAGGCTGCGGTTCTTTGGCACAGTCATGATCTCTGCGCCATCCACCGGCATGTGTCTCACGTAGGCGGTTTCGGCGCGACATCCCAAAGACCATCCGTACTGTCGAATGTCTTGTGTAACCCCTGCTTCTCACGGCGCTTATGGGTTGATTCCCGGCGAGGCCCCAGCGTGGCACGCCAGTCGCCCATGTAGGAGGATATCGAGTTTGGGAGATAGAACTTCAGAGGAAAGGATTGTGACATGGAGGCTGTAGCAACGAAGCCGAAGATGAGAAGGGCGGGAACCTCTCCTCGAATCGAGTCCCGCCTGGAGGCCATGGGCGTGAACGCTGTCGAGGCCATGGAAGAGCACCTTCAGAGGATCAAGACGACGGCCCTGGAGGAGCCGGTGGAGTTCCTGGATCGGGTTTCCCACGGCGAAATCGACGAGTTCGCGGCGCGCATAGCGGGGGCAGATACGGCCAGGGTCCAGCAGATCGAAGAGGCGCTCGCCATGCTCAGAGAAGGTCGGTACGGCAGCTGCAAGTCCTGCGGCGTCCGCATATCGAAGCGGCGGTTGCAGGCCATACCGTTCGCCGTGCTTTGCCTGGGGTGCAAGCGGCTGGAGGAGTGTACGGGGGTGCGCTCGGGTGGCGGCGCCTATGGCGCGTTCGATGAAGGGGCGCCCGCGTATGTGGATTTCGGCGGCAGCGGCAGCGGCGAGGGCGGCAGCCCCGCCGAAGCGTTATTCCGGGAGTCCCGGGTACCCGAGTCAGTATAGCAGCCCGTGGTGAAAGTAGTCGGTCCATGGTCCTTTTACGATACGGCGAGTCGGCTG
>CAZHPE010000233.1:0-3947 GCA_964534775.1 uncultured candidatus Brocadiaceae bacterium
CATACGCCGTTTTGCATTCTACAGCTACTTTAGGACATGACCGTCGCGTCGCGAGCACCCGCCTTCTCTGGATCAGAGCCTGGCCGAGTGCGAGAGCTACGGGTTCTCGCTCGTCGGCTTCACCAAGGTCGTCCAGGGCAAGAGTCGATGGGGTCGTTCGAGATCGGTTAGCCGAAAAACGAGGGGAATTCGGTGAAACGAGAGGGGTACGAATTTTTCCGGAACAACGGCTACCTGGAGCTGGGCCAGGTACTCAGCGACGACGAGGCAACCCGCTACGCCGCTCTTTTCGAGCGGGAGCGCGAGATGCACGGCCGTTTCTGGAGGGACACGGGCATCTGGCAAACCATCTACGGCCACGCGCTACTGACGGCGCCCGAGTTCGACGGGCTCATCCGCCATCCGAAAATCATCGAGCCCCTGCAGGCTCTGATGGGCGGCGAAGTCTGTTTCTCGGAGATCTGCCTCAGGCACATGGGGCCGTACGCAGGGGAGCCCGTCGACGCACTGACGTCATGGGACGGACCGTCCGGGTACCGCTGGCACCGCGACGGAGGCATGCGGTTCATGTGGGAGGAACATCCGCTGCGCATGGGACTGGTAGCGGCCCTCGTCTACCTCGCCGACGTGAGTGAAGCCACTCACAGCTTCTCCATTTCGCCGGAAGCGGCCGATGACGAGATCCTGAGCAAGGAGGATCGGGTCGCGCGCAGCGGAGTTCGCGAGCTGCACGGCAGGGCGGGCACGGTCGTCCTGTTCAACGTCTCCGTCCTGCACACGGTCACCGTGCGCCCAACGAAGCTCGAACGCAAAACCGCACAGATAGGCTACGGTCACCTGCACCGCGGCGACATCGAAGGCGCGAGCGCATCCGTGGTACCCGCTTTTCTGTGGAGTGACCATCCCGACGAAGAAACACGCCGGTTCTATGGCGTTCTCAACAGCAGGACCCGCAAATTCGGGGAGTTGACAGCAGATCGCGACGAGCTTCCAGCGGATGAGGCTCTGGACATACTGGCCGATCTGTAGGATGAAGATTGTGGCTAGCCGCCGGACGCATTTGTCCCGCGTGACCGACGGCTTGAGGAGCGACTCTCTATGACAGACCTACAGGAAAACCTGGAAGCCACACTCCAGGGGGATATTATATTCCGGGGGGCGCCATCTTGGACAGGAAAAGCTTGTAGATACCTGGACAGCCGTTGGCCAGCGCCCTGTCCAGGCGCCGCGACCGGGAGCTGAAAATGCCCAACGACAGTCCGCCCCCCTTTGACGACCGCACGCTGGATTCCACCTTTCCCTGCGAAGGGGACAGCTATCGCATCCTCTGGGACGAAGCCGGGCTTTTTCCCGTCGACACCGACGAAATGCCCGTGTCGGTGGGCCGGGAGCGGCAATTCTTTATCGACGACTATCTGGTCGCCGCCGCCCATAATATTCGCCGCACGGTGCACCAGCCGCACAAACACGAGGCCAACCCGCTGGTGGTGCCGGACCGGCCCTGGGAAGGGCGGCGCGGGAGTATTGTGGGGCCGGTGCTGCGCGATCCCGAGAGCGGCCAGCTGCGCATGTGGTACCGCACCCATCAGGGCCGCTTTCCCCTGGCCGACGGCCGCGTGGCCAAAGAGGCCCTGCTCTACGCCACTTCGGCAGACGGCATTGAATGGACCAAGCCGGAACTGGGGCTCTATCCGTGGCAGGGGACGGCGGCCAATAATATCTTCGGCGCGGAAATGCAATTGCACAGTCTGTTCTGCGAACCCGACGAGCCCGACCCGGCGCGGCGCTACAAAGGGTTGATGGTCACCCGACAGCCGCGCGGCAGCGCCAAGGGCGTTTTCAATCTG
Source organism: uncultured candidatus Brocadiaceae bacterium (assembly GCA_964534775.1). Taxonomy (GTDB): domain Bacteria; phylum Planctomycetota; class Brocadiia; order SM23-32; family SM23-32; genus CAZHPE01. The sequence goes on from CAZHPE010000233.1 coordinate 1,848, forward strand.
GCCACTTCGCCCGACGGGCTGCACTGGACCAAGCACGCCGATTCCATAGGCTTGATGAGCAGTCGGGCGCCGGACGGGTACCGGGGCCAACAGGTGGGACTGGGCGATACCAATGCGCTGCTCTTCGACGACAGATTGGGCTGCTATACCTGGCATACCAAAGTCTTTGTCGGCGGCAAGCGGGCCCGGGCCATGCTGGAGAGCCGAGATCTGCTGCACTGGACACCGCCGCGGGTGGTGCTGTGCGCCGACGAACAGGACCCGCCCGACGCCCAATTGTACGATATGCATCCCCTGCCCTACGAGAGCATGTGGATCGCCCCCCTGCGGGTATATCGCTGGCGCCAATTCAAGCGGGTGGAAGTCCAGCTGGCCCACAGCCGCGACGGTCGGCACTACGCCCGCACGGCGGGTCGGCAGGTCTTTTTACCCCTGGGCACGGAAGGGGATTGGGACGCCGACTACAATATTTGCGCCAATCCCTTTTTTGTCGATATGGGCGATCAGTTGTGGATCTACTACACCGGTTCGCGCAACCCTGCCCGCGGTTACGACGAGTGGCAGCACCGCATTGGCTTGGCCGTTTTGCCGCGCGATCGGTTCGTCTCGATGGACGGGGGCCGGAACAGGGGAGTGGTCACGACCCGGCCGCTGGACCTAGTGGGTGGTCGGTTGCACCTCAATGTCAACGCCGCCCGGGGCCAGGTGCGGGTGGCCGCCCTGGACGGGGCAGGGCAGGTCCTGCCCCGTCTGGGGCTGGACGATTGCGTCGCCATCGACCGGGACAGTCTGGACGCGCCGGTGGTCTGGAAGAACAGCAGGGGCCTGGGCGAGCAGAGGCGGGTCCGACTGCAATTCGAATTGCGCCAAGCGGCGCTGTTTTCCTTCTGGGTCGATTGAGTGCAGGGGCGGCGGGTGAGCAATAGACGAGCACAGTGGAGTGGATAATGGACGACTATCGACGCGCCGCAGAAAAAGTGGAGATGTGGTTGGACGCCCATTTCGATGGCCACGGCCGCTGCACCATCGACCCGGACGAGGGGCGGTTCTATCCCAAGGCGCCCTATTTACTCAACGCCGCCGGCCTGCGCGCCAAGGGGGCGCGGGCGGCCTCCCGGGCCCTGGACCACTGCCTAGATAGAAAGGGCGATTTCACCGGTCCGGGAGAGCCGGAAAACCGTCTGTACGCGATGGGGTGGCTGTTGTTGGGAGCCGTGGCGGTCGAGCGCTTCGACCTGGCCGGGGTGCTAGCCCGGCGGCTGGGGCAATTGCAGGACGTCGCCTCGGGCGGCATAGTGCTGATGGACCCGGACGCCGGGGAAGAAGTGGCGGAAGTCTGCTTTTCAGGCGGAGTCGGGATGGCCCTGGCCGCCGTCGGGGAGACGGAGCGGGCCCGGCGCATGGCCGACCGCTTTGCGGCCCTGCTCGATACCCAGCTGCACCCCGGGCGCTACTACAACCGCTTTCGCCGGGACGGTTCGGTGGTCGCCAAGCCCGCCGCCGGGGAATGGGAGAAGATGTATGACCTGGAATTGGACGAGCAGCGGCCGGCCAATTTCGCCACTGTGATCAATACCCTGGTATGGGTGGGGCGGGCGACGCGGCAACCGCACTATTGGACAGCGGCGCGCCGCTATGTCGATCTGGTCTACAGCCACCGCCTCGATCCGGCACGCTTCGGGCGGGCGACCAAATTCGGCTGGGCCATGCTCAATCTGTACGAGGACAGCGGCGAGGAGGATTTGCTGCTCAGGGCCCGGCAACTGGGCGACGTACTGGTGGAACACCAGTGCGAAGACGGCCTCTGGGACCCCCGGCCCGGGCCCGTCGTGGACGCCCCGGCCCATGCTCGGCTGTCGTATTCTTCCGACTGCGCCATGACGGTGCTGGCCCTGGCGCAGTTGGGCTAGTAGATGACCGTGAGCGATGGAGGGTAGAGTATGGCGTTATGCGGCGAAGTCCCACTCTTGTTGGGGTTGGGGGCGGGGCGGCGTAAGCGGTGGCGGCTCGATCGGTAGCCCGACGCCGCTTTCCAGAGGCCTTCGAGTCCGTCTACGTTTCTGATTTGGTACACAACAGGCAGCAAGTATAAAAAGAAAG
>CAZHPE010000234.1:0-3269 GCA_964534775.1 uncultured candidatus Brocadiaceae bacterium
ACCAGCATCAGCAGCGTGCTGCGCGGCAGGTGGAAGTTCGTTATCAGCGCCCCCACCGCGCGGAACTCGAACGGCGGGCGGATGAACAGGTCGGTCCAGCCGCTGTGCTCGGTCCACTCGCCGCGCCGGGCCACGTATTCCAGCACGCGGCAGACCGTCGTCCCCGTGGCCACTATGCGCCGGCCCGACTCTATCGCGCTGCGCACCGCTGCTGCCGTCTCGCCCGGCAGGTGGTAGCGCTCGGGCTCGATGGCGTGGTCCTCGATACGCTGCGCCTTCACCGGGCGGAACGTGCCGGGCCCCACCATGAGCGAGAGCGTCCGGACCTCCACGCCGGTCTCCGCGAGTCGGGCGAGCAGCTCGGGCGTGAAGTGCAGCCCCGCCGTGGGCGCCGCCACCGCGCCGTCCCGGCGGGCGAACACGGTCTGGTATCGATCGGCGTCGAACTGCGGAATGGACGCTGGCAGGCCCCGCCGCTCCCTGGCCCGGCGCACGTAGGGCGGCAGCGGCATCTCGCCCGCGCTGAGCACCTCCTGGAGGTCGACCTCGTCGGGTTCGAGGAGCCAGTAGCCGCTCTCGCGTCTTTCGATGAGGCACAGCCTCGCGCCTGTGCCCTCCAGCGTCAGGGTTTCGCCCTCGCGGAGTCTCCCCCCCGCGCTCACCATGGCCAGCCAGCGCCCCGTCGCGAGGCCGGTGGCGTCGCCGTCCTCCGGGCGCACCAGCAGCACCTCCACCCGTCCGCCCGTCGCGCGCCGCGTCCGCAATCGTGCGGGGATAACGCGTGCGTCATTGAGGATCAGAAGGTTGCCGGGGCCGAGCAGGGTCTGCACGTCCCGGAAGCCGAGGTGGGACACCTCTCCCGTCCGCCGGTTCAGATGCAGCAGTCGGCTTTCGTCCCGCTTTTCGGCCGGCACGTGGGCGATCAACGACTCGGGAAGCTCGTAATCGTAGAGCGATACGTCAGTCATGGCCTTGGCTTTTCATGGCGCGCCGCTGGCGCAGGCGTGGAGCGGTGGTGGCCGCTTCACAGTCACCCGGCGTAGCGGCCATGGCGCTGTATTGTCGCCATTATGAGGCGCATTCCGGTGAGGCGCGAGCCGCCATTGATCGAGCCAGCGGTGGAAAATACCAGCCCCCGCTTCTCCTTCGCCATCTCGAAGTCGCGCAGGAACTCGCTCACGATCCCCTCCTCATCGTTGCGGCTGAAAGTGAACGGCGCGAGCTGCCCGTGGATGACCGCGCGGGGGCAGTAGCGGCGAATATGGTCCACCATCACCGTCGGGCCGAAGTTCGTCCCGGTGATGCCGAGCCGGCCCAGAATCGGGATGATGTGCCTCATGGCGGAGTCCGAGTGCTGGTAGCGGCTGTCCCCGGGGTCGGGGCTGTAGCGGTCCCAGAGGGCCTTCAGAATCGGTGCGCCGAACAGCTCGTACATCTCGGGCGTGAGCAGGACGCAATTGTCATCAAAGAACGCGAAACCGTGCGGGGCGGTCCCGGGGGTGCGGCCGGCCTCTTCGTCCAGGATGCGCGCGATCCCGAGCATCGCATCCAGCATCACGTCGCGCAGGCGCACGGCCAGGTCCGGGTTGTCGTGGATCAGGAAGATGAGGTTCTCGGCGCCGTAGATCGAAGCCGCAAACGTCACCGGGCCGCGCTGGCCGCGGTAGAGAGGGGGCTTGACGCCCAGGGCCGTAAGCCGCTCCTTGGCCTCGTCCCAGCCCTCGGGCAGGATGACGCTTCGGATGTCCCTCTCCTCGACGCGGTCGAGCAGGCCCCTTAGCTCCTCCTCGTTATGGGCCGACTGCTTCAGCCACCACGAGCCCGCATGCCAGACGTTCTGGGCCTCGAACACGTCGTGCAGCGCGCCCACGGGCGGGTATTGCCGGTCGGGTTCGGCCGGCTTCTCGCCCAGCAGGCGGCGGCCGACGATTTCCTCGGCCTTATCGTTGTAGGCCTTGTTGAGGGCGAGGCGCCACTCATCGTCGTGGATGTAGCGCCACGGGTCCGCGTCGACGCCCAGCTCGTCGCAGGCGCACTCGCCGCCCATCATGATGCCGAGCGGGCACTGGGGTATGTGCTCACCGAAGGGATCGGCTGTGGCCACATCCTGGTCGGCCCAGAAGCGTTTCAGGTCCACCGGCGCCAGCCCGCCTCGGGCATGCGCCTCGGTCACCAGCCTCGTCGCCCTCGCATCGATCATCACATCCGTCATGTCCAAACCTCTTCTTGCGGAAACATAGCGCCGGGCGTTCGCCGCCCGGCCCGTAGCGAAAGAATGTAGTGTCTACCTCCCTCCGTAGCAAGTCACTCTGCGGGAGTGGCGTCATGCTGCAGCGTTTGACAAACAATCTGAAGGTGGGAGAATGAGCACAAGCTGGGAATGTGACCCCTTCCCGCTTTTTGTGCCAGTTGTTATGAGAGAATTGGATGGGGATGCTGCTGCGCAAGCTGAAGGACTGCGGCATATACGGCGATACCCCCTTCATCTTCACCACCGACCACGGCATGTACATCGGCGAGCACGACCGCGTGGGCAAGTCCCACATCAATCCGGACGACGACCGCGGGGCGTGGCCTCTGTATGGTGAGATCACGCACATCCCGCTGATGGTCAAGGCGCCGCGGTGCAAGGGCGGCGTGCGGCGCACTGAGTTCGTGCAGCCGCCGGACATCTGTCCGACCATCCTGGAGGCAGCGGGGGTCGAGGTGTCGGCGGACATGATGGGTCGGAGCCTGATGCCGCTGCTGAGCGGCGAGGCTACCGCGCCGTGGGACCGTAAGTGCGCCGTGAGCGCCAGCGGCCCCCTTCGGACGGGCTCGTCCGTCACCGTCACCGACGGGGCATAGTCGGCGCACATGGGCTGCGACCGGGCGCCCGAGCTCTACAGCCTCTCCGATGATCCCGCGCAGGAGCACGACGTGGGCGCCGAGAATCCGGGCGTGGTGGCCGGGCTGCACGCCGGGCTGATGGAGCTGCTGGAGAGGGAAGGCGCACCCGAGGAGTCGATGGCTGCCGCCCGGAAGCTGCCCGGCCTGAAAGGCGGCCAGCCGGGCGCAGGACGCGCGGCCGACTACTGGGCCCCGCCCCGTGCGCCGGGTGACGTTTGAACGCAGCGCGCGCGTCGTTTAGAATGTAACGTCGCCGCGCACGGTTTCGTTGCCGCGTCCTGCAGGAGTGTCCATGCCGCTGTTTGAGACCAGGGGACTGACCAAGCACTACAGCAGGCGAGCGGTCGTCGATGGCGTCAGCATCACCGTGGACCGGGGGG
>CAZHPE010000234.1:3279-3936 GCA_964534775.1 uncultured candidatus Brocadiaceae bacterium
GCCGGCAAGACCACGGCATTCCGCATGTGCATCGGCATCGTCAAGCCCGTCTCCGGCAGGACGTTCTTCGACGGGAAGGACATCACCGGCGTACCCATGTACAAGCGCAGCCGCATGGGCATGGGATACCTCGCGCAGGAACCGAGCATCTTCCGCCACATGAGCGTGCAGGACAACCTCTTGGCCATCGTTGAGATGCTCCCGATGGGCAGGCGGGAGCGGCGAAGCAAGACCCGGGCGCTGCTCGAAGAGTTCGGCCTCTACGGCCTGCGGGAACACATGGCCTACACGCTCAGCGGCGGCGAGCGGCGCCGGCTCGAGATCGCGCGGGCCCTGTGCATCGATCCCCAGCTCATGCTGCTCGACGAGCCCTTCACCGGCATCGACCCGATCGCCGTGGGCGAGTTGCAGACCATGGTCGTGGGGCTCAAGGGGCGCGGGATAGGGGTGCTTATCACGGACCACAACGTGCTGGAGGCCCTCCGCATCACCGACAGGGCCTACATCCTGAGCGACGGCAAGATCGTGACGCAGGGCAGCGCGGTGGACCTCCTGAACGACCCTATCGCCCGCGAGGCGTACCTCGGCTACCGCATTCAGCACGCTCATATCGGGCGCGAGGAGCCCCGCGCCAATCCCCCGGTCCCCGGACCCACC
>CAZHPE010000235.1:0-2245 GCA_964534775.1 uncultured candidatus Brocadiaceae bacterium
GCAACTCGGCGACCCCGCCCCGACCGGGCGTGAGTCGTCACTGCGTTCCTGTGGCCGCGCCGAACAGCACGTCTTGAAACGGAAGACGGCGTGGCGCCCGAACTTGGCGTGTTTCTTGTCCGTCGTGGACAACCAGGCTCCTGTGGCGGCCAGACCGTGGGCAAGATTATCGGCCTTCAATCGACCGGATGCAAGGGGTGCTGGCAGGACCCCGTCCCCGCCCTTGACGCAGCGGCTTGAAGGAGCTACGAATGCGAACGCCCCACAGAGGTCAAACCTCTCCTTCTCCCACAAGCGGGACATGGCTACGATGAGCATGGAGGCCATCAATCCAACAATCATCATTCCAGGCTGGTTTGAGGACGCCAAGGCTAGGATGCTCAAGCCGGCACCTGTCGGCAAAGACGCCGCGACCGAGTGGCCGCTCACCGCAGACAACTGCATTCCTGCGCAGGATTCCACCGAAACCCCCGTGGAGGCGTTCTTGCGTAGGGGGGCTGCCACCTGATGATGATAACACTTCGGCCAAATGAGCGGGCGCACCGACGGCCCGACGCAATCGGGGATCATGCCTTGCGGCTATGCCTGACTCATCAGAACCGCAGATGGCAGCGCCAGGGGGGCGTGCAATGCCTGACAGTCTCTCGTCTCCCACCTGGCGGATAGCAGGTCAAAGAGTTCTCGCCGTCAGCTCAACTTGTCGGGCGCATACTTGGCAAGCTTGCTGTCCGCCGACGGGTTGCGCCCGACAATCATATCAACCCGCATTTCCCGGATGGTCCTGGTTTTCGGCCGTGGCAGAGCGCAGAATGGTATACGGTGCAATAACCCCTCGTCAGTAATCTACCACCCGCCCGAGGCAGAATCAAGACTGTTTTCACCTTGCGCGGGCCGGGCGCCCAGCGGGCGGAAACGTTTTGCAGGGCGATTCCGCGCCTTGACGCCATATACGTCCGACAGTACAATCCCGGATGCGTGCGAGAGCACCATCCCGCCCCCGGACCCATTCCAAAGACAGGGGACGATTCCATGCACATCATGGCCGACTGCGCGGCGACCCTGGGTAGCCGCTTCAATCTGATCTTCGACCCCAGCGCCGGCTGCACGTGGCACAATTCATGCGGCGAGTTCCGCGAGCAGGCGCTCCGGCTTCGCGTGGGGGTGCGCCTGCCGGACGGGCAGACCCTGCTGCTGCCCTTCGCCGGCGGGGATGGAGGGTTCCCCTATCTTGAACAATTCTCTACACTTACGACTATTGAGTACCGGGGAGTCCACCCTTCGCTGGGGATCGATTTCCGCATGAAGGTGATGGCCCCGTTCTACCCCCAGGATCCCAAGCTCTCTACGGCCCCGTTCTTCTACGTCGACCTGAGCGTGGCCACGGTCGGGGCATGGCGCGGGAGCACCTGCGAGAGGCCCGCCCAGAGCGGCGAGATAGTCCTCGCCATCGCGGGCGAAGGGCTTGAGTTCGGCCCAGCAAAGAGCGGCTTCACCTACGACTTCCCGTCAACCAGCCGGCCAGGCGGGGCTGCCTGCGCCGGCGATTCCGAGCCTGCCGCCAGGACGGTGACCGTGCACAGCACCCTCAGGTGCCCCGAGGCCGAGCCGGATCGTGAGGGCGCGTTGCGCCGCGCCTTTGACCTCTCGCAGGACGAGCCGGCGGCCATGCGCCTCGTGTGGTCGAGCTGGCAGGACGAGGCCGTCCTGGAGATCAAGGGCGAGCCCGCGCCGTTCAAGTACCACCAGTTCTTTCAGAGCGAAGGCCGGATGCTGGCCTGGGCGCAGAGGCAGCGGGAGAGCGTAGAAGAGCGGTGCGCGTTCCTGGACGGGTTGTTCGAGAGCTGGTCCCTCGGGCGCGCGACGACGTCCCTCAGCGCCCTGGCGCTCCACAGCCTGCTGGCGTGCACGTGGTGGGTGCGGCGCAAGGACGGGCGGGACTGGTTCAGCGTGTGGGAGGGCTCGCGCTACCTCCACTCCACGGTGGACGAGGAGTATAACACCGCGCTGCTCTACTTCGCCCTCTGGCCGGGGCTCCTCGAGATGCTGCTGGAGGAGTGGGCGGAGTCCGAGGTGGACGGGCAAGAGCGCCTCGGCCCGCAGGCGAAGGGGTCTTCATTCCTGTGCCACGACATGGGCAGCATGCTCGCGGCAGGCACGCAGGCATACGCCCACCACATGGCGGTTGAAGAGAACGCCAACTACCTGCTCCTGCTGGCGGCCAGCGCCTTCTTTTCGGGCGACACCG
>CAZHPE010000235.1:2255-3921 GCA_964534775.1 uncultured candidatus Brocadiaceae bacterium
GACCAGGCCCAGCGCAGGCTGACGCTGTGCCGGCGCTTGGCGGAGTTCATCGTGCGCGCCGACACCAACGGCAACGGCTTCCCGGACGACGGAACGGCCAACACCATCGACGACGCCGGCCCGGCCGTCCAGTTTTGCAAGGAGCAGGTCTACCTGGCCGTCAAGGCGCAGGCGGCCCTGTGGGCGCTGGCCGAGCTGGAGGACCTGCTGTGCGCGGAGAAGAAGGAGAAGTCGAAAGGCGAGCGCTGGAAGGCCTGGGCCTCCAAGGGGGTCAAGACGCTCGGCGAGAAGGCGTGGCTGGGCGATCACTTCGCCGTTACGCTGACCCGCAGCACGGAGGGCCTGGAGGACCCCCGGACCGGCGGGCCGCTGCCGGCGGGCGAGCTGGAAGGATGGGATGACTGCTCTATCTACGCCGGCAACGGACTCCTCTACCTGTTTCTGGCCGACATCAAGATGCCGCGCTGGAACCTGTCTCGCTTCGCCCAGGACGTCGAGACCGCGGAGCTGGCGGCCCGCACGCCCTACGGCAGCACCCATACGGCCCGTGGCAACGGGGCCGTATGGTTCTCCCAGAACCTGTGGCGCGACTTCGTTGCCGCCTACCTCGGCGTCGACATGCTGTGCGGGACGGAGGCCTATTGGGATTACCAGGTCCTGACCGGCGACAACCTGGACTCAGCGCTCTACTGCGACACCACACCCCAGGGCAACCTGGGTTTCTACCCGCGCGGCGCGACCGTCTTCGGCGCGGCGATGAGCGCTGCAGGCCTTCGGCTCGACCGGGTGAGCGGCGAACTCTCGCTCACGCCTATGCGCAAGAGCCTGCGCGTGCCGCTGCTGCCCCTGACGGACTGGAAGAAGATGCGCTGCCCTTGGCTGACGGTGCGCACGCGGGAAGGCGTGACGACGGCAAGTATCTCCGACAGGGAGCTGCTGGGGAAGCTGGTGGTGCGGATCGACGGCGCGGAACTTGAGCAGGCCTGAGCACGCGCGCACCCGACGGCGCTGCAAGCGCTCTTGGTGGCACAGGCACAACGGCCTTCAGGGCAGCTCCTGGCAGAAGATGTGGGCGTAGACCTTCGCGTCGCCCACCATGTTGGAGATGAGGCAGCTTTCGTTGGTCTGATGCGCCGTGCTCTCGGTGCGTGACCAGACGACGACGGGATAGCCCGCCCGCCGAAACTCGACCGCGACCGTGCCGCCCCCGATCCCCATAGGCCGCCCCTCCACGCCGTAGACTTCCGCTACAGCCCGCTGTATCACCCCCACCGCGGGGACGTCGGCCGGCGTCCGCGGCGCGGCGTCGACGCGGTTCAATATCTCCAGATCGCTCTCGGTGCCCAGCTCTGCATCCACGCGCCCCAGCTGCGAGCGCACGTAGCGAAGCACCTCGTCCAGGTCGAACTGGGGCAGGACCCGGCAGTCGAAGCAGAAGACTTCCTCGCCCGGGGTCGTGTTGACATTGGGGACGTTCTTCTCGTGCATGGTGGGCTCGAACGTGGACCGCGGCGGCTCGTAAAGCTCGTCCTGCATGCTGAACCGCTCGGGCAATCCGGCGTCCAGCGCGCACACGAGCCGGGCCCCGGCCCGAAACGCATTGCAGCCCCTGTGCGGCATCGAGCCATGGCTCTGCTTGCCCTTGATGCGGAACTTGAGCCACAGG
>CAZHPE010000236.1:0-3914 GCA_964534775.1 uncultured candidatus Brocadiaceae bacterium
CGGAGTAACCGTGAGGTGCGCCGTCCCAGTTGTAGATGATCCCGTAGCTCGGAGGTCTGGACATCCTGGTGGTCTCCTGGTGCTTCCGTCGGGAACTGTTAGTCTACCGCCGCCAAGCGCAGTGCCAACGCCTGACGCCGCCATTTTACTGCGATCAGGGCCGCGACGAAAGAGAGAAAAGCGGCTACGGCCGGCGAACCGAAGTCAGGTATTGCAGAAGCCTGCCGCAAGTTGTAGCATGGGGGACAGTTATGGACAAAGCCGCAACAGTCAATGACGGAAGCACTCCCTGAAACCGGTACAAGAAGGCCGGCCGTCACCGCGGGCCGTCCTACGGTTGATTCTCCGGCCAGAAGAGGGCACAATGTCATGTGTAACGTCTTAGTTTGCATGCTTTAAGGACGAGCATCTGATGCGTGCTAAACCTCACCCACGGGCACCGCTTTGTTCGGCGATAAGGCAATGAGGCGGCATTCTGAAGCCATTCCTGTCGTGGATGCCTTCGCGGGCCCTGGCGGCTTGGGTGAAGGTTTTGCCGCGTTCTGTCGCGCGGGACGGAGCCCATTCGAGGTCCGGCTTTCTATCGAGAAGGATCGCACGGCTTGGGAGACGCTTAAGTTGAGGAGCTTCTTCCGGGAGTTCGGCGGCCGGAAGGTGCCCGCTGCCTACTATGATTTCCTGCGGGGGCTGATCTCACAGGACCAGCTGTTCAGCAAGTATCCGGAAGAGGCCAGGGAGGCGAACTGGAACGCGTGGCTTGCGGAACTCGGAAGCGACACGACCCCTCAGAGCATCGTCCGGAATCGCTTTGACAATGCCATAGCAGGCGAACAATGCTGGGTTCTCCTGGGCGGACCACCGTGCCAGTCTTATTCGCTTGCCGGGCGGTCGCGTAATAAAGGGGAGAATCGCCGGGGGCAAGAGCATGTCCTCTTACGATCATCACGGGATGTTCGGCGGGCGGCCTGGCATCAACCGCCGCGTGGCCGGACTTGGACAACCTCTTCAGTTCGTTGCGGGGAAGCTCAACCAGCCCGATCTCCTGAGCGTCGAAGTGGAGGGCCACTTCGGTAAACTTGACGAACTTGCCGTACAGGACGGAGCCGTCACGGAGACGCAGTTCCTCTGCCTCCGGCGGCGCGTCGGCGGGCACTTCTGCGAAGGCGATAGCGGCGATCCTTGCCCGTTCCACCCTCAACACGGTCTGGGGGGCAGCGGCGAGTCGAAAGGCGAGTTCCCCCTCCCTCAGCGCGACGACATGGCTCCGCATGTGGTCGCCGTTGGCAAACGTGATCGATCCTACCAGGCCCCCATCCGGTGCGTCTCCGATGCCCGAGCCCGCATCCGCCTCTGGCGTCCGATGATCCTGCGGCGGATCCGGCTCTTCCGCAGCGGCGCGAGCGGCGCCGATCATGAGAACGGCCAGCGACATCAGGAACAGGATTGTTGGGCTTCTCATCAGCGTTCTCTTCCCCCCGAGCGCATCCTGCTCATCACCACCGAGTGACTTATACCCCCTGGCCTCCCGGATGGCAAGCACGAAACCTCCGTGGTGTCGGGCGTCTGAGAGGCTCTGAGAGCCGTCAGCCGGTCCGTGGGGAGTAGCAGCCTTGCGCGGTTCTCAGGGCTGGAAGACGCGCGGGGGCACGCTGCATGGAGGAGGGGACCAGGCATTGCGGATCGGGTGGGATCCCACGACGACTTCTTGGTTGTCAACAACCGTTCCTCAGGGTTTGCACAGCCCTCCTTGCACTCATCCATGTGCTTCCTGCATCCCCTTGTCAGACCGTGCGCGTAATGTAGCGCTTCACCTCCTTTATCGGAGCCGTGTTCGACTTGTAGTGGTCGCGCAGATAGATAGGGAAGCCGAGTCCTTCCTCGCGGGGACTCACGTCCACTACCGTGTTGCCCTTGAAGCGGAAGGTGTACTGGGTCAGCTCATCGGGCGGCTCCCAGAGGAAACTGAGCGTCCTCTCCGTGTGGTGGGCTTCCAGCGTCACACCTTCCCACCCGTTGCAATATGTCTCCGTCGACTCCGCCATCGGGAACTCGATGGAAACCTCCTTCTTGCCGCCTATGTCCTCCAGCACCAGATATCTGCCCACCCAGAAGCCACCCGCCGGCTGACCGTCGACCGAGGTCTGGACCGCCCCAGTGTCCACCCACCGCGGCAGCCGGACGGAGAGGCGCCGGGCGGTCTTGTTCTTGATAATCACTTTGCCCTCATAAGGCAGATAACTATCGATGTCCAGCCACGGGCTGGCACGGTTCAGAAGCAGGTTGACCTGCGCCGCTCCGTCTGCACAACGCACGATGCCCTCCCAGGCATGGTAGTAGCCCAGCAAGCCATTCTCGGTGCAGCAGAAGATGCCGCCGGGGGCGAGCCTGCTCACGTGCGTGGCGTCATTGGAGAGTGCACCGATGTTCCTCTCGATGATCCTCTCCGTGGTTTCCCAGGACCTGACGGCGCGCTCCGGGCTGCCAAGGGGAACCGGCTCGAGGAAGTCGGCCCTCAATTGCTGGATCTCTACCAGGTGATTGCGCACATATTGATCGACATCCTCCCAGTAGTCGCCGACGCCCAGATCGGAGAGCCTGATGGCCAGGTGGGTCATGTCCCCAACGGTGCAGCCCTCGCCCAATAGCCCGATGCGGGCGATGCCGAAGGTGCGGATGTACTCGTAGCCGTCCCGCACGAAAGCCTTGATGCGGTCATTGTTTGTTATGTCGGCGTAGTCGAGCAACCCCAAGAAACCCCAGCAGTTGGCGTGCACGTGCCCCTCGAACTGGGCATGGCCGGCGGCCACGACCGCCTTTGGCTTCGCTTCCGGCTTCCAGTTTCGCTCCTTGAGTATGAAGCGAACCAGCTTGCTGGCGAACTCGAAAGCCTTCTCATCACCCGTCATCTTGTACCACTGGCAGATGGTCCTGACGATGGTGCCGTAGGCGAAGACCGTGTGCGAGGCCGAGTCGTGCCAGTAACCGGGACTTGCGTTCTTTTGGGCTTCGAGGAACGTCGCATGCAAGCTCACCCCCTGGGGCTCATCGGAGTTCGGCCAACCGGAGCGCGGCATGCACAGGGTGCCGCCCAAGCCATGGACCGGGTAGTAGGCGTAGCCCTCCCGGTAGCAGGCCACCCGCTGCAGGCCCCCAACCATGCTCCGGACCATGTCCAGCCACCTGGCCTCGCCGTCGACCTCGTGCTGGATCATCAGTGCGCGCATGACGCGCGCCTGCGCCAGGAGAGGGGCATGGTCGGGAGCGTCCACGGTCTTGTCCCCGTCCACGTCCGCCACCTTCGCGTACCAGATGCCGTCGTCTTCGAGGCAGGAGGCCATTCCGGCCAGGGTCTTCGCGTCCACCTCGATGTTCTGCTGGCTGCCGCTCATGATGCGCATCTTGATGAGGGCCTCGACCTGCTTTCCCCACAGCTCGTCGCCGGTCCAGGAGATCTTATGGCCACCCTCATGATTCATATAGGCCGGGTTGGCGTAGAAGTTGGTGCCGTGGAACGGCATGAAGTGGAGCTCCGGATCTAGCCCGCCGGTGAGGCCGTTGATGGCCACTCGGGCGCGCTCGGCAAGATCCAGCGTATCCGGCGCATTGACCGTGTATAAGTGGGTCTGAACCTCCATTACCGTATTCTCCTTTTTACCCGCGATTTCGCCCATGGCTCGCCGTCCGCAGAATTCGTCCCGCCGGAGTGTAAGCCTACGCCTGCGACAGCGCCTTGTCAACACTTTCTCGGCCTGAATCCTGCAGTTGGCCCTCGCTTACGGCAATGGCATCGATGCCGGATACTCGGGTGGCGGGTCGGATTCGCCTGAAGATTATGCGCCCATATCGGACACCCGCGCCGAGCAGGGCGACTATACTCAAGGCACCCAGGCACACCGCACGCCCAGACGCGCCGC
>CAZHPE010000237.1:0-3884 GCA_964534775.1 uncultured candidatus Brocadiaceae bacterium
TCTGGCGGCTCACGAGGCCCCTCGCGGGGGGCCGGAATGAGGATTCTGGTCGTGAACTACGAGTTCCCACCGGTCGGCGGCGGCGGTGGCGTTGCGGCACGGCAGCTCGCGCGCCGGTGGGCCCGTGCCAATCACGTGGACTACCTCACCTCGCGCGTCGGCCCCCAGCCCGGACGCGAGACCGTGGACGGCATAAACGTGCACCGCGTCCCTGTACTGGGACGCAAGAGCATGGACGTGGCGCCGATCGGCTCGATGCTGTGCTATCCTGCCACCGGCCTCGTGCGCGCCCTCGAGCTTCTGGCCCGGGGGCGCTACGACGTGGTCAATACCCACTTTGCGGTGCCTTCGGGCCCGCTGGGCGTGGTCGTCGCCGCACTGTCTCGCGCGCCGAACGTCGTGTCAGTGCACGGCGGGGACATCTACGATCCGTCCAAGCGCCTCTCTCCTCACCGCATCCGGCCCCTGCGGCTGGCCGTCAGGGGGGTCTTGCTCGCGGCGACCGCAATCGTGGCCCAGTCCCGGAACACGGCGGACAACACGCTCAATTACTACGGCGACGATCTGAAGGGGATGCTGCGGATCATCCCCCTCCCGTTCGACTCTCCCGAAGGCATGCCAGAAGGCCCCGGAAACCCGGAGGCGCGGGCGGAGCTGGGGCTGGATCGAGGGGCGAGGTATCTGATCTCGGTGGGGCGGATGGTCAAGCGCAAGGCCTACGACCGCCTCATCCTGTCGCTGGAGCGCCTGCCGGCCGACGTCAGGCTGCTCATAATCGGGTCCGGCCCCTTGCGCGGGGAGCTGACCGACCTCGTGGCCGTGCGGGGATTGGGCGAGCGGGTGCGTATGCCGGGCTTCGTGGACGAGTGGGACAAGTACCGCTACCTGGCCGCCGCGGACCTGTACGTGCTTTCCTCGGAGCACGAGGGGTTCGGCATCGTGCTGCAGGAGGCGATGGCGGTCGGATTGCCGATCGTCGCCACCAGCCACGGGGGCCAGACGGACATTCTCGAGGACGGCGTGAACGCGTTACTTATCGGGTCGAACGAGCCGGCCGTCATAGCGGAGGTGGTCGGTCGGCTTCTGGCCGACGGGGAAATGAAAGGGCTTCGGGAGGCCATGTCGCGGGCCAACAGGGAGAAGGTGGTGGAGTTCGGCTCCTGTGACATTGCGGCGCGTTACCTGGCGGTGTTCAGAGAGGCGATGTCCGAGACCGGAAGAACTTGCCGGTAAGCGGGACGCGAACGGACAGTCCTGAGTCCTGCGTGCTGAGTGCAGAGGGAGAAACAGAGCATGCACGAAGGCCCCGACGAGAAGCAAAAAGCTGCGGAGCGGTCCAGCGAGTGCGTGTCCGAGCTGTACGGTAGGTACATGTCTACGGGCTACGGGGCGGTTGTGGGTTGCTCGCCCAAGGAGTATGAATTCCAGACTCGCTATTTCGCGAAGAATCACGGAAGGCATCTGCCGGAGGCAAAGGACTCGGTCATTCTCGACGTGGCATGCGGTGTGGGTCATTTCCTCTATTATGCGCAGAAGAGCGGATACACCAATTGCACAGGGATAGACATCTCGCAAAAATGCCTCGAAGTGTGCAAGCGCAACGGGTTGCCGGCGGAGATAGCGGACGCCTTCGTGTATCTTCGCGACGGGAAGGATAGCTTCGACGCCATTGTGTCCAACGAGTTCTTTGAGCATTTGAAGAAAGACCAGACTCTTGAACTGGCCGAGCTCTGTTTCCAGGCGTTGAAGGAAGGAGGCGTGCTCATCATCAAGGTACCGAATGCGGTCTGCCCGATAGTGGGTTGCAGGGGGCGGTACTCTGACATAACGCACGAGATGGGCTACACGGACCACCGTCTTCGCACGCTGCTCTCGGCCGCCGGCTTTCGCGACGCGGAGATATTCGGCCCGGACATTTACGTAACCCGCAATCCGCTCGCCGGCTTGACCGCAAGGGCGATGTTCCGCCTCGTGACGCTCGGCTTCCGCTTCCTGTATCTTCTCTATGGCGTGAGATACCGGCACGTAATGACAAAGAACATCATCGGAGTGGCAAGGAAACCCCCGCCGACATGAGTTACCAGGACCATGCTCCGGGGAGGACGATAGGTGTCGGGCAGACGGGACGAGCGGGATTGGGAGGAGACGTTGGGCGAGGGCCAACCACGTTCAGGTCGCGTGAAGAGACAATGGCCGGGCACGGTGCTGGTCTGGCTCAAGCCAATGGTCGGGATCGCCCTGCTGGCCGTCTTGTTGCACATCGTGTCAGTGCGCGGCGTCTTGCAGGAACTCAAGGCCGCGCGGCCGTCTCTCCTGGCCCTGGCCCTCGTGGTGGTTTTCGGAGGGATGCTGACTTCGGCGCTGAAGTTGTGGCTGCTTGTTCGCACGACCGTTCCCGACGCCTCCTTTCTGGGCGTGCTGCACGCCTACTACGTCGGCCTATTCTTCAACAATTTCCTGCCCACGAGCGTAGGCGGGGACGTTGTGAAGGTCGCCTGGCTGCGCCGCATCGGCGTGCCCGCGGGGCGCGGGGCGGCCTGCGTGGTGGTAGAGCGCGGGATCGGCCTGCTGGTCGTGATGGCGATAACCGCGGCGGTCGGCCTGGGGTGGCCCGGCCTTTTCGAGCGGCTCGACCTGCGCGCGGCCCGCTGGCCGATGGCGGCCCTCGGCCTGGGCGCGTTCATGGGACTTGCCGCGGCGTATGCCCTCTGGCGGGGCCGCTTGAAGGCGCTTCTGAAATCCAGGCAGGAAAGCCCGATCCTCGGGCGCCTCTATCGGGTGATCTCCGCGTTCTACGTCTTTCGTGACCGGCCTGCGATCACGATGGTGGCCCTGGGATTGTCCGTGGTTTTCTATGCGCTCGGCGCGGCCAATATCGTGATAGTGGCGCGCGCTGTCGGCGTGGATCTGCCGCTGGGCCTCGCAGTGGGCATCCAGCCCTTCGTGAAGATACCGGAGATGCTGCCCGTCTCGCCGGGCGCTTTGGGCGTGCGGGAAGGGGCAATGGCCTGGTGCCTTGCCGGGCTGGGTGCGACCGCCGCGCAGACAGCCTCGGCGGCGCAGGCAGCCTCGGTGGCACTGCTGTTGCGGATTCTCACCTGGGCGCACTCGGCCCTGGGTGGCTGCGCCTATGCGCTCGCCCGCCGTCGCGCGCGTCCCGCCCTGGCGCCGACCGATGAACCAGCGGATGAGGAACGATCGTGAGCGATGGGCGTGTCCAGATCCAGGGAGAAGAGGAAGGCCGAGACCGCGCCCGCGTGAGGCGCTTCGGCATCCTTCTCATGCTGTTCTTCCTCGCCTTCTGCCACCGCGACATCATGGAGAGCCAGAATACGCTCTCGCGCTTCGTGGCGGTGGAGGGCCTCGTGCAGCGCGGCACCTTCCATATTGACGACTCCGCCTACGGCCCCAGTTGGAAGGAAGAGCGCGACGGGCGCGAGGTGAACGTGCTGAACGACATGGTCTACAACAAGCGGGACGGGCACTTCTATTCCTCCAAGCCGCCCGTGCTGACGCTCATCTTGGCCGGCGTGCTCCGGCCGCTAAAGTGGCTGGGGGCCGAGTTCGACTTCACGCGGCGCGGGGCCAAGGGGCCGGCGTTCCTGCTGACCTGGCTGGTGGTCGGCGGCCTGAGCGCGATCGCTTTCTGCGCGTTCCGGCGGAAGCTGGGTGATCGGGTGCAGGGGGCGCAGGCGGACGCGCTGACGGTCCTCACGCTCGGCGGGACGCTATTCCTGAGCTACTCGGTAACTATGAACCACCACACATTCACCGCCAGCCTCGTGCTTCTCTCGTTCTTCCTGCTCGGTATGGCGGACGCCGGCGGGGGCGCCTCTGCCGGCGGGACCGACGCCGCGGAGAGGCCCCGAGTTTCAGACGGATAC
>CAZHPE010000238.1:0-3857 GCA_964534775.1 uncultured candidatus Brocadiaceae bacterium
CCATTCGGCACCCGCAGCCGGACGAAGCCAGGATGGGGTTTTGCAACAGCGCCTTAGCCTGCCCCGCCTAACTCGAGTCGTGGCGCGTACTGGCGCAGCACAGCCTCGCGCAGCAGCGCATGCTGCGGTGCCTTCAGGCCCGGGTCGCTCGCCACGAGCTTGAAGGCGTCCTCGCGCGCCTCGGCCAGAAGCTCGGTGTCCGCGAAGTCGTAGCATTTGAACTCCGGCATGCCGCTCTGCTGCGTGCCGAAGAACTGCCCCGGCCCCCTGATGCGCAGGTCTGCCTCGGCGATCCTGAACCCGTCGCACGTCTCCGTCAGCACCTCCAGGCGCTCCACCGCCTCCTGCGTTGTGGGTTTCGCCAGCAGGAAACACATGCCCCGATGCTCGCCCCGGCCGATGCGGCCCCGGAGCTGGTGGAGCTGCGCGAGGCCCAGCCGCTCGGCGTGCTGAATGATCATCACCGTCGCCTCCGGCACGTCGATCCCCACCTCCACCACGGTCGTGGCCACCATGACGCGGCACTCGCCCGTGCGGAACGCCTCCATGGCCCGGCGCTTCCGCTCCGCAGGCATCTGCCCGTGCAGCAGGCAGCACCGAACGCCGCTGAAGACGCCTGCGCCGAGTTCCTCGAAGCCCTCGGTGGCGCTCTGGAGGTCGACCTTCTCGCTCTCATCGACCAGCGGGTAAATCACGAAGGCGCGCCGGCCGGCTTCCAGCTCCCCGAGGGCCGCCCGGAACGCGCCCTTCCACTTTCGCGGCGGCAGCAACTCGGACTCTACCCCCGCGCGGCCCGGCGGCATCTCGTCGATCACGCTGATGTCCATGTCGCCGAAGCACGCCAGCGCGAGCGTGCGGGGAATGGGCGTGGCCGTCATGATGAGGCAGTCGGGGCTCGGGCCCTTCCCCTTCAGGGCGAGGCGCTGGCGCACGCCGAACCGGTGCTGCTCGTCGATGACCAGCAGGGCAAGATTGCGGAACTCGACGTCCCCCTGGATCAGCGCGTGCGTGCCGACCACGAGATCGACCTCGCCGGCGGCGATGCGGCGCAGGTTCTCCGTGCGCTCCGCGCCCGTCGTGCTCCGGCTCAGCAGCATCGTCCTCACCCGCGCCCGCTCCAGGACGGACTGAAGCGTGAGGCAGTGCTGCTCGGCCAGCACCGCCGTCGGCGCCATCAGGGCCACCTGGTAACTCTTGCGGCCCTCGGCCAGCGCGCCCAGCAGCGCGTAGAGCGCCACGACGGTCTTGCCGCACCCGACATCGCCCTGAAGCAGCCGGTTCATGGGCCGGTCCGCGCGCATGTCCGCCGCCAGCTCCCCGATCACGCGGTCCTGCGCCGCCGTGAACGTGAATGGAAACAGTCGGCGGATGCACCGGTCCACGTTCGGCCCGAGCCGGAACGCGATCCCCGGCGTGTGCCGCATCTTCGTACGCCGGATGGCGCACGCGCTCTGGAACACCAGCAGCTCCTCGTAACTCAGCCGCCGGCGCGCCCGGTCGGTCCCGTCCATCTCTTGGGGATAGTGCGCGTGCCAGAGCGCGTCGCCGATGGCCGGAAATCCCTTCTCCACCCGGAAGCGCTCCGGGAACAGGTCAGGCACCTGATACGCGCCCGCCTCCAGCGCCGCCCGGGTGACCTTGCGCATCATGTTCTGCGAGATGCCTTCGGTGAGCGGATAGATCGGCAGGATCTGGCCGAAATCCTCCGTCTCCTCCGGCCCCACCCCAACCTCGCACGTGGGCACCGCCATCTGCACCTTACCGTCGTAGAAGCCCGCCTCCCCGTAGGCCGTCAGCGCCTTCCCGACCGGGAAGCCGTTCTGCCAGGCGGACCGCGCGTTGAACCACACCAGCCGCAGCGCGCCGGTGTCGTCCGTTATGGTCACCGTCAGAACCCCCTTGCCCCAGCGTCCCCCGCGCCCGCCGCGGAAACCCACGGAGCTGATCTCCCCCGCCACCACGGCCTTCCGGCCCACCGTCAGGTCACATATCCGGACCAGATTCCGACGGTCCTCGTAGCTGCGCGGCAGGTGGTAGAGCACGTCGCGGACGGTCCCCAAGCCGAGCTTCGACAGCACATCCGCACGGTGCGGTCCCACGCCCTTCAGGTAGCGCACCTCACGGTCCAGCACGGACAGCGTTCCCTCGTAAGCGGCCATACTCGTCCCACCCGTTAGCGCCCCGCGGCAACTCTCGCGACAGTATATCATGGTCCGCCGCACCGTGTCGCTCCCCGCGCGTCGTCACCCTCAGGCGTGACCGTTCGCCGTGCAGATGCACCGGAGCGGTCAGCCGGTTAGAATCAGCGGGTGCTAACAGGTACCGGACCCTGCTAAAGAGGAGACGGAAGATGGGTGCGAAGAAGCTAGTGATCCTGCTCGGAAGCCCGCGCAAGAAGGGCAACAGCGCCATCCTGGCCTCGCGCGTCGCCGCCGGTGCGCGGGCGGCCGGGGCGAAGGTCGCATCGTTCTACTTGCACGGCATGGACATCCACCCGTGCTCGGCCTGCGAGGGCTGCAGCGGCAGCGTGGCCGACCGGTGCGTGATCGAGGACGACATGCAGGCGATCTATCCGAAGCTCTGCACCGCCGACTCCATCCTGGTCGCCAGCCCCGTCTACTGGTTCACGGTCTCGGCGCAGACCAAGATGTTCATGGACCGCTGCTACGCCCTGGGCGGCGCGGAAGGGAACGAGTTGGCCGGCAAGCGGATCGGGATCGTGCTGACCTACGCCGACCCCGACCCGTTCACCTCGGGCGCGGTGAATGCGCTCCGCACGTTCCAGGACGGCTACAATTACATCGGCGCGCGCATCGAGGGCATGGTTTACGGCAGCGCCTATGAGGCGGGCGAGATCAAGGAGAACCGCGAGGTCATGAAGAAGGCCTACGCCCTCGGCAAGAAGCTGGCCTGAGCGCCATGGCGCTTTCTTTGCGCGGCTAGGCCGCGCGCGGATACTCGGTGCGAACTTCCAGAGGCTGCTGGGAATGAGGAAGCGGCGGTAGGGGCACGACATGTCGTGCGCGAAGACTCCGCTATGATGGCCGCTGCACGGCTTCGCGTTCAGCCGTCGCCCCTGCTTTCACGCAGTTCCTCAACAGCCCTGCGGATGCCTGTTGCTACGACTTCAAACGCTTCGTCTATATTGTGCCAACTGGTCACAGGCTCTACACCTGTCGGAAGAGCTTGAAGGTTTGCGAAAGGCGCGCCCTTCCAATAGACAGCACGGAGGATAACAGGGATAACCCGCGCACGTCCCTCCTTGTGCCGCTCCATGGCGCGCTTCATCTCAGTTCTATAGTAATAATCCGACGAAAGGAAATCCGAACTGATCAGAAGAAGGATGATACTCGCCTTGTTGATATGTTCGTCGATTACGCCTTCCACCTCACGGCCTGGAGTGATCTCGCGAAAATGCCGACCAGCGATATCGCCGTCGCGTTTCAGTATGGCAAGATGTTTCTCCAGTTCGATGCGCAAGTCTTCGTCCTTATGGGAATAGGAATAGAAGACTTCAAGCAGGCATGCTTTCCTCGCATGTTGCACACCTTGCTCCTTTTCCGCAGGCTTCGGTAGGGCCTCGCTCAGTCCAGCAACTTCTTCGATCTGACAGACTGCTTTCTCCATTGATTCGATAACCGCCTCCTCAATCTTTGGAGGCCAGTCTGCGCTAACGGTCAGAGGGACCGTGCCAGGGGCGTAGCGTTCGGCATGTTTGCTCCCTTCGGTCAAGATCGCCAATCCCTTGCCTTCGCATGTCGGCTCCAGTTCCCAATCCTTTATGAGGCTGTCGTGCGAGTTCTGACCCCGCATTTCCCAGATGGTCATAGTTTTCGGCCGTGGCAGAGCGAAGAATG
>CAZHPE010000239.1:0-3795 GCA_964534775.1 uncultured candidatus Brocadiaceae bacterium
ATCACTCCGAAATCAGCACGCAGCTGTAACTTGGCCACGCTCCGATGAGGTTCTCAGGAGGGACCGATATGTTCAGAGCGTGGCTCAGAATCCCGAGGCAGTCCCTATTCTCATCACCGGCTACTGCATCTGCAGGTAGCGCAGGCCAGACTCAACGGACACCTCCCCGTCCGCCGCCCGCGCCACCTGGTAAGCGCGCGCAGGCGGAAGGTGCGCGTCACAGAAGTCGTCGGCGCTGAGTTCCCCGTAAAGCGCATAGGTTGCGTGCCCGTAGAGGGCCACGTTCACGCGAAGCGGGGCGAGCAGGGGCGCGAGCTGCTGCCGATAGTCGTAGTGGAAGAACAGGAAGCGCAGCCGCTTCGACGCCGCAGCCCTCATATCGTTCGCAAGCCATGAAAGCTGCTCGGCTGTGAAGCCGTCGCGCTCGATCTTGGCAGTTAAAGGGTCGTAGCGGACCGATGCGTCCAGGCATGCGAAATGACAATCGCCATAGTCGAAGCTGTAGTCCTCCGTCCCTTCAATCCAAGGCGTGCCCATCTGCTCGGCCCAGGCTTGGCGTGACCACGGGAAGGCCACGTCGTGATTACCCGGGGTGAGGAACATCGGAACCTCGAGGCCCAGCAGGGCCTCCCGCGCCAGGCGCGTTTGCTCCCGCACCACTTCGGGCGAAAGCACTTCCCCGGAATCCTGACCGTACCTGTTGACCAAGTCACCCGTGTTGATCACTAGGGCTGGCCTGATCTCGTTGATGACTCGCACCAGGCGTTTGAGGACAGTAGCGCGGTCCTGCAGAATGCCATCGACGCTCATGCTGGGCAGGTGGAGGTCAGATATGTGCACGAACATCAGGGGGTCCGCGAAACGCTCCACAACGCATACGGCGTTGGGGGAGACGGCGCCCTCGCCATCGGCGGAGGCGCGAAGTGCGTAGAGGCGGGGGGGGGTGTCGTGGGCGGCGCGGCACGTCACCGTGACGTGTCGGCCGTCGGCGCATGGCCTGCTGGCCGACACCTCGAGAGCCGTCCTCTCGCCCGCCCAGGAGAGCGCCGCCTCGACGCAGGCGCCGGGCGGGCACAGCACTATGACGGGGAAGGCCTGCCCGGGCTGGACGATCGCGGGTCTGATCCAGCGCGGCTGCCGAATCTCAAGCGCCATCGTCTCGCTCCAGGGGGCGGGGCGTCCAGATGTCCCCGGCGAAGAACCCCGCGCGCTCCAGGAATTCGCAGATGACGAGCGAGCGACCGATGAACTCCAGGTCGTGGGCGTCCGAACCCACCGATACCTTGACGCCCGCCTTCCTCGCCGCATGAAGGAACTTCACGTACGCTGGGTCATTCCCATCCCTTACGTCTCGCCAGTTGACCTCCAGAGCCTTGCCCGTCCGCGCCAGCCCACGGATAAACTCCTCGAGGTATCGCTCGGGTATGAGAGAGAAATCCCAGTGCTTGACAAGCCCGCTTGCCATCACGATGCCGCCGATGGACCACGAATGAGCGATCACATCGACGAAATGGCAGCCATCGACTGCGCCCATCATCAGCGCGTGACGCCTTCCCATGTACTCGTCCAGGTTGTGCACCTGCTGTCCCAGCCCGTGCACCGCTGCCATGCAGTAGTCCAGCCCCAACTCCTGCCGGATGCCGGCCGACCCCGAAACGGTGCCCCTTTCGTCGAGAATGTCCAACTCGGCACCCACGAACAGCGACAGCGGCGAGGTGGTCTCCCGGAAGTCCTGGACAAGGCGGCGGAAACATTCCAGCGGATGCCTCGGTTCGTCTTTGAGATGCTCGACTACGCCGACCGCGTCCATGCCCAGCGCCTCGCATTGGCGCACGACGGCCCCGACGGTGACTTCCCACTGCGGTTCTGCCCGGTAACGGGTGGCGTGGGCGTGGAAGTCAGTCCGAGGGATCATCCGTGTTTGGCAGCGCTCCTGAAAGCGACGCTCCTTCCGACAAGAGGACAATGCACAATCAGGGTTCCCCCATACTACAACTTCCCGACTGCGACTGCACATGTCCGCCCACCGGCGGCCGAAGAGTGCTTCCGCCACTGACTGTTGCGTCCTTGCCCATAAATCGTACCAGTGCTACAACTCGCGCCAGGAGACTGCGACACCCGACTTTGGTTTCGGGGGCAACCATCGGCAGGGCGGTCAAGGGTCGCTTCCGCCCGAATGCGCAATGTACTATGTGGGGCAGGCGCCTCACCTTCTGTGACGTCTTCACGGCACCGGGTGCTCTTCTCTCTTTCCTCGCGGCCCTGATCGGAGTAAGATGGCGGCGTCAGGGGATCGTCCTGCGTCTCGCGGCGGCGTAGCAACAGTTCCTGGCGGAAGCACCACACACCGGCCAGCCAGAAGGAATAGGAAGGCGAGTTCTTGTGGGGCGTGCTGGCCCGCCATGGCGTGGCCCTACGCGATGCCGGGGGTGCCTAATCTCCCGCCGTCGCGATGAAGTGGGCGAAGCGCGAGAGGCCCTCTTTGATCTGCTGCGTGCTCGCGGCGTAGGAGAAGCGGAGGTGGCCTTCGGCACCGAACGGCGCGCCCGGCACGACGGCCAGATGCTCTTCCTCCAGCAGCGCCTGGCTCAACTCCACACTCCCCGTTACCCGTCGGCCGGCGTAGGTGCGGCCGATCAGCTCGCGGCAATCCGCCAGCACGTAGAACGCTCCTTGCGGCCGGTTGCAGCGCACGCCCGGCAGCCCCCTCAGACCCTCAACGATCGCGTCGCGCCGCTCGGCGAACGCCTGCCGCATTTCCTCCACGGTCTCCTGGCCGGCGGTCAGCGCCTCCACTGCGGCGTCTTGGGCGATACTGTTGGGGCCGCTGGTGAGGTTGCTCTGGAGGCGCACCGCCGCCTCGATCACCCCCGCCGGGCCGGCCGCGTAGCCGATGCGCCAGCCCGTCATCGCATAGGTCTTCGAGACGGCGTTGAAGGTGACCGTGTGCTCGTAGGCCTCGGGGCCGAAACTGGCCGGGCTCACGTGTTCGGCGCCATCGTAGATGAGCTTCTCGTAAACCTCATCCGACAGTATCCACAGGTCGTGCTCCAGGGCAACCTCGACGATGGCCCGCAGCTCCTCCCCGCTGTAGACGGTGCCGGTCGGGTTGTTGGGGCTGTTGAGTACCAGCGCCTTGCTGCGCTCGGTCAGGGCGGCCTTGAGCAGCTCGGGCGTAACCTTGAACTCGGCCCTGTCCACGGCGTCGACCACCACCGGCCGTGCGCCGCAGGTGAGCGCCTGGTCGGCGTAGCTCACCCAGTACGGCGCGGGCAGAAGGAGCTCGTCCCCCTCGTCCAGCACGCACAGCATGATCATGTAGAGGGCCTGCTTGGCGCCGTTGCTGACGATGATCTGCCCGGGCGCGTAGTCCAGGCCACTATCGCGGGCCAGCTTTTCACTCACCGCCCGGCGCAGCTCCGGCGTGCCGGCAGACGGCGTGTACTTGGTGTGGCCTTCCCGAAGGGCGCGCACGGCGGCCTGCTTGATGTGCTCGGGGGTGTCGAAGTCCGGCTCCCCAACGGTAAACATGACCACATCGGCGCCCTCGGCGCGCAAGGCCTTGGCCTTCGCATTGAGCGAGAGTGTGGCCGACGGTTTTGCACTGGCTGCCAGTCTGGACAGGCGCATATTCTGCACTCCGCACTTGGGCGCCATCGGACGAAAACACGAGTTCCCGGTCCCGGCGAGTGTGCTATCGTACCGGCCCGCCGGGACCTTTGCAAGCGGCCTCCGGCCGACTGACCCCTTCCCCGAGAATTGATCCAGTAGTTGTGAGAGAATCCAGAGGTCTGT
>CAZHPE010000240.1:0-3787 GCA_964534775.1 uncultured candidatus Brocadiaceae bacterium
CGGGCACATCGGCCTCATAGCGCTCGCCCCTCGTGCACGCCTCCATCGGATTGTGGTCGAGCATGTCGGTTCCCTCCCTATAGCTCCGGTACCTGGCATTCACAATTCTCTGCGGAGCTTGCCTCACCCGCTGGTGTCCCGCAGCGCGTCTCCGCTGCCGAATTGTACACCAGCAGGGCCACGTAAGCGAATGTCTCAGGTTCCTTGGGGACACATGCGCTCATATCGGACACACCGGCTGCGCGAAACGACTATAGTATCGGGTGCACGGCTGCGCCCGCGGAGCTGCGCGCCAGTGGCTGCGGTCAAACACTGACTTTCGGCGGGCACGCGGACACGACAGGACAGGAGAGGATAGATGAGGAACCTTCAGGACACAACGACCCACGAAACCGACATGAAAGGCCGCACGATGCGCGCTCGTGTCGGGTTCGTGTAGGCAAACATCGGGACGACTGCGCCCATGAGAGCTCCGTCAGGCCGGGCCCGTCAGCGACGGGCTTCTTGCATTTCGCGCTCAGACCATGCGCGAGATGTGCCGCTCCACCTCTCTCATCGGAGCGGTGTTCGACTTGCTGCCCGTGAAGGACCGTCCTTGTCCCGTCAGCGATCATCAGGCTCGTCGTGACTGCTGCGCCTCCCGTCTGGAGGGTCGTCTTCGTCATTCAATCGGAGCCAAGCGGCACCGGGCCATCGGGTGTGATGCGGATACGCTGGGTGCGCATCAGGGCGGGGCGGATCTCGTCCATCGCCAGAGGGTAGGCCACCAGAATGACATCAGGCTCCACCTCTATTGCGGAGCCGTTAAACGAAGTCGTGAAGTCTATGGCGGTGCCCTCGTCCCAGTTAACACCGCCGTCGACACTGCAGTGAAGGCCAATGCCGGGGCCGCGCGCTATGAGCACCAGGTAACCCGAGCGCGTCGCCACCAGCGTCGGCGTGCCGGCTCCGGAGAAGGGCGCGTAGGTGGCCGCCTGCCAGCTTTCCCCGCCGTCCTCGGACTGAGTCTGCCACATGAAGGGAGAGCGGTAGGGCCGCGAAAGCGCCACGATCCGGCCGCTGGGAAGCTGGGCCATCGTTGTTTCGAGGAACCCGAAACACGGGCCATCGGGTTCGTCGCCGTAATGGTCCGCAGCGTGGTCCATCGGAACCGGCTCCGACCACGAGAGGCCGTGGTCCTTCGAGATGGTGCAATAGGACTGGCCGATCTCCGTCCCCCACGTGCCCATGCCATGGTGTGGAACAGGGGCGAACTCTCCATTGTGGTACAGACTCTTGTAGCCGTGGAGAATCGGTCTCAGAAGTGTGCCGTCGGACAGGCATGCAAAGCCATCTGGATAGTTCCACGTCCCATCACGGAAAATGTTCCGCTCCCAGTCGCCCAGCAGTTTCCCGGCATGCGGCTCAGACCACGTGAGCCCCTTGTCCCTCGAATCGCAGTAAGCACTCTGTCTCTTCTCGGCATCGAACCTCAGGGTTCGAAGGACTCCCTGCCCGAGCGCAAACCACCGCCCCCGGGCAACTGTGTCCTGCTGCATGGGTCCCGCATACTGCGACCAGCTTCGGCCGCCGTCGAAAGAATGATAGAAGTATATCGCGGAGTTCTCGGGGGTGAAACGATGGTTGCTGCACTCGTCCCGGCCGATAATGACCGGCATGATGATTTCGTCATCGGTGAGTTTAACCAGAGGCTTGGGGTGCTGGAAGTCGCCCAGTCCAAGGTCTGGCACTGGGTTGATCCATGGCTGGCCGCGGCGGTCTTCTTCCGGCCATTCACCACAGTCCACGGGCCGGCCGTTGATCTTCAGATCACGGATACTGTAGCGGGAGAACCCGCCGATGCCAACCCATCCCGCGCCGTATGTATCGTCCGTCACGCATGGGCCCTTGACGCCGGCCACCCACATCTGGATGCAGTTGCCCCGCCGCTCGACCTTCAGGGTGCGCCACACGTTACCGTGAAGCGGCACGTTGGGCATCAGTTGCATCTTGAGGTTCCGGATGTGGCCGCTGCCGTCGGCCATCGAAATGGCGGCATAGAACGCGCGGGCGCGCCAGAGCATACCCCACTTCGGAATCTGGGCCCAGTAGTAGTGCCCGGTGTCCTGGGCGCCGAAGATGAGGCCCACGTTGCCGCTGTGCTCGGGCTGCTTGAACTCGCACTCCATGGTCACGTCGCCGTAGCACAGGTCTGGCCGAATCGCCATCGTGTGCGTCCAATAGTCCAGCGCCGGAGGACGAATCTCGTCCAGATCAGGCAAGAACTCCCAGCGGTTCGAGCCTGGCAACGCATGCAACACCTCGTCCCGAGGGGTCGCAATGCCGGCCCGCAGCACCCATGCCGTCTCGCCGCTGATCACTCTTACGACAATGAGGTGCTTGCCGGCCGAGAGCCGTCGGCTGAAGCAATGGTCGGTGCGACTGACACGGCTGTTCGCGAACTTCGCGGACCAGGGGAAACCCTCGCGGTTGCCCGTCGCCAGCGTATCGAGGACAGGTTCGCCGTCGATCCACCACTGCATCCACCAGTCGCAGCCCGCGCCGAAGACCATCTCGGTAAACAGCCATCCTGTCAGAACCTGAATCTCAGCCATCGCGTAGGCCTGTTGACCGGCCTCGTGCCCACCGAAGAGCGCGTCGAAATCCAGTGTGTCCCCTTCCATTGACACGTCTTGGCCTTTGAGCGTCTGGTCGCCCACGGTCAGGGTCTGAGGAATCCCGGAGAGATCCTCCACCGCTGCACCAGCCTGCGGGATTGCCTCCTTATACCACTTGTAGTTCTCCTCTCGCGCCCAGTCGATCGCCGTCTTCCCCGCCCCGACGGGGCCGAAGACGCGCCAGCAGGTGGGGAAAACGGTCGAGACATTGACATCCCTCGCGTCTGCCTTGGTGTCTGCCGGCAGGCGCACCTCACGCCCTTCCCCGTCCACAAAATCCCATTCCTCTTCGCTAATCCGCGTCAGAGCCATTTGCTTTCCTTCCGTTGTCAGGACCGCCTGAAGTATTGCAGAAACTGCCGGCGAAGGCATTGTCCGCTGGGATTAAGGTACGTCGGGACGCCCCTGCGATGCGCCGCCTGGGGCCTAATGATCCAAGCGCAATCCTTCGCTGGTAACGCGGAGCCGGCTGATGCGGCTGTCGGCCTGCCCCGGCAGCATGCAATGTCCCATGTGGGTCACCACCACCACGTCCGGTTCAGCCAGTACGGCCGTCTGGTTGGCCCACTGCGAGTATTCAACGATCACCGGCGGATCCCACGTGCGACCGCCGTCTCGGCTGAGGTGTGCCGCGAAATGGGGAAAGCGCGTCGTCGCCACCACGGCACCGCCCGCCGTTGCCGTCAGCGACGAGCAGTAGCCGGGGAACGGTCCAATGCCGGCGGGCTCCCAGCTCCGGCCGCCGTCGTTCGACTGTAACTTCCACATGTACGGATCTTTCCCAGGGCGGCCGATAGCCGTCAGCACGTCTTCTCGGACTTCGGCAAAGCTTGTTTCGCCGCCATTGCCCGCCAGGGCAGCCTCGACCGTGCCCGCCGGGATCGGCTCGCCGGCGTGCCTGGCACTCGAGTCGCAGCGCACGGGCGCCGACCAGGTCCGCCCGTCGTCTTCGCTGCGTACGGCGAAGCTCGTCCCGAACGTGAGGAACTCCCGCCCCACGCCAGGAGGCTTTACCCAAAAAGCATCCAAGGCCAGCAGGAGACTCCCGTCGCGCATCCGCACTATCGCCGTTGGCCCCGGCGCGCTCCAGCCCTCTGGCAACTTGCCCCCGATTGTGAACTCGTTGGGAC
>CAZHPE010000241.1:0-3759 GCA_964534775.1 uncultured candidatus Brocadiaceae bacterium
CGAAGCCGCGCATGAGAGATTGTTACGTTGACAGTTACGTGTTCGTGGCGTATACTGTGCTATAACGTAACGTAGCGCGTGCCGTGATGGTTGTCATAAGTGGCGTAGGCGCAACGCAATACCTTGCTGGGCAAGAGGTTGGGATAAGCGGGGCTGCGAATGAGCGATGCGGACCTGCAAAGCCTGCGGGCGGCCGATCTGGCCGAGAGGGACTTTATCGTCCGGGCGACCGACCGCTCGCTCTTGGTCGAGGCCGCGGCCGGCACGGGCAAGACCACGCTGCTTGTCGAGCGCATCCTGCACGGGCTGCGCGAGGGTCGGCTGGAACTACCGAAGACGGTAGCCATCACCTTCACCGAGGAGGCGGCGGCGGAGCTTGAAGCGCGCCTGCGCGGGGCGCTGACGCGGGAGCTGAGCGGACGCAGCCCCCAGGCACGCGAGCCGGACCCGGGCCCCCGCAGGGGGTTGGGTCCCCGCCGGCGCATGGAAGTGGCGGCCGGCGAGATAGACGCTGCCAACATCTCCACCATCCATTCGTTCTGCGCCACGCTGCTGCGCATGAGGCCCGCGGAGGCCGGCATGGACCCCGCGTTCCAGGTGATGGACGAGACGCAGGCCGAGCTGCTGCGGGAGAAGTGCTGGCAGGAATGGATGGGCGAGCAGGCGCGTAGCACCGATTCTCCGCTCACCGAGGCCCTTCGGGCCGGAATCACCGTGGGCGGTAGCCCCGGCCGCGCGGGCCTCAGGGACCTGGCGGAGACCGCCGCGGGCTTGCCGGAGGTGCTGGACCCGTCTTATGCCCGCCGCAAAGGGTCCGCCCGCCCGCCCGGTGAGATGCTGGATGGTTTTCGCGCGGGCGCCGCCGAGGCCGCCGGTTTCATCCGGGCGAACATGCAGCGAAAGGGCAACCCGCAATCGCGGGCCTTGTTGGAAACGGCGGCAGCAGCGCAGTCTGCCCCGGCCGGGAACGCGCCTGCCCTCCGGCGGGCCGCCTACGCGCTGGCGGCGGTGAACGTTGAGAATGCACTGAAGAGCTTTCGGAAGGACGTGCGAGAGGAGGCGACGGCCCTGTTTGGGCGCGTCCAGGGGCTGGCGCGCGGAGTGGGGGCCGAACTGGCCTGGGACCTGCTGGGCTGGGTCGGCGGCTTTGTGGGGTTCTACGGCGCCGAGAAGCGACGGCGCGGCGCGCTGGACTTCCGAGACCTTCTGCTTGCGAGCGCGCGGATGCTTCGCACGAGCCCGCCGGCGCGGGCCTTTTTCCGCACGCGTTTCGATGCCTTCTTCGTCGACGAGTTCCAGGACACCGATCCCCTCCAGGCCGAGATCATCGCGTTCCTGTGCGAGCGGCCCGGCGCGCGGCCGGCCGAGAGCTGGGAGGACGTGGAACTGGAGGATGGCAAGCTCTTCGTCGTCGGCGACCCGAAGCAGTCCATATACCGCTTCCGGCGCGCGGACGTGCAGGTCTACGAGCGGTTCAAGGACCTGTTCCGCAGCCTCCGGCCGGGCGGCGAATCGGTGCGGCGGATATCCCAGAACTGGCGTTCGGGCCGCGCGCTGGTCGGCGGAGTCAACGCCCTGTTCGAACGGGTCTTTCAGCCGCCGGCCCGGCCCGACGTTTACCAGGCGGTCCACGTGCCCCTGGTGGCGTCGCGGGACGACGCGGCGGAGGGTCCCGCCATCATCGCACTGTGTCCGCCGGACCCGGCGGCCGAGGGGCTGGGCAGGGCCGACAGCGCCCGCCGAATGGAAGCCCGGTGCCTGGCGCTGGCGGTGCGGGAACTGGTCGATGGCTCTCCGCCCGCCCCGATTGCGGGGGCGCTTCGGGCGGGACGGCCGCTTCGGTACGGGGATTTCGCCTGCCTCTTGCGCGCCCTGACGAGCGTGGATGCCTACGAGGAGGCTTTCGAGGCGCACGGCGTGCCGTACCGCGTCATCGGCGGCAAGAGCTTCTACCAGCGCCAGGAGGTGGGCGAGACGCTCTGCGTGCTGCGCGCCCTGGACGACCCGCTGGACCACGTTTCCATCGTTGGCGCGCTGCGCAGCACCTACTTCGCGCTCAGCGACGAGGACCTGATGCGCTATCGCGCGGCTGGCGGCCGGTGGACCTACACCCTGCCCGGCGCGACCGAACCCGACGGGCCGGTGGCCGAGGCGATGGAACTGCTTGCCCACTGGCACAGGGAGCGCACACGGACGGCGCCCCACCGGCTGCTGCGCGCGGTGTGGGATCGCACCAAGGCGCGGGAAGGCTTTCTGCTCAAGCCCGCCGGCGGGCCGCGCGT
The DNA here is from genome assembly GCA_964534775.1 of uncultured candidatus Brocadiaceae bacterium. Classification (GTDB taxonomy): domain Bacteria; phylum Planctomycetota; class Brocadiia; order SM23-32; family SM23-32; genus CAZHPE01. The sequence continues at coordinate 2,283 of CAZHPE010000241.1, forward strand.
CGCCAACATCGAGAAGCTACTGGAGCAGCTTCGCACGCTCTGGACGGCCTCGGCAGGGTCGTTTCGCGGCATAGTGGACTATCTGGCCCTGCTGCACGAGCGCCGCGAGGACGAGGCCGAGTCGAGCGTGGTTGAGCCGGGCGACGACTTCGCGGTCCTGCTCAGCATCCACAGGGCCAAGGGGCTAGAGTTCGACGCCGTATGCCTGCCCGACCTCTCGCGGGGCCTGCCCGGCGGCGGTGCGCCCCTGATCCTGGACCGAATCGGGCGCCGGGCGGCGGTGGGTCTGGGGGCCTCGGTGCGCACGGAGATGTTCGAAGAGCTGAACGAGCGTGAACGCCTGAACCTTCTGGCCGAGCAGCGGCGGCTGCTCTACGTGGCGGCGACGCGGGCGGGCCGGTTGCTGGTGCTGCCCTTGAACTGGCAGAATGCCGAGAGGGACTGCCTGCTTGGCATCCTGGCCGACGGCGGCATCGCGTGCGAGCGCGAGGAGGTCCCGTTCGGCGAGGAGCGCGGGGGCGTCTTCTTCTGGGACACGCGCCCGTGGGCGGAGCAGTTCAACGCCGCCCCCAGCCCGCGCCCGGCCCCGCGCGCACCGGCGACGAAGACCACAGCGGCCGAACTCGTGGCCGAACGCGCGCGCTGGCGCAGCGAGCGCGAGGCCCTCCTGCTGCGGGCGGGCGCGCAGCCTCCCATTCTGCTGCCCAGCGCCATGGTCGCGGGCTCGCACGGCGCGGCCGACCCCCGGGACCTGGACGAAGGGGCGGGCCGGCCGGGCGGACTCGCCTTCGGCACGCTCTTCCACAACGTGATGCGGCGCCTGCCGTTGGATGAGCTTGCGCGCGGCGAGGAGGACGGGCTTCCGGCCCTGGCGGAGGGGCTCGCCCGAATGGAGGCCGCCGCGCTGGGGCTGGAGGATGCGCAGGCGTCCGAGGCGGCCCGGCTGGCCGTCGACCTGACGCAAGACGCGGAGTTCCGCGCCCTGCTCGCGGGCGCGCAGCACGTGCGCCGTGAGGTGCCGTTCGCCGTGCCGCTGCGCGCGCTGCCATTTTTCGACGATGATGCGCCCGGGTTGCTGGAGGGCAGCATCGATCTGGTGCTGGCCGGCGCCGACGGGACTGTGGTGCTGGACTATAAGACGGACCGGCTCGGGCCGGAGGACGCCGGGAAGCTGGCTCGCCGCTACTGGCCCCAGCTCGCGCTCTACGGGCTGGCCCTGGAGGCGGCCGGCGCTGCTTCGGACCGCGCGGAACTGGTGCTGTGCTTCGTGCGCCGGGGCCTGCTGCTGCGACGGGACCTGGACGAGGGGTTCGTCGAGGCGACCGGCCGCCGTGTGCTGGAGGCAGCCGCGCAGGCGGCACTGGCCCGGGAGGGCGAATGAGGCCCCGTCGCAAAGAGGGAAGACCGCCCTTGCTTTGCCCGCTGGGGTTGCGCTACACTGTCGGGGCAGAAAGTGGGGGGGGGGTTGACAAAGCGA
>CAZHPE010000242.1:0-3759 GCA_964534775.1 uncultured candidatus Brocadiaceae bacterium
CAGCGGCAGGCAGTGCGGCAGGCCGAGCAGGGGGTCGTGGACCTCACGCAGGAGTAGCGAGCAGCGCCAACCGCGCCGCGCACGACGCCAGGCGCCGGCGCACGGCGCGGGGGCTGTCTCATAGGCGGCGGGCGGGCGCGGCACACCGGTGCCGTGCGTGCGGGCGAGCTGGAGGATGAGGAATGCCGGTTGCGGAAGGCGGAGGTCTGAATTGAGGCATTGAATGTGTTTCTCCGGTCTGTCGGTCCTCTCCCGTTGCTCACCACCCGGCATGCCCTCCCGGCCTGCAAGAACTCGGTTCTCGACATGGCCTCGGGTCCTGCCTTATGATGGGGCAAGAGTCCCTCACAAGCCCGTTTAGGACGCATGCAGTGGCCGAGAACGCCGCTAAAGTTCGCCGGAAACTCGAGACCCTCCCTGTCGCGCCGGGAATCTACCTTCTCAAGGACAGGCGCGGCGAGGTCCTTTACGTGGGCAAGGCCAAGAGCCTGCGCGCCCGCGTGCGCTCCTATTTCCGGGACGGGGCCGATACCGTGCGCCTCATCTCGCGCTTCATAGGGGAGGTCGCGGACCTGGACGTAGTCGTGGCAGGCTCGGAGAAGGAAGCGCTCGTCCTCGAGTGCAACTTCATCAAGCAGTTCCGGCCGCGCTACAACGTGAATCTCCGCGACGACAAGAGTTTCGTCAGCATCAAGATATCCCTGCGCGAGCCCTGGCCCAGGCCGATCGTCACGCGCCGGCTGGCGGACAAGGATGCGCTCTACTTCGGCCCCTACGCCAACGCAGGCGCCGCGCGCCAGACTCTGCGGGTGCTTCAGGACATCTTTCCCCTGCGCCGTTGCTCGCTCCGCCAGTGCCGCGAGGCGAGGCGCCACTGCCTCTACGGCCAGATGGGCAAGTGTCTGGGGCCGTGCGGCGAGGGCGTGACGGATGAGCAGTACCGCGAACTCGTCGACCAGGTGGTCGGGTTCCTGCGCGGCAAGGGGGAGGGGGTGCTTCAGGAGTTGCGGCGCCAGATGAACGAGGCCTCCGGGGCCCAGGAGTTCGAGCGCGCGGCGCGCCTGCGCGACCGGATCAGGGCGATTGAGACGACGCTCGAAAAACAGCGCGCAGGATCCACAGCCGAGCGGGTCGACCGGGACGTATTCGGCCTGGCGGCGGTGGACGGAAGCGTCTGGGTGGCGGCGCTGTTCGTGCGGGGGGGCAACGTGCAGGACGCCGCCTCTTACCGCTTCCCCGCCGGCCTGGGCGAGCCGGGCGAAATCTTTTGCTCGTTCCTCAACCAGTTCTATTCCGCCAACCGCTTCATCCCCGCCGAGGTGCTCCTGCCCGTGCCGAGCGAGGATGCGGAGGTGCTGGCGGAGGTGCTGAGCGAGAGGCGGGGACGAAGGGTCGCAGTGCTGTGGCCGCAGCGGGGGGCGAAGCGGCGCCTGGTCGAGCTTGCCAACAAGAACGCACGTGAGGCCGAAACCCTGGCCACCAGCGAAGAAGAGAAGCGTAGCGAGCAAATGAACTCGCTCAAGGAGATCCTGGGCCTTTCCGAGACGCCGCGGGTGATCGAGTGCTTTGACATCTCGAACCTGCAGGGGCGCGAGGCCGTGGGTTCGATGGCGGTCTTTCGCGACGGCGAGCCCGACAAGCGCTCCTACCGCCACTACCGCGTTCGCTGGTCTGAGGGGCAGGACGACTTCGCGATGATGCACGAGGTGCTCAGGCGCCGTTACCGGCACGTTGCCGAGGGGACGGGCCGGCCGGAGGAGCGGGCGATGCCGGAGCTTACGGTGGTGGACGGCGGCAAGGGTCAGCTTTCGGCCGCGCTGCGGGCCTTGCGCGGGCTGGGGCTCGAGCCGAAGCATATCGTCGCGCTGGCCAAGGAGAGGTCAGCCGGGGGAAAGAGAACGCGGGTGGAACGCGTCTACCTGCCGGGCCGGGCGGGTGCCGTGCCGCTGCCTGAGCGCAGCTACGGGAGTCGGCTTCTCGTGCGGGTCCGCGATGAGGCCCACCGCTTCGCCGTGCGCTATCACCGGACGCTGCGCCGGCGCGAAGCGCCGCGCTCGCCCCTGCTGGATGTTCCGGGGGTCGGTCCGGCGCTTGCCGAGCGGCTTCTCGATCACTTTGGCGGACTGGCCCGGATCAAGGAGGCGACTATCGATGAGTTCGCCGAAGTGAAGGGCGTAGGGGAGCACCTGGCGCGCACTATTCATGACCGGCTGCACGCGCCGGAGCAGTGAAGCATCGGGCCGGCGGGCGCGTCATGCTTCGGCATTGGCCGCCGGGGTGGTCTGAACCTTCCGTCGGCCCAGGCCGGTGATGGCGACCATCAGCCCGAAAAGGATGAAACCCAGCGGGGCGATCGTGATGGCCCACCGGTGGTCCGGCATCCACCACGGCACGTTGAGTTCCGCGCCGACTATCCACCTCAGCGCGTCGACCATGGCCTCGGTGGTGCTTGCCGTCTTGATGAAGTATCCCACTCCGTAGGTGACCGCCGCCGTCGAGACCTGGGCCAGAATCATGCTGACTGCTAACAGGCTGGAGACGTAGCGGGGCGTGCGGCGCGCGGCCTCGCCCATCAGTGCGGGGTATTGTGCCGACCATGCGAACGCCGCAAGCGGATATCCCCAGAAGAGCGCCACAGGACTGTCCGCCCAGATGGCCGCCAGCAGGATGCTGCCGCCGACAAGGCCGGGCAGGAGGAGCAGCGTCCGCCGGCCCCGCCCCTCCGGCACGAAGACCAGTATGCTGCGGCTCACCACGTATGCCAGCGCGCACAGCGCCATTACATCTCCTGGGTGTCTCAGCGCCTCCCCGAAGCGCTCCTTGGCGTATATGGGGAACCAGGAACCCATCGTGGCGTCGGAAAGGACGTGGATGGCGCTCAGCAGCAGAATGAGCGCCATGGTGGGACGTCCGAGCTGGCGCAGCCCTTCCCGAAGGCTTGGCGGCTTCGCGTAGGTGGCCTCGGTGTACGGTCCGCTGGTGGGGGCCCTGAGAAAGAGCAGCGCGCCCAGAACAAGCAAGACGCCGACAATTGCATACGGCGCATGAACGAAGTAGGCCAGGTGGCGCGGGTGGGCCACGATCAGCCGGTCAAGCAAGGAAGGGAATACCACCCCGGCGACCGCCATCGTCATGAAAGTCAGCGTGATGGTTCGGCGGCTGTGGGCCGGATAGAGCCGCGCCAAGTATGCCGGCAGGGCGACGGTCACTATCGGGACGAAAAGCGCGCCGCTCAGGACGCCGGCCGTGAAGACCCTGACGTCTGAGCCCAGCGCGCAGAGGCCGTACGAGGCGGCAGTGCCGAGGAATGAGATGAATAGCAGGGGTTCCGGGCCGAACCGGTCGCTCAGGGGGCCTGATATGGCGAACGAGGCGATCGAGGTGAGAAAGATGCCCGCATACAGCAGCCCCACCTCGTCGGTCTCGATGCCGAAGTAGCCGCGCAGGTGCGGCGCCAGCACCGAGAGGACGTCCCCGTAGTGGGCTACGGTCGCCAGGCACAAGACGAGCACGACATACGGGAGCGGGTCGCGACGAGTCGCTCTGCTAATCTGGCCGGTGGGCGTGCACGCGCGAGGGGCCGAAGCGGGTTGATGGTCGGGTGCGCTCACGAGGGGGCTTTCAGCAAGCTGGCCGGAGGTCCGTCGCCCTACGTGCGGGGACTGAACGAAAGATACTACGGGTTCGAGGGCGAGGCGTCAAGGCGAGGCCGGCCCGTTCACACGCGACCGTCCCACAAGGTGTCCCATCCCTTGGCAA
>CAZHPE010000243.1:0-3668 GCA_964534775.1 uncultured candidatus Brocadiaceae bacterium
CGCTGCTGTGCTCTTGGCGTTGACCGCGTTCTGAGAATACAGAATTCTTTCTTCCGGGCGGGCTTCTCGCAGGACTGCAAGGCCGGCGCTTCCCTTCTGGACGGCTCCCCGCTCGCTGCTGCGCTGCTGCTTTCGGGCTTGACGGGGTGACCCGGGTACCGTACAGTCCATGCCATCGGCAGCATCACTGGACTGTTCTGCCAAATGGAAAGCCCAGTTAAGGGTCCCATAAGTTCCATCGGAAGACTGTTCATCGACCAGACTCTTCCGCACTCTTCCTGAGGTGCATGGCGTCCAGTATGCCTATTCGGACGGCGTGCAAAGCGCCATACTGGCACAGAATGGGACAGTCGAGGTGCTTCAGGGGGGAGAAGGCTGAAACGGCTGCGGATGGCGCAAACGGCCTCGAAACGGCCCTTTCAAAGGGTTCAGGAAGGTGGTACCCCTAACTGCCGCAACTTTGAACCGGTCGTGACCGCCTACGTGGAGGTATTCGCGCGGCCGGAGCCATATCTCGTTGCTCTGGATAGACTTGTGAAACAACGCGCGTAGGTGGGGGAACGTGCGTCTGTCAAACCTCAGCTTGCTCCTCAACGCGGGTTGCGCCGTCAGTCTCGTGCCCCTTTTGGGTCACTCCAAGACACCCGGCAGCGGGGACCCCGGCAAGCAAGACGGTGACTACTACGGTGGCAAGGGGCCTACAATTACAGCATTCTGAATACGACAACTCCAGTCACTGGTCGAACGGATCTGAGACGATCTTCACCACTTCCACGAGCCTCCCGAAGAGCGGCGTCAGCACCGGGAGCAGCGCACTCCCGATCTCCACGGCGGTGTCGTGCACCTGGCCCTCGGGCGCGCCGCGCCCGCGGACATAGCCAGTCGGCTGGAGCGGCGCGTTCGGCGTTTCACGGTGCCGCACTGGGCAACTGCGACGGGTGCTGTCCGCCGGCTCCCGCGCCGCGATCGCCCTTCATCGGCGACCGCTCGTTTTCGTAAAGCCGCCACTTGCCACGCGTCTTCAGACAGCGGAAGTGCTCGAAATAGAGCGCCGCTCTCTCTGGCAGGTCTCCTCGCACGAGAACGAAGTCCACGTCAGCGTACTGCCCCCGGTAGTCTCTCCTACGTCCCACCCATCGAAGAAGCGAATGCTTGGCCGCAGGTAGCACCTCCGTACCGACTTTCCTCCGAATGGTGCCAAATCTGTAGTCGACTATTGCCGAGACCGTTACGCCGCGCTTCCACACTATGTTGTAGTCCTGAAAATGAATGTAAACTGGGGTACCGCGGAACCCGTAGTCGTAGGGCAGCCCGGCCAGCACCCTTCCCTGGGCTTCGTCGGGCAGTAGCTCTTTGGTGAATCCCCGATTCTCTCTGTTGAATTGCGCGAAATACTCCACTGAAAGAGCGAGGTGCACCAGGCACACGAGCGAGAAGGAGACTGCAAGGAAGCCTTTCCACTTGCCTCCTGCCAAAGCGCTGCCTAGCACAATGAGGAAGAGCCAGACGAAACATGAGAATCGGTAGTACAGAATGGCTTGTCCTGGCAAATGTTGGGGCAGCAGGGTGTAACAGCCCACCGCTGCCAAGAGAAAGACCACCATCAGCTTGACCCTGTTGTCTGCCAGAGCTCGCAGCACACTCCTCCAGGTTCCATGAAGCCCTGATACGGCAGCAAGCAGAATGGTCATCGAAAAGAGGCCGCCAAGGTATCTACCTGCGCCTCCAGCGAGCAAGTGGTGGTTGTCTATGTAGAGCAAGTGGATTCGCCTGGGCAGGGAACCGATGTATTCATGCCGATAGTACCAGAGCAAGAAGCCCAGGGTGTTCACGTGAGTACCGTGCTCATGGGTCAACCAGAAGGCGACGATCAGGCCGAGGACCGGAGCCACAGGAAGCAGTCTTGTCAGAATGAGTCGGCGCGACGTTCTGTGCGTGTAGAAGCACCAGAGGCTGTAAAGTAGTACGCAGAACACCGTGACAAGGAGATGTGTGAAGAACAGGGCAATAAGGATGGCTCCGACAGCAGCGTCGCGGAGCCAAGACGCACGCCACGGGAGGCTCAGGAGAAGGTAGATTAGTGTCAGGACTATAGGTATTGCCAGGGTGAAGCCAACGAAGCCCCAAGAAACGTTGAAGTTATACAAGAGCAGCAGAGAAAGCAAGGAGAACCATGGGTTTCCATGAAGCTTTCTTACGAGAAGGAGAATCAGTAACGGAACTGAAACGACGTATGAAGCGTACAGGATCTTGTTGGCCAGTTCGACCGTGGGAAAGAGGGGGAGGCTGCACAAGAATGGGTGCAGCGTATTCGGTTGTGCAAGTGCGCGGACACGGTAGTACATCGCAAAGTCGTTCGTGCGCTGTCCGTAGTGCCGCCAAATGGAAGCAGTGGCTAGGTGGTTGGGCAGATCGACGAAGGGGTAGAGACGTACGCAAACTACGAGAACTGCGTGCAAGCAGACCAGTCCCGAGAACACGCCAATGAAGACGCGGCTAAAGCGTGGTTCTTCGATCGATTGGGAGGCACTCAATCGGTTCTGGTCGGGTGTTGACATCTGAGTTGACTCTTGCAGTGGGCGATGTGGCCTTGGCCACGCACCCCGCCATCGCATTGTCTTCCGTTCGGCCTGATGAGCGTACCGCGCCCGATGGCTGTTTGCCTGTCCCACAGAACGCTGTTGTATCCTTCAGGTGTAATGATGTGCAATGCGGAACCCGATGTCAACACGGAGGACCGCAGCACGAAGAGTCCTGAGGGGCGCAGGTGAAGTTCGAGACCGCCTACATGTTCTGCAGCGCCAGACTCATCGACCCCCTTGACGAGGCCCAGGAGATATACGCGGCCGTCGACTCCGTTCCCTGGGTGTCAGGACGCCCCGTGGCGACATCGAAAGCAGGCAAGGAAGTGGCCTGGCAAGCGGCGTACAACAGGCTCTTCGAGATGGAGTTTGAACGGATTGGCGGCTGGGTCGGTCAGCCAACGATCTGTCCGAAGCCCCGGCATAAGGGGGACTTCCTCAAGAACGATGTGCGGGAGCGGGGTCACTGGCGAACGAGTCCGCCGTAGGCTCAAAGGCGGGGGCGTGCGCGAACACATCTACTACCGGTGCGCGAACAATGATCCAGGGCCGGAGCATCCGATCGTTCGCTGGCGCGGCGGAGACCTTGAGGATGCAATCGCCGGGGATCTGGCGGCTCTGCAGATGCCGACGCCGGAGATAGCCGGTTGGTTCAAGAGGGCCCTCGCGGCCGCCTTGCAGGATGTAACCGAGAACCGGCGCCGACAGAGGCAAACGCTCGCCAAGCGTCGCACGGAACTCCGCGTTATGGAGGATCGGCTTCTGAACGCCTACCTTGGCGGCGTCATAGATGAGCCGACGTTCCGGAGCAAGACGGACGAGCTGAAGAGCGAGGCCGAGGGAGTCAAGACGTCCCTGGAACGCTGCGGCGACGCCGACGCTTCTGGCGGGGACATGGCCCTGCGGGTGTTCGACTGGATGCAGCGGCTGCCCGAAATCTGGCGCGGTTCAAAGATGGGCACCAGACGCGAGATCCTGGAATCGGTGACTTTGAACCGTACTCTGAACGATGTAAACCTTTGCACAGAAAAGAGAAAGCCCTTCGACTTCTTGGCCGAAGGGCGTCTTGTCCAAAGTGGTACCCCC